>JAKOQS010000180.1 GCA_029778235.1 Chloroflexota bacterium | reverse complement strand
GTCCATCTGCGCCGCGCCGGTGATCATGTTCTTGATGTAGTCGGCGTGCCCGGGGCAGTCGACGTGCGCGTAGTGGCGGTTGTCGGTCTCGTACTCGACGTGGGCGATCGCGATCGTGATGCCGCGCTCGCGCTCCTCGGGCGCGTTGTCGATCGAGTCGAACGCGCGGTATGCCGCCTTGCCCTTGAGGGCGAGGTACTTGGTGATCGCGGCGGTGAGGCTCGTCTTGCCGTGGTCGATGTGCCCGATCGTCCCGACGTTGACGTGCGGCTTCGTCCGCTCGAACTTCTGCTTCGCCACTGCGCGTTCTGCTCCGTCTCAGCTGATGTGCCGGCCGCGGCCGGAGGGACTGGAGCCCACAATCGGACTCGAACCGATGACCTCTTCCTTACCAAGGAAGTGCTCTGCCGACTGAGCTATGTGGGCCCGAGGCCTGCGGTCGGGTCGGACCTCCGGCCGAGGGCTCTCCGTTCGACCGGATGGGTCTTCGATTGGAGCCGACGACGGGACTCGAACCCGGAACCGGCGGTTTACAAAACCGCTGCTCTACCAATTGAGCTACGTCGGCGGGCGCACGGAGACAGACCGCAGGCTGCACCGCGCGAAGGGCGATGATACGGTGCAGCCGCGCCGAGGGTCAAGCGCCCCCGGGCGCGTCGGGCGCCGACCGGGGCCGGCGGCGGCGCGGGGCGGAGGCTTCGCCCGGGGGCTCGGGCGGATGGACGGCCGGGCCGCCGGGAAGAAGATCGTCGTCCGTGGCCGCGCTGCGGGCCGTGCGGCGTCCCCGGGCGGATGACGCGCTGGCCTCGGCCACCTGTCCGGGATCGGCGAGAGGCCGGGCAGGGGCGGGCTCGGCGGTCGCCGCCGGCTCAGGGACCGGGGCGGGCTCGGCGGTCGCCGCCGGCTCAGGGACCGGGGCGGGCTCGGCGGCTTGTCCGGGCCCTGTGCTCGGCTCCGAGGCCGGCTCGGCCGGTCCGGCCGAGGGGCGGACCGGGGCGGGCGCCTCCCCTCGCTGGCCCGACGCCTCGAACAGGAGCACCGACCCCGCCACTGCGGCGTTCAGCGAGGCGATCCGGCCACGCATCGGGATCCGCACCAGGAGGTCGCAGCGCCGGCGGACGGTCGGGCCCAGCCCCTGCCCTTCGTGGCCGACGACCAGCGCGAGGGGACCGCGCAGGTCGGCATCGCGGTGCGTGAGCGCCGCGTCGGCCTCGGCTCCGACGACGCGCAGGCCGCGGACGTGGAGGTCGGCGAGCGCGCCCGCGAGATCGTCGACGGGGACGAGGAGCAGGTGCTCGATGGCACCCGCCGACGCCTTCACGGCCGCGGGGGTCAGCGGCGCCTGCCTCCGGATCGGGAAGAGGACGCCGTGGACGCCGGCCGCCTCCGCGCTCCGCAACAGGCTGCCGAGGTTCTGGGGATCCTCGAGTGAGTCGAGCGCAAGGACGAACGGCGGCTCGCCGCGCTCGATGGCTCGTGCCAGGATGTCCTCGAGCGATGCGAACCGCCGCTCCTCCAGGACGACGGCGACACCCTGGTGGCCGTCGAAGCCGGCCAGCGCTGTGAGCGTCCCACCTTCGACCTCGACGATCGGGATCCGCAGCGTGGTCGCGTGCAGGACGATCCGTTCGAGGGCGTCGCGGCGGTGCGGGACGACGAGGAGGCGGCGTGCGACGCGGCGCGCCGCGAGGGCCTCCTCGACGGGGTGCCGGCCGGCCACGAGCTCCTCCCCGGGCGCCACGAGCCCGGCCGCCTCGGCCACGGGGTACGACCGGCGGAGACGCTGGGCGTCGGTCTCGCGTCGCTCCCACGGGCGGTCGCCTCCGCCGCGAGGACCCGGCGCGTGCGGCCTTCCCCCGTGGGGCCGGCTCGCGTCGGCCGGCGGCCGCGCCGGCGCGGGGCGCGGCGGATACGGCGGCCGCGGCGGCGCCGGGCGCGGCGGATACGTGGGACGCGGACGGTCCGGAGGGCCCGCAGGGCCGGCGCCTCCCGTAGCCCGCGGATACGGGGGTCGGGGCCGCCCGGGGGGACCAGTCGGCCCCCGCCCGCGGGGCGGCGGGCCGGCCGCGGCCCACGCGGGTCCACGCGACGAGGCCTCGCGGAGCGCATCCGCCGGGCCTGCGGGCCGGCGCGGCCGGGGTCCGCCGGACGGCTCGGGACCGGTGCCTCGGTGGGGCCCCCCTGCCGGCGGGCGCCCGCCGCCGGGCGGAGGCCCGCCCCGAACGCCCGGCCCGTCGGGGAGGCGGGGGCCGCGCGGTCCGGGGGGCCCGGCCCCTCGCCTGCGCCCATCGGGACCCTGCGGCCGCGGACCCACGTCAGGGCCGGTCGGCATCCCCGGCCCTGCTCGGCGCGGGCCGGACCTGCCGCCGCCCTCCCGGTCGTCCCTGCCGCCGGGCGGTCGACCTCGCTCGGGCGGTCGTCCGCCGGCAGGCCTGTCGCCGTCCTGTCCGCGGCGATCGGGGCCCCCGTCGCCGGGGCGTCGGCCGGGCCGGTCGCCCCCAGTGCCCTTGCGCCCGCGCGGATCCCCCGGGCCGCGCGCCTCCCGTCGCGCGCGGTCAGCCACGCGGCACCTCCACGCGGCGCCACCGCTGGCCGTCGCGCGTGTCCTCGACCGCCACGCCGCGGTCGAGCAGCTCCGCCCGAAGTCGGTCGCTCTCCGCCCAGTCGCGCGCCGCGCGAGCGGCGCCTCGCGCCTCGATCATGGCGATCAGGTCCGGGTCGAGCGCCTCCTCGTCGGGCAGGAGCCCCAGCACGCGGTCCAGGTCGGCGAGCAGCTCCCGGGCCCGCCCCGCGTCGGCGGTCGAGATGGCCCGTGCAGCGATGCGGCGGTTGGCCTCGCGGACCATCTCGAAGACGGCGGCGAAGGCGGGTGACGCGTTCAGGTCGTCGTCGAGCCCCGCTTCGAACCCCGCACGGGCCGCGTCGAGGACCGCGGGCAGCGTGGGGTCGTCGGGCACGTCCGCGCGATACGCCGCGAGCGCCGCCCACAGGGAGTCGAGGCGCTCCACGGCCGACGCAGCCGCCTGGAGAGAATCCTCGCTGAACGACAGCGCCATCCTGTAATGGGCGGCGAGCAGGGCGTAGCGGATGGCCCGTGGGGAGACGCCCGAAGCGACGAGATCGGCCACCCGGGCGATGTTGCCGGTGGACTTGGCCATCTTCTCGCCGCCCATCTGGAGGTGGGCGCAGTGCATCCACGTCCCCACGAACGGCACCCCGGTCGCGGCCTCGCTCTGGGCCATCTCGTCCTCGTGGTGCGGGAAGACGAGGTCAACGCCGCCGGTGTGGATGTCGAACGACGGCCCGAGGTAGCGCATGCTCATCGCGGAGCACTCGATGTGCCAGCCGGGCCGACCGGGACCCACCTTCGTCTCCCATGAGGGCTCGTCGGGCTTGGGGCCCTTCCAGAGGGCGAAGTCCCGCACGTCGTCCTTCGCGTACTCGTCCGATTCGACGCGCTCCCCCACCCGCATCTCCGCGGGGTCCAGGTGGGCGAGCCGTCCGTACGCCGGCCACGAGGCGATCCGGAAGAAGACCGACGCGTCGTCCGTGCGGTAGGCGTACCCGCGCTCGAGAAGCGTCGCGATGAGATCGGCCATCTCGGTGATGTGCGCGGTCGCGCGGGGGAGGACGTCAGGCATCGTCATCCGGAGCGTCGCCGCGTCCTCGAGGAAGCGCGCGGTCCAGCGCTCGGCGACCTCGCCGATCGTGGAGCCGTCGGCGCGGGCACCCCGGATGATCTTGTCGTCCACGTCGGTGATGTTCATCACCCACGTCACCGCGTACCCGCGATAGCGCAGGTAGCGGACGAGCAGGTCGGCGAACAGGAACGATCGGAAGTTGCCGACGTGCGCAGGCCCGTACACGGTGGGCCCGCAGCTGTAGACGCGGACGTTCGCGGGATCGAGCGGCGAGAAGGGCATCTGCTCGCCGCTCAGGGTGTCGAGGAACCGGGGGGTCATGGGCTGGGCTCCGGAGTGGCCGGGACGAGGACGGCGACGGCTCGGGCGCCGACGGCGCGGCCCGCGCCCTCCGCCCCGATGAGGTTGCCGGTCGAGGCCTTCACGCTCACCCGGGCGTCGGGGATGCCGAGGCAGCCTGCGACCGATGCGGCGATCTCCGGGAGCCGGGCGGCGAGACGCGGCCGGGCGGCGGTGATGGTCAGGTCCACCGACGCGGGTGACCAGCCGGCGTCGCGGACCATGGAGACGACCCGCTCGAGCAGAAGGAGGCTGTCGATGCCGCGCGGCGTCTCCGGGCCGGCCGGGGCGACCCGGCCCAGGTCGCCGAGCGCGGCGGCGCCGAGGAGCGCATCCGCGACCGCGTGGAGGGCGACGTCCCCGTCCGAGTGACCGTGCAGCCGCGGCGCACCGGGGAACGCGACGCCGCCGAGCAGGAGCGGGCCGCCGGGTCCGAACGGATGCTGATCCTCCCCCAGGCCCACGCGGGCGATCGACACAGCGCCGGGTCCGGCGGCACGCTCATGCGCCTCCGACCCGGGCAGGTGCGCGGCGACGCGCGCGAGGTCGTCGGGGTAGGTCACCTTGAGGTTCGTCGGGTCTCCCGGGACGGCGTGCACGGCCATGCTGCACGCCTCGAGGAGCGCGGCCTCGTCCGTCCAGGTGTCCGGACCGTCGGCCGGGAACCGGGAGAGCGCCGCGGCCAGGACGGCGCGCCGGAACCCCTGTGGCGTCTGGGAGGCCCCCAGCGCGGTCCGGTCCACCGTGCCCGCGACAAGGTCGCCGTCCAGTCGCTTGAGCGTCTCCACGACGGGGGTGACCGGGATCGCGGCCCCGTGGCGCGCGGCGGCGGCGACCACCCGCTCGACGAGGGCCGGCGGAACGATCGGCCGCGCACCGTCGTGGACCAGGACCACGCGGTCCGTCGCAGGCGACGCGGCCCCGGGCGACACGATCCCTGGCGACGCGGCCCCGGGCGTCGGGTCCCGCGGCGCCCGATCCCTCGCTCCAGCGCCGTCGCCCGGCGCGAGCCCCGCTGCGTCCAGCGCGGCGAGCGCCGCGAGGCCGGAGGCCACGGATTCCTGGCGCCGCGCGCCCCCCTCCACCGTCGCCACGACCTCCGGGGGCAGCCAGCCGCCATCCGCGAGCCACGCGACGCGCTCGCGCGGGGCGACCAGGACCACGCGGTCCACGCCGGGCGCGGCGGCGATCGCCGACAGGGTCCACGCGAGGAGCGGCCGCCCGCCCACGACCGCGGCGAGCTTGTCCTCGCCGGCCATGCGGGCGCTCGCGCCGGCGGCGACCACGATCGCGTCGACGCCCGACGGGACGTCCTCCAGGCCGTCAGTCGGCACGGGGCTGCGAGAAGATCATCCGGCCCGCGACCGTCTGGAGGACGCGGGTCACGGTGACGTCGACGTCGCGATCGATGAGCCGCGCGCCGCCCTCCACCACGATCATGGTGCCGTCGTCGAGGAACCCGACGCCCTGGCCGGCCTCCTTGCCCTCCTGGATGACGCGGACGTGGAGGACTTCGCCGGGCAGCAGCGCGGGCTTCACGGCGTTCGCCAGGCCATTCACGTTGAGCACGCGCACGCCCTGCAGCTCCGCCACCCGGTTCAGGTTGAAGTCGTTGGTGAGGATCAGGCGGTCCATCGACGACGCGAGCGCGACCAGCTTCTGGTCCACCTCGGCGATGGATGGGTTCGCGTCGTCCACGATCTCGACCGACGCGCGCTCGTCCTTCTGGAGGCGGCCCAGGATCTCCAGCCCGCGACGGCCGCGGTTGCGGCGCAGCGTGTCGGAGCTGTCCGCGATCCGCTGGATCTCGTCGAGGACGGCCCGGGAGATCACCAGGCGGCCGTAGAGGAAGCCCGCGTCCACGATGTCCGCCACGCGCCCGTCGATGATCGCGCTGGTGTCCACGACGATCCTGGGTCCGGCGCTCGCCCGCTCCTCGGCGGGCACGGGGCGCCTGATGAGCCCGATCGCCTCCGCGGCCGCGATGAGGTCGTCGCGCTTCGCGACCGTCAGCCCCATCATCCCCAGACCCAGGATGATCGAGACGCCGAGCGGGACCCAGATGCCGAACGGGTCGGGAAGCGCGGAGAGAGGGACGCCGAGGAGGAGGCCCATCAGGAGGCCCATCAGGAGGCCGCCGATCGCCGCGACGAACTCGGCGGTCGAGAGTCGCTGGACCTCGCGCACGAGCCAGCCGGCGGGGACGACCGTGACGTAGGGCAGCACCGCGAAACCGGTCACGGCCCATGCCACCACCCAGGCGGCCACCAGCGCGCCGCCGTACTCACGGTCGGCGAACAGCTGGGGGATGACCGTGAGGAGGGCGAGGCCGACGATGGCGCCGAGGCCGGCGCCGAGGATGCGGATGATCCGGATCACGGGGAGGGAGCACTCGTGACGACGTGGCGCGCGGGTGCGCGGCCTGACGGGGAGCCTACCATCGCGGAGGGTCGCCCCGTACGGCTGCCGCCTCCGTCGGCACCGGCGCCAGGAGCGCGTCGATCGCCTCGCGGACGGAGCCGACCGCGACGACCTCCAGTCCGGGAGCCGCCGCCGCCCCGCTGCGACCGCCGCGGGGGACCACCGCGCGGCGGAAGCCGAGCCGGGCAGCCTCTCGAAGGCGGCGCTCGAGGCCGCCCACCGGCCGCAGCTCGCCCAGGAGCCCGACCTCGCCGACCGCCACGGTCCCCCGGTCGATCGGGCGGTCCCGGAGCGACGATGCGAGAGCGCCGGCGAGCGCGAGGTCCGTCGCGGGCTCGTCCACGTGCAGCCCGCCGGCCACGTTGGCGTAGACGTCGTGCGACCCGAGGCCGATCCCAGCCCGGCGTGCCAGCACGGCGACGAGGAGCGCGAGACGGTTCGGGTCGAGCCCGGCCGCTGTCCGTCGCGGGCTGCCGTAGCCGGCCGGCGCGACGAGCGCCTGCACCTCCACCAGCAGCGGGCGCGTCCCCTCCATGGTGGGGACCACGACGCTCCCGGGCGCATCCGCCTCGTGGTCCGCCAGGAAGGCGCGGGCCGGATCGGCGACCTCGGAGAGCCCGTCCTCGCGCATCTCGAAGACCCCCACCTCGTCGGTGGAGCCGAAGCGGTTCTTCACCGTCCGGAGGATCCGCAGCGCCGCGTATCGCTCGCCCTCGAGCGTCAGGACGGCGTCCACGAGGTGCTCGAGCGTCTTCGGGCCGGCCAGCGTGCCGTCCTTCGTCACGTGGCCCACGAGGACCACGGTGGTGCCGCTCTCCTTCGCCAGCTCGGTGAGGCGCAGCGCCGACTGCCGGACCTGGCCCACGCTGCCGGCAGGCCCGTCGAGCTCGTCCGTCGTGGCCGTCTGGATCGAGTCCACCACGAGCACGGCCGGTCCGGCGTCCCGTGCGGCCTCGACGATGCGCCCGACCTCGCTCTCGGCGATCAGTCGAACCCGCACGGCCGCCTCCGTCTCCAGGAGGCCGAGGCGCGACGCGCGCAGCCGGACCTGCGCGGGCGACTCCTCGCCGGACGCGTACAGGACGTCGCCTCCCGTCGCCACGACGCCGGCCGCGGCCTGAAGGACGAGCGTGGACTTGCCGATGCCGGGCTCGCCGCCGATGAGCACCACCGAGCCCGGGACCAGGCCGCCGCCAAGGACCCGGTCCAGCTCCCCGATCCCGACGGGTCGCCGGGCCTGCTCGGGCGCCTGCACCTCGCCGAGGGCGACGGCACGGGCGGGGCCCGCGGCGACGGACCAGGAGGCCCGTCGCGTGGGGGCGCGGTCCACGACCGTCTCGACGAGCGAGTTCCAGGCGCCGCACGCACGGCACTGGCCCTCCCAGCGCAGCTGCTCCGCCGCGCAGGTCTGACAGACGAAGCGCGTCTCGGGGCGCGGGCGTGCCGGGGACACGCGGGCCGGCCCTAGAGGGCCTCGACCGGGGTCTTCTCCGCGACGGCGTGGATCGACAGTCCTGCGTCGGGGTCTCGGTCGACGACGATCGTCTCGCCCGGGCCGTACCGGCCGAGCAGCAGCTGCTCGGCGAGCGGGTCCTCGATCATGTTCTGGATCGCACGGCGGAGCGGTCGCGCGCCGTACGCGGCGTCGTACCCGAGGCTGATGATGTGGTCCTTGGCGTCCTGCGTGACCTCGAGCGTGATGTCCTGCGCCCGGAGACGGTCGCGCACGCGCGCGAGCATCAGGTCCACGATCTCGCGGATCTCCTCGATCGTCAGCGGACGGAAGACCACGGTGGCGTCGATCCGGTTGAGGAACTCGGGTCGGAACGCCTGCTTGAGCTCCGCGGTGACCTTCTCGCGCATGAGCTCGTAGCTCATCTGCTGGCGCTGGGACTCGGTCTCGCCGATCGGGCGGAAGCCCAGCGCCGAGTTGGTCTGGAGCTGCTTGGCCCCCAGGTTGGAGGTCATGATGATGATCGTGTTCCGGAAGTCCACCCGGCGGCCCTTGGCGTCCGACAGGTGCCCGTCCTCCAGGATCTGGAGCAGGATGTTGAAGACCTCGGGATGCGCCTTCTCGACCTCGTCGAGGAGGATGACGGCGTAGCTCTTCCGGCGGACCGCCTCCGTGAGCTGGCCCCCCTCGTCGAACCCGACGTAGCCGGGCGGCGCGCCCACCAGGCGGCTCACGTTGTGGCGCTCCATGAACTCGCTCATGTCGATCTTGATGAGCGTGTCCTCGGAGCCGAACATGAACTCGGCGAGCGCCTTGGCGAGCTCGGTCTTGCCGACGCCGGTGGGGCCGAGGAAGACGAACGAGCCGATGGGGCGCTTGGGATCCTTGAGACCGGCACGAGCGCGGCGGACGGCTCGAGAGACGATCTCGATCGCCTCCTGCTGGCCGATGACGCGGCCGTGCAGCGACTCCTCCATGCGCAGCAGGCGCTCGGATTCCTCCTGGGCGATCCGGGTGACGGGGATGCCGGTCCACATGGAGACGACCTGGGCGATCTCCTCGTCGTCCACCTTCGGCTGCTCGGCGTCCACCGCCTCCTTCCACTCGCGGCGGAGCTGCTCCACGCGGGCCCGCAGCGACTCCTCCTGCTCGCGGGCGGCCGAGGCGTCGTCGTACTCCTGGGCGCCGACCGCGGCCTCCTTGTCGCGGACGACCCGCTCGAGCTCCTTCTGCGCCTCGCGCAGGGGAGGCGGGGCGGAGGCGTACCGGAGGCGGACCCGCGAGGATGCCTCGTCGATGAGGTCGATCGCCTTGTCCGGCAGGTGCCGATCCGTGATGTACCGGATCGAGAGGTCGGCGGCCGCGCGGATGGCCTCGTCGGTGATGACGACGCGGTGATGCTGCTCGTACCGGTCCTTGATGCCGAAGAGGATCTCGACCGTCTGCTCCAGGGTGGGCTCGTCGACCATCACCGGTTGGAAGCGCCGCTCCAGGGCCGCGTCGCGCTCGATGTACTTCCGGTACTCGTCGAGTGTCGTGGCGCCGATGCACTGCAGCTCACCGCGGGCGAGCGGCGGCTTCAGGATGTTCGCGGCATCGATCGCGCCCTCGGCAGCCCCCGCTCCAACGAGCGTGTGCAGCTCGTCGATGAACAGGATGGCGTCGTTCGTGGAGCGCAGCTCCTCGATGATCTTCTTGAGGCGCTCCTCGAACTCGCCGCGATACTTGGTGCCCGCCACGAGGGACCCGATGTCCAGGGTGAGGACGCGCTTGTCGGCGAGCGTCTCCGGGATGTCCCCCGAGACGATCCGGTGCGCGAGACCCTCGGCGATGG
>JAKOQS010000179.1 GCA_029778235.1 Chloroflexota bacterium | reverse complement strand
GAGGTACAGGTCGCGTGCCACCTTCTCCTCCTCCGCCATCGCCCGCAGGTCGGCGGCCTGGGCGGCGGTGAGTGGGACGATCATGGTCGCGGCGGGGACGATGCACGCGGTGCACGTGGCGCCGCCCGCGCCGGCCCGGGACTGGGGGCCCGCCGCCGCGACCGGCGCGACGGCGGCAGCGGCGGCGACGATGGAGATGGCGAGCGCGGCGGCGCTGATGCCGATCCGGTGGGATGCGAGGTTATTCACGTCGGTTCTCTCCGGGTGATGTAGTCCGGTCCGGCCTTTTCGCTGTCGCCGGTCGTCCGGGTCGCTGCCGATGGTCGGGTCCCGTCGTGGAGCGCTGGTGGACGCGGCATGGAGGGACGGCGGAGATCACGCGGTGCGGCGCGACCGGAGCGCCGTGCTCTCGACGGCGGAGGAGGATCCCGGCGCGACCACCCGCCTGACGGACGCGTCCTTGACCTTCGAGCCGCTCGAAGGTGTACGGTCGGGCCATGAGAGTCTCCGAGCTCGCGGAGCGTTCCGGCATCGCCGCGTCGGCGATCCGCTTCTATGAGGCCGAGGGGATCCTGCCGCCCGCCGCGCGCCGGGCCAACGGGTACCGCGAGTACGACGACGACGACCTGGCCCGCGTCCGGCTGCTCGTCGCCCTGCGCCGCCTCGGGCTCGACCCAGTCGATGCCGGGCGCCTGGCATCGCAGTGCGTGGAGCGGGGGCGCGTCGACGACGACCTCGCGCCGCTCATCGCCCGCCAGCGGGCGGAGATCGCGGTCCGGCGCCAGGAGCTCGACCTCCTCGAGGCGGAGCTCGCCGACCTCGAGGACACGCTCGCGGCCGCCGGCCGCCGCAGGGGAGACGCCGCCATGTCCGACCAACCGATCCGCGTGCTCTTCGTGTGCACGGGCAACTCGGCCCGGAGCCAGATCTCAGAGGCGCTCCTCGGCCGCCTCGGGGGCGACGACTTCGAGGTGCGCTCCGCGGGCACCGAGCCCGGCGGCGTGAACCCGTACACGGTCCGGGCGCTCGCGGAGGTCGGCATCGACTGGTCGGGCGCTCGCTCCAAGTCGGTGACCGAGTTCGTCGGCCAGCCGTGGGACTACGTGATCACGGTCTGCGACCGGGCCCGGCAGACCTGTCCGGTCTTCCCCGGCGAGCACGAATCCCTCCACTGGGGCCTCGACGATCCGGCCGCGGTCGAGGGGACGGATGCCGAGAAGCTCGAGGCGTTCCGCCGGACCGTCATGGAGGTGACCGTCCGGCTCCGCCCGTTCGTGGAGGTGGCCCGGCGAACGGGCACGCGGGCGATGCCACGCTGACCGGGAGGAAGCTCGGGCCGCTGCCGGCTCAGGCGAGGACGCGAAGCTCCCGCGGGTAGTAGCGCCGCCCCAGCCAGAACGCGACGTTCACGAGGGCGATCATCACCGGTACCTCCACGAGGGGGCCGATGACCGCTGCCAGCGCGGCGCCCGAGCCGATCCCGAACGTCGCGACCGCGACCGCGATCGCGAGCTCGAAGTTGTTGGACGCCGCGGTGAACGAGAGCGAGACCGTCTGCCCGTACGTGGCCCGCGCGCGGACGCTCATCGCGAACGTGACGAGGAACATGACCACGAAGTAGATCAGCAGCGGGATCGCGATCCGGACGACGTCGAGCGGCAGCGCGACGATGTTCTCGCCCTGGAGGCTGAACATCACGACGATCGTGAACAGCAGCGCCACGAGGGTGATCGGGCTGATCCGCGGGATGAAGACCCGCTCGTACCAGTCGCGTCCCCGTCGCCGGATGAGCACGAAGCGCGTCGTGAACCCGGCGATGAACGGGATCCCGAGGTAGATGAAGACGCTCTGGGCGATCTGCGGGATCGTGATCTCCACGACCGTCCCCGCCATGCCGAACCAGGTCGGCAGCACCGTGATGAAGACGTAGGCGAAGACCGAGTAGAAGAACACCTGGAAGAGCGAGTTGAACGCCACCAGGCCCGCGCAGTACTCGGGATCGCCCCGGGCGAGGTCGTTCCAGACGATGACCATCGCGATGCAGCGGGCCAGGCCGATGAGGATGAGGCCAGCCATGTACTCCGGGTAGTCCCGAAGGAAGATGATCGCCAGGGCGAACATGAGGAGCGGCCCGACCACCCAGTTCTGGAACAGGGAGAGGGCGAGGATCTTCACGTCGCGGAAGACGCGGCCGATCTCCTCGTAGCGGACCTTCGCGAGGGGCGGGTACATCATGAGGATCAGGCCGACCGCGATCGGGATCGACGTCGTGCCGACCGACAGCGTGTCGAGGAAGGGAACGACGCCGGGCACGAGATACCCGAGCGCGATCCCGCCGGCCATCGCCGCGAAGATCCAGACGGTGAGGTAGCGGTCCAGGAGCTTGAGGCGGCGCGGCGCGGCCGCCGTGGCAGCGGCCGATGTGGTCATCGAGGGTCCTCCGTCACCGGCGCGTCGACACGCCCAGAGACGTGCGTGGGCATGGTGCAGCCTCGAGCCGCTCGAAGGTCAAGCCCTCACGGGCTCCTCCGCCAGCCAGGCCGCGATGTCCCCGGCGGAGGGCACCCGGCCGTAGGAGCGGATCCTCCCGTCGATGATCAGCCCGGGCGTGCTGAGGATCCCGTGGGCCACGATCTCGCGCGGGTCGGTCACGTGGACCACCTCCGCCTCGACGCCGGCTATCGCGACCGCCTCGCGGGCGTTGCGCTCGAGGCGCTGGCAGTTGTTGCAGCCGGGCCCGAGGACCTCGATCGTCTTCACGGTGTATCGCTCCTTCGTGCCGCCGGGCGCGGCGTGGCTCAGGCGTAGACGAGGATGTTGAAGAGGTAGCCGATCGCGACGATGCCGGCGGTCACGATGGCGACGAAGACCGCGAGAAGCCGGGTCTTCATCACGTTCCTGAGGATGATCAGCTCCGGGAGGCTGATCGCCGTGATCGCCATCATGAACGCAAGGGTCGTGCCCACGGCCATCCCCTTGCCCAGCAGCGCCTGGACGACGGGGATCGTCCCCGCCGCGTTCGAGTAGAGCGGGACGCCGAGGAGGACGACGACCGGGACCGCGAGCGGGTTGCCGGGGCCCGCGACCGCCATGACAAGGTCCGCGGGCACGAAGCCGTGGATGAAGGCGCCCACGCCGATCCCGACAAGGATGTACGGCAGGATCCGCCGGACGAGGTCCTTCGTGTACGCCCAGGCGTCGCGGACCCGGTCCTCCGGCGTGAGCCGGACCTCGAGCGTCTGTCCCGCACCGGCGACCTTCATCTCCCAGACGTAGTCCGCGACGTAGCGCTCCAGGTGCAGCCGCCCGATGACGAGGCCGCCGACGATCGCGACCGTGAGACCCGCGGCCATGTAGACGAGCGCGACCCAAGGGCCGAAGAGGCCCCAGAGGAGGACCAGCGCGACCTCGTTGACCATCGGGCTGCTGATGAGGAAGGCGAACGTCACCCCGAGTGGGACGCCCGCCTCGACGAAGCCGATGAAGAGGGGGACGGCCGAGCACGAACAGAAGGGCGTGACGATCCCGAGGCCGGCGGCGCCGACGGTGCCGACGACCTCACCGCGCCCCGCGAGCACGCCCCGGACCTTCTCGGGCGGGAAGAAGCCGCGGACGAGGGTGACGGCGGTGACGATCCCGAGAAGGAGCAGGAGCACCTTCGGGACGTCGTAGAGGAAGAAGGCGACCGCATCGCCGAGCGGGGTCCCCGGCTCGAGGGGGAGGATCTCGAAGGTGAGCCAGGAGGCGAGGGGGGCCGCGATGAACCATGCGATGGCCCACGCGACGACGACCGCGCCGACGCCGAACCAGAACGGGACCCCGGTCCGACGGACCGCGAGGGTCGTCATCGGAGGAGCCCGTCCAGCGCGACCGCCGCCGCGGCGCAGGCCGCCTCGTCCCGCTCGTAGAAGATCCACCGCGCGTCGGCGTCGTGGCGCGTCCGGTGGACGAGCCCCGCGTCGCGGAGACGGGCGAGGTGCATCGACACGTTGTTCTGTCGCTCGCCTAGCGCCGCCGCCATCTCGCAGACGCAATGGGGGCCGTCGCGGAGCATCGCGAGGATCCCGGCGCGGGTCGGATCGGCGATGAGGGCGGCGAGCGCCGCCTGTGCCGCGACGTCGGGGGCCGGGAGGTCCATCCGAGGCGTGGGCAGGACGGGCACGTCGGGTCGTGTGTCGGGCATCTCAGCGGATACTGTGTCAATCCGCGCTGATATGTGAGAGGGCCGGACCGCCCGAAGCGAGGGGACCGGGTGGACCGCTGCGGGGCCCATGGGCTGACGGTGCAAGAGGGTTCCACGACCGCCATCCGCGACCGGGGATCCACGCGCGGCCCGGCGCGACGAACCGCAGGTCTGCTCAGCCGACGAGCGTGCCCCTGAGCGACCGCCCGAGACGGGCGATCCCCTCGACGATGCGCTCGTCGGAGACGAACGAGTAGTTGATGCGAGCGTGGTTCGGCTCCTGGTCGACCGCGTAGAACGTCGCGCCCGGGACGTACGCGACCGTCGCGTCGGGGAGCGCCTCGTCGCGCAGGAACGCTGTCGCGTCGAATCCCGCCGGGAACGTGAGCCACGTGAAGAGCCCGCCCTGGGGCCGGGTGAACCCGACGGACGGCGGGAAGTGCTCCTCGATCGTCTCGAGCATGAGATCGCGCTTCCGACGGTACGTCGCGTTGACCTCGGCGATGTGGGCGTCGAGGTCGAACCGCTCGAGGTACGCGGCCGCCGCCGCCATGTTCAGGGTGCTCGTCTGCGTGTCGGCCGCCGTCTTGAGCAACCCGATCCGGCCGACGATCTCCGGGTCGGCGACCGCCCATCCCAGCCGCATCCCCGGGACGAGCGTCTTCGAGAACGTCCCGAGGAAGATGACCCGCCCCTCCGTGTCGAGGCTCTTGAGCGTCGGGAGCGTCTCGCCCTCGAAGCGGAGGGAGCGATATGGGGAATCTTCGAGGACCAGGACGTCGTGCCTGTTCGCGAG
>JAKOQS010000178.1 GCA_029778235.1 Chloroflexota bacterium | reverse complement strand
GCCGCTCCGCCAGCGCGATGGACTCCAGGACGTCGTCCCAGCCGGCCTGGGCCGCGGTCCCGCCCGCCGCCGGGTCGTCCTCGCCGTCGCGCGCGGGGTGACCGCCGACGGCGCCGGGTGAGGCCTCGGCCGCGCGCTGCAGCCGGCGCAGGCGGGCGAGCAGCTCCTGCTCCTCGGCGATCCGGCGCTCGACCACCTCGGCGTGGCGCGCGAGCAGCTCCCCGGGGTCGGCGCCCTCGCCGTTCAGCGCCTCGGCGATCTCCGTGAGCGACAGGCCCAGCGACTTCAGGTGCTGGACGGCGAGCAGGCGCTCGACGTCGGCGCGGGAGTAGAGGCGGTAGTCGGCGCCGGAGCGCCCGCTGGGGACCAGCAGGCCGATCTCGTCGTAGTGCCGCAGCGCGCGCTGGGTGAGGCCCGTCCTCCGGGCCAGTTCGCCGATCCGCAGCCACTCCACTAGAGCGCCCTGAGGCCGCGAGGAGCGGGAGGCGGTGGGCCTTGGGGCTCCACCAGGTTCAGCACCGCGAGGGCGTCGTGCAGCGTGCCCACCTCCACGACCTTGAGGTCGCCCAGCCGCGGTACCTTCACCGTGACGTCGCGCGAGCCCTCCGGGACGATCGCCAGCTGGAACCCGAGCCGGGCGGCCTCCGCGAGCCGACGCTCGACGCCGGGAACGCGCCGCAGCTCGCCAGCCAAGCCCACCTCGCCGAGTGCGACGACGCGGCGCGGGTCCGCCCAGTCGCGCGCGGCGGAGACCACCGCGACGGCCGTGGCCAGGTCGACAGACGGGTCCGTCACGCGCGCCCCGCCTACCGTCGACACGTAGACGTCCTTGTCGGAGAGCTTCTCGCCCGACTTCCGCTCCAGCACGGCCAACACCATCGCGATCCGCGACCCGTCGAGCCCGTGGGTGGTCCGCCGCGGCGCCGGCGCGGGGCCGGGACCCACCAGCGCCTGCACCTCGGCCAGCAGCGGCCGCCGACCCTCCAGCGTCACCGTGACGCACGTCCCGGGCGTCGGGAAGCGGTGCACGGAGGTGAACAGCCCGGAGGGGTCCGGCACCTCGACGATGCCGCGCTCGTTCATCTCGAAGCAGCCCACCTCGTCCGCCGGGCCGAACCGGTTCTTCGTGGCCCGCACCATCCGGAAGCCGGAGTGCCGGTCGCCCTCGAACGAGAGCACCACGTCGACCATG
>JAKOQS010000177.1 GCA_029778235.1 Chloroflexota bacterium | reverse complement strand
TTCCGGCGCCGGGCGAGGGTGGCGATCTCCCCCACGAACGGCCGCGAGAACCGGAGGAACGTGGCGACGGTGTCGTGGACGGTGGCGCCGTGCAGCCGCGCGACGCGACCGTACTCGGCGGCGACCTCCGACGCCTCGGCGAGCCGCGCCCGCCGGTCCGCGTCGGTCGCCGCGTCGAGGTAGGCGAGCAGGGCCGTGGAGAGGCCCCGGCCGCGCTCGCGGAGCGGGTCCCGCTCGGAGCTCTGCATCCCGCGGATCCAGGCGGCGTCGGGCCCCGCGGCGACCGCCTGTCGGCGGTAGGCGCGCGCCATCCGCTCGGGCGTCTCGCCGAGCTTGGGCAGCGGCGGCCTCTGTCGGTCCGTCGGGATCATCGACTGCAGGGATGACCGCAGGAAGCGGCGGTGTCCGCCCGGGGTGACGAAGGAGCGCACGACGCCGTCGTCCGCCCACCTGCGGAGGGTGGTGGGCGCCACGCCCAGGAGGCGGGCGGCCTCGCCGAGCCCCATCCACTCCCCGTCGCGTCCCGTCGGGTTCGACCGCGTCGGCACCATGAAACTCCCGAAACTACCTATACCTGCCGGAACCATGCGAATGTTGGCGAGCCTGCACCTGCGCGTAGACCGGCCGAAGGTCCCGAAAGGCCCTGCATCGGGCGATACGGTCCCGGGTACAGGCGGCCCGGCCCGCGGGTCCACCCGGCACCTCCGGCCGGTGCGCGCCCGCACCACCCGGCAGCTCCGGCCGGTGCGCGCCCGCACCATCCGGGCCATCGGGTCGGCCGCGCGACGAGGGACGGAGTCGGGGTAGGCTGACGGCATGCCACAGCACGTCTGGGTCGACGGGAGGGTCCTCCCGGCCGACGCGCCCGCCATCACGGCCTTCGACCGTGGCCTCCTCCTCGGCGACGGGATCTTCGAGACGCTGCGCGCGCGCCGCGGCGTCGTCGTCGAGCTCGATGCGCACCTCGAGCGCCTCCGCGAGAGCGCGGTCCCGCTCGGCATCGCCCTGCCACCGGAGGACGCGCCGATCGTCGCCGGGATCGCGGCGATCCTCGCGGCCGAGGGACTCGCCGACGACGGCTCCTCAGGTCGGGCCCCGGGCGACGCCGCGCTCCGGGTCACCGTCACGCGGGGGTCGTTCATGACCCGCGGGCTCGCGCCGTCGGGCCCATCCGCCGGGACCACGATCGTCATCGCCGCGTGGGCGCACGATCCGCCGGATCCCGCCAGGCTGCGGGACGGCCTCTCGCTGGTCACTTCGTCCGTCCGCCGCGATCCCGGCTCCCCGCTCGCCGGCGTGAAGACGACGTCGCGGGCTGAGAGCGTCTACGCGCGCCTGGAGGCGGATCGGGCCGGTGCCGACGACGCGCTGATCCTGGACACGACCGGCCACGTGAGCGAGGCGACGAGCGCGAACGTCTTCGCCATCCGCCGCGGGCGGCTGCTCACGCCGCCCCTGGGCTCCGGCTGCCTGGCCGGCACCACGCGTGCGTGGCTGCTGGAGCACGCGCCCATCCACGACCTCACGCCCGAGGAGGACGAGCTGACCCGGGCCGATCTCCTGCGCGCGGACGAGGTCCTCCTGTCGAGCAGCGTGGCGGGGATCCTGCCGGTGGGCCGGCTCGACGACGAGGCCATCGGGCGTGACGGGGCCGGGCCGATCACCCTGCAACTGCGCGACCAGCGGGAGGCGTGGATCGACCGCCTTTCGCGCGGCCCAGCCTGAGGCTGCCGTGCGCCCGCCCGTGGAACGCGCGAGCGCCGGCGGCCGGGCGTAGCGGACCAGCAGCCGGTGACCCGCGACGAGCTCATCCTGCGCACCCGGGCGCTCGTGGCCGACGGCGAGCGCATCGAGCGCACGCCGTCGATCGAGGCCCTTCGGACCTGGCTCACCGAGTCCGACCTCCTCCTCGGGGAGGCCTGGGGCACGATGGACCGCTACCACCTGGTGTGGCTGTCGGTCGGCCACCCGCGCGACGCCGTGCGCGACCGTGCGATGTCCGCCGACGAGGAGGCGGCCTACGTGCGCGAGGTGGCGATCCAGAAGACCGCGGCGCTGCGGATGAGCCTGGACGCGGTGGAGCGCCAGGGGATGCCCTTCCTGGGCGAGGACCGGGGGTCGGGAGGTTCGGCGCCGGGGACGACGGCGGAGGCGAGCCCGGGGACGGCGTCCGCCCCGAGCGGCGGAGGCGAGCCCGGGGACGGCGATGGGCCCGCGGGCGGCGCGGGGGACGGGACGACCGCTGGCGCGATCCCCGCGCACCGCGCGGACCTGACGGGCGCCATCCGCGAGACGAGCCCCGACCTCGCCGAGAGGATCCGCGAGGCGCGCGAGCGGACGCTCTCCGACGACCCCGCGACGCGACGGCGACCGCCCGACCCGGAACGGATGCGGCGCTAGGTCGATCGGCTAGGGTCCGTCCGCCACGAGCGCGCGCTCCAGCAGTGCGCGGTCCTGGCCGTCGCCCTCGAGGTCGGGGAACGCCGGGATCCCCCACAGCGGCCGTGCGCCGGCCGTCACCGGCTCGAACCCCAGCGAGCGGTAGAACAGCCAGGCGATCCGCTCGTCCGGCGGGATCGCGACGGTCGCGCGGGCGGCGCCGGCGGCGGCACGGTCGGCCAGCCACCGCGCGTGCATCGCGCTCCCGAAGCCGCGCCGGCGCCACTCCGGCGCGACCGCGGCCATGTGGATGACCGCCTCGCCGGGCCGGTCGGGGCTCGCGAAGCCCACGAGGAACGCGGCGACCCGGGGGAGATCCGGGTCGGGGGACCGCGGGTCGAGCGTCTCGCCGATGAGCGAGGTGGCGGTGAAGTGCACGAACCACATGCGGCCCAGGCGCGCGCGCACGGGCCGCCCGAACCAGTGGTCGACGATGTCCACGAGCCGGCGATGGTCGGCCTCGACGGGCGGGCGGAAGACGATCCGCGGCAGGTCGCCGCCTGCGCGCGCGCTCCTGCCGCTCATCGTCGGGTCACGCGGCGCCGTCATCGCGACCCGATCGCGGCGCCGGCCGCGGCGAACGCCAGCTCCGCCGGGACGAGGAGGCCGTACACCTGGCCCAGGAAGTCGACCGGGCCCAGGACGCCGCCCTGCACGTGCGACCAGGCCCAGATCGCCGCCCACGCGACGGTGCTCGCGGCGAGCGTCAGCGCGACCGCCATCACCGCCCGACGCCCGGCGGCCGCCGGCACCCGTGCGCGCGCCGCACCCACCTTCACCGCGAGGCCGCCGACCCAGCCCGCGGCCGCTCCCACGACGAGCAGGCCCGTGTCCACGCTGAGCGGCCCGGCAAGGACGAACATGACCGCGGCCCCGGCCGCTGCGGCGGCCGTCCCGTACGCGAGCGAGCGGTCACCGCGCGCCCGGGCGACGGGCGGGACGCGGGCAGGGCCCGGGACGTCACCCGGGTCGGGGGCGGTCGAGGGTCGCGGGGCCGTCACACACCCATGGTAACGGCGCCCGGCCGCGGCCCCACCCCGACGGGGCCTGACCGCGCCCGCGAGCCCGGTCCGCGGCGGCGCGATGCCCGAGCGGCACGACGGCCGGACACCGGGCCCGGAGGGGCGCTAGACTCGACCCTCGTGAGCCATCCCGCACTCGGGGCGATGCCCCCCGACATGACGGCCGGGTTCCCGGACGCGGCCGAGCGCTTGCTCGCCGCGCGCGACCGCCTCGGCGAGCGCGCGCTGCGCGACGCGCTCGCCGCCTCCCCGCAGATGCAGGCGCGGTGGGACGAGATCGGGCTGCGGAACCTCCTCCGCGACACCGAGGTGATGGTCGAGCGGATCGCGAAGTCAGTGGCCTCCGGCGACCCCATCTGGACCCGTGAGTGGGCGGACTGGGTGGCACCGGTCTACCGCCGGCGGCGGGTCCCCATGGACGACGTCATCGCGCTCATGGAGGGCCTCCGCGGCGCCTGCTCGGCGATGCTCGACGAGGCAGAGCGGGAGCCGATGAACGCGGCCGTGGACGCCGCCGTGAAGGTGCTCCGCTACCACCGGCGGTTCTCCGGCGACGCGCGGGTGCGCAACCCGATCCTCGACGCGATCTACAAGGGCGCCTGACGTGACGATCAAGTGGGTGCAGACGGACCCGCTCGTGATGAACGGCGAGCCGTTCTGCTACGGGAGCCGCGTCACGGTCCGCCAGCTGCTCGAGATGCGCCGCAGCGGGCTCACCCTGGTCGAGATCCTCACCCGGCACCCGGAGCTGCGGCGCGTCGGGATCGCCCAGGCGTACGTCTTCGCCGCGAAGCACCCGGACAGGTACGCCGAGTTCATCGCGGCCGACGGCTCGCTGGCTGGGCCGGGCTACACGCCCGAGGAGGCTGCGGGGCTGCCCGAGCACCTGCGCACGCCCGGCGTCGTCGTCACCGCCCCCGCCTGACGCCGCGGAGCGCCCCGGGATCGTCCGCGCCGCCCCGGTCCGGCGCGCGCCACCCCGGTCCGCCACCTGCCCGTGGCAGTCCCGCCATATCCGACCCTTGCGCTCGGGTATCTCGCGCGGGAGTGGTACGCTGTCCCGCACCCATCCGCACCGGGATCCGATGACACGATGACCGACGCCACCTCCCCCTCGACCGCCGACCTCTCCGCCGATGCCGCCGGCTTCGACCCGGTGAAGCGGGCCCGCGAGCTGGCGATCCTCGACGCGCTCCGGTCGGTGGTGGACCCGGAGATCGGGATGAACGTCGTCGAGCTCGCCCTGATCAAGCAGATCCTCGTCGGCGAGAACGAGTCGGAGATCAAGATGATCCTCACGACGCCGTTCTGCCCGTACGCGGGCTCGATGATCGCCCAGGTCCGGGAGCAGGCGGAGTCGGTGCTGGAGCACCCGGTGAAGGTCACGCTCCTCGCCGAGCGGTGGGACCCCCGCGACGCGGGCCTGATGTGGTGACGGAGAACGCCGAGCCCGCATCGCAGGGCGGAGGGCCGGCCACGCCGGCGCAGGGAGCGGTCACGGGATCGGCAGCGGACCCCGAGCCGACCGGGACGGACCCCCTCGCCGCCTCGCTCGTCGTGACGAGGCGCGGCGACGACGGCTCGACCAGCCTCCTGTACGGCGGCGACAGGATCGGCAAGGACGACCCCCGCACCGAGGCGTACGGGACCGTCGACGAGGCCGTGGCCGCGTTCGGCCTCGCGCGCGCCGAGATCGAGGCGCTCGCGCGCCAGGGTGCGCTGCCGCCGGCGCTCGACGGGATGGCCGCGATCGTCCTGCGGCTGCAGCGGGAGCTGTTCGTCGTGGCGGCGGAGCTCGCTGCCAGCCCGGACGCCTGGGGGCGCCTCCAGGACGGTCGCACCCGCGTCTCGCTGGAGATGCTCGACGGGCTCGAGGAGCTCGTCGCGGACCTCGAGCGGCGCGTGGAGATGCCGCGGGAGTTCGTGGTGCCGGGCGAGACCCGGGCCTCGGCCGCCCTGGAGCTCGCGCGTACCATCGTCCGCCGGGCGGAGCGCCGGGCGGTGGCGCTCGACCGCGCCGGCCTGGTGCCGGGGGAGTACCCGGTCCCCTACCTCAACCGGCTCGCGGACCTCGCATGGATCCTCGCGCGGGCCGAGGAGCAGGGCGAGCATCGCCACGCGACCCCGTCGCGCGCCCGCTGAGCGCCGCGGCGCCCACACGCGTCAGGGCAGGTCGCTCGCCCGGAACACCTGTCGCTGGACGAACGCGCCGTCCGTCTTCGACGCCACGAGGTTCGGCTGGGCGCCGTCCATCACGATGTACGGGTGGAGCCGGACCTGCGCGAGGTCCCGGCCACGGAACGTGACCTCGTAGATCACGCCCTCCTGCGTCTGGCGGCTCCAGTCCTGGCCGAACAGGAAGTTCCCGTGGCTCGTCACCGCCAGCCGCCACCCGCCGTCGGCGTCCGGCTTCGTGATCGAGATCCCGCTCGCCCAGTGCGTCCCGCTGCCGAGGATGTGGTCGACGCCGGCCGCGAACCAGGCGTCGCGCTGCTTCAGCGCGGTCTGGCTGAAGGCGGCGGAGTACTCGGGCCAGTTCCACTGGGGCATCGCGATGACGATGTCCGCCTTCTTGCGCGCCGCGGCCACGGCCTTCTTCACGCCTGCCGTGGTGGCGCGCATGGCCCCGGCGGCGGACCCGGTGGCGCCCCTCGCCTGCCCGGTCGCGTCCCAGGAGAGGATCGCGAAGCGGAGGCCGCGAACGTCCACGATCGCGGGGGCCATCGCGGCGGCGAGGTTCTTCCCCGCCCCGGCGTGCTTCACCCCGGCCTTGTCGGCGTACGCCACGGTCTGGAGCACGCCCCGCGAGCCGAGGTCGGTGATGTGGTTCGACGCCAGGGAGAGGACGTCCATGCCGACCCGCTTCATGAGGCCGGCGACCTCCGGGTCGATCGTGAAGAACGTGCCCTCCTCGTGCTGCGTGAAGTCGGCGACCATCGGGCACTCGAAGTCGTTCACCGCGATGTCCGCGTCCTTGATCATCGACCAGATCGCGCCTTCGTCCTTGCCCGTCCGCACCGCCTTCACGACCTCCCAGCCGTTCCCGGTCGGACCGTCGTAGCGGCGATCCATGTACGTGCCGGTGTAGCGGGCGGTGCCGCCCTGGAGCGTCCAGTCCCAGCCCTTGCCCTTCACGACGGCCCACAGGCTGACGGAGCGGTCGGGACACGTGTCACCGGTGGAGACGATCGTGCGGATGTCGTCCGCCGCGTACACCGTGGCGGGACCGGCGAGCTCGGACGGGAGCGCGTCCGACGAGCCCTCCACCGGGTACGTCCGGGCGCGCACGACGGTGTTCCCGAAGAGGTCGGCGCCGTCCACGGTGAGGACCTTCACGCGCGGATCCACCAGCCCCGCGGGGAGCAGGGCCAGGCGCGACGGCGCCTTGCGGACGGCCGCCTGCATGGACGTCGCCTTCGTGCAGGCCTTCGCGGGCAGCTCGACGGACTCGCCGGCGACCGCGACCGCCGAGACACCGCAGGGGAGCAGGATCTTGCCCGCGCGCACGAGGGATCGGACCTGGGCGGACGTATAGCCGGTGCGCAGGTCGTCCACGGGAGCGACGAGCGCCAGCGGGAAGGTCGCCGGCGAACCGGCTGCGGGGCCTGCGACGGCGGGCGCGACGGAGGCGGGGGTCGCGGACGCGGCGTCGGCCGACGGGCTCGCCGCGGCGCCCGCGGAGACACCACCGGCGGCGACCGCGGGCGGGGGCGTGGGCCCGGCCCCGGATGCCCATCGCGGGGGCGTCCGCGAGACCACGAACGAGACCGAGACGAGCACGACGGCCGCCACGACCGCGGCGACGATCGCGCGCCGGCGGGCGAGCACGAGGCGGGCGCGGGGGGCGGGCGGTCGCGCGGCTGCCGAGCGCGGGACTGTTCCAGGCTGCGGCCCCGGTGCGACCGGGAGGCGCGGATGGGCGTTCGAGCGGATCGAGGTCGACGGCCGACGCTGGTCCATCGGGGGAAGCGTACCGCGGTCGCGCCCCGGGCGATCCCCCCGGGCCCACGGCGATCGGGTCAGGGCCCGTGCGACGCGATCCCCCGGGGCCGCCGCGGTCCGGTCAGGGCCCGTGCGGCCCGCCGTCGTCGCCCGCGACCCACGCGAGGATGTTCCGTGTGAACCGGCCGAAGCTGGCGTCGCTCACGCCGGGATCGAACTCGGCCGGCGGCAGCAGGCAGGCCCACCCGAGCGTCGAGGCGTTGAACACGCGCCCGCCGGACGGGAAGATCCGCAGCGTCGCGGCGGGGTGCACGAACTCGAGCGTCGTGCTCACCGCCTGCGACGTGAGGACCTCGAGCGTCGTGGACCCGTCGGGCCCGGCGACGACCTCGTCGCCCTCGCCGGCCATCAGGTTCCAGATGTAGGTCGAGCCGGCCGTCCACCCCGTCCCGTCGAGGAGGGACCACGGCATCGTCGGGGCGACCCCCATCGGCCAGCGGTCGTCCGAATCCGTGCCCAGCTTCGCCCGGAACTGGGCGCCCAGGAGCAGGCCCTCCGGCCTGCCCACCGGCGGGTCGCGGAAGCGCGTGGTCGTGGTGGGCCCCACGACCGGATCCCGCGGCGAGCGGTCCAGCGTGACGCTGTCGTTGCGGTAGATGACGATCTCGCGCGGCGCGGTCCGCAGGTTGGCGCCTGTCGCCGCGGGCTCCAGCCGCACCTGCCAGTAGAGCGCGTTCGCGCCGAAGTTGGCCAGGCCCATGGCGCCCCGCACGCGCACGCCCTCGTCGAGCCAGTCGTACATGGCCTTGGACGCGTACTCGGTGTGCCGGACGAGCACCGTGAAGCTCGGGTACGTGGTGGGCGGAGCGAGCGACAGGTCGTAGTCGGTCGTGAACTGGAGGTCGTCGGTGTGTGATGCCACGTAGCCCGCGAGCTTGCTGTCCCGCGTGGACCACCAGAGGCCGGGCCCGGCCACGTAGGGCCGGTCGAAGCTCACCCGGAACGACCGGACGCCCCTCTCGTCGAGGTACGACGACGCGCCGCCCCAGTCGTTGTACGCCTGGTACGTGAGGACCGGGACGACCAGCAGCGGCGCGTCGTGCCGGATCGTCGGGGACCGGACGACGACGATCGCGGAGCTCCGCGTGTCGTTCGCGTCGAGCACCAGGATCGTGTACACGCCGGGCTTCCACGAGCGGGTGGTGCGGACCGTGTCGGTCACGGTCCAGTTCGCGCGCGGCGTCGAATCGGCATCCATCGAGACCCGCTTCCGCTGGTCCACGCCCTTGCGGCCATCCACCCGGTACCGGATGAGCTCGGCCCGCCGGCCGTCCTCGGTGGCCGCCTCGCGGTAGACGCGGAGCTTGTACGACTTCGCGGGCGTGCTGACGTGCAGGTCGATCCGTTCACCCGGGACGATCGAGACCTGCGTCGCGTACACCTCCGCCCTGGCGGGTGCTCCCACCCACGGCGTGGTCGTCGCCGGCCCCTCGGCACCGTCGGCGTCGGGTGCGAGCGCCGTCGACGGCACGGGCTCGGGCGCCCCTTCCCGGGGGGCGGCGTCGGCCGGCGCCGGCCGGGAGACGGAGACGACGGCCGCCCCGATCGGGACGGCGAGCACGAGGAGCAGGGCGACCGCGGCGGAGGAGGCTGCACGCATCCGCGCGATGGTCGCACGCGACGGCCGCGTGTGCGAACCGCCGACCGGCCCGGAAGCGTCCGGCCACCGGACACGAACGAGGGGGCGGCCGGTGGGCCGCCCCCTCGTTCGATCTGCGCCGGGGCCCCGGGTGGGGTCTCCGGCTTCACGCTCCGCGCTCAGCGGACCCAGACCGTCCGGACCAGGCCGACGGCCTCGCGCGCGGATGCGGACGCGGGCATGCGCAGGCGGTATGCGGCGTCCTCGCGCGCCGCGAACCGGTAGACGACCGATCCGTCGGCGGCGACGGTGCGCGTCGCGACCTTCGCCCAGGGGCCCGACCCGACGCGGCGCCAGACCTCGACGGCCCGGCCGGCGTAGTAGGTCTCGGTGCGCGCCACGAGGTCCACCTTCGCGCCCGACGCGACGGACACCATCGACCGGACCTGCGACGTGGCCGCCGGCCGGATCCAGGACGTCAGGGCGGCCGGACGGACGGAGCCGGTGGCGGTGGTGCCGGCCTGCGGCGTCGCGGGCGTCGCGGCCGGCCCGCCCACGGCCAGGAAGCGCGGGACCACGATGCGCGGCAGCGGGACGTTCACGAACGCGACGGAGACGAGCGACGCGTTGCCGAGGCTGGTGTTGAAGTTGCCGATGGACCAGGACGAGTACCAGCCGGAGAGGTACGGGGCGCCGGGCGGCGGCGCCACGGACACGACGTGGTTCCCCGGGGCGAGCCCGGGGATGAGGTATGTCCCGTCCCACGCCACCTGGCGCGCGGTGCAGGGGCCGGCGGGCACGGGGCACGCGGTGACCGTGGCGCCGGCGAGCGAGCCGCCGTCCCCGCCGATCACGGAGCCGGAGATCGACCCGCGCATCACGATCGGCACGGGCACGAGGATCGTGGGCAGCGCGACGTTGCCGGACCCGACCCACACCAGGGTGGCGTTGCCGGCGAAGGTGGTGAAGTTGCCGGGCGACCACGCCGAGTACCAGCCGGATGGGTATGCCGTGAACGGCGGCGGCGTGATCGACACCCGGTACTGGTCGGGCAGGAGCCCGCCGATCGCGTACTGGCCGTCCCAGCCGATCGCGACCGACCGGCATCCCTGCGTGAGCCCACAGGCCATCACGGATCCGCCGGCGAGCGGCGCGCCGGTGGTGGCGAGCACGCGCCCGGTGATCGAGCCGAGCGTCGGCGCGCGGACCGGCACCACGATCGGGGGCAGGATGCGCTGGGGCGCCGGGTACACGACCGTGGCATCGCCGTACGTGGCGGTGAAGTTGCCGACCGACCACGACGAGTACCAGCCGGGGACGTACCGGGCGCCGTACGAGGGCGGGGTCACGCCGATCGTGTACGGACCGCCGGGCAGGTCGTCGAACCGGTAGGTCTGCTGCGAGTCGATCGTGGCCCGCCAGCAGCCGCCGTACGTGAGGCACGCGGAGACGGTCCCGCCCATCAGCGTCCCGTGGTCCTGGCCGATGACGGTCCCGTAGATGACGCCGCCCTCGGCTGGGACGATGGCCGCGGCGCCGGCCGGCACCGCGGCGGGGATGAGCGCGGCCAGGGAGAGCGCGGCCACAAGTGCCGCTGCGCGTCGTCGGAGATCCATCGCTCGCAACCCCACTGCAGGCCGAGCTCGGCCGTCGGACCAGGCACATGGATCGCCGTCCATCGTCCGCCGGGGTTCGCTCGACCGATCGCCTTCGCTCGCGATCCGGCCCTGATGCTAGCGCGCCCCTGCCGCCCGTGGAAGTGACCATCGTCGCGGGCTGCGCCCGGCAGCCGGCGAGGACCTCCGCCCCGCGGGCGGCGCGGCGAACGGGACCCGGGGCGGCGGATGGCAGCCGGGGCGGGGCGGCGGATGGCAGCCGGGGCGGGGCGGCGGATGGCAGCCGGGGCGGGGCGGCGGATGGCAGCCGGGGCGGGGCGGCGGATGGCAGCCGGGGCGGGGCGGCGGATGGCCATCTCGCCCGGGATGCGAAAGGGAGGCGGCTGGGCCGCCTCCCTTTCGCGTGCTCCGGATCACGAGGGCCGTGCCCTAGAGGAGACGCACGGTGCGCGCAACGCTCCACACGCTGATGGTCATCGGGGTCGCGGGCAGGTGGAACCGGTACTGAGCATCGTTGGTGCCCGCGGTCGCGGTGAACCTGTAGATCACCCAGCCGGCGCCGGAGATCCCGCGCGTCGTGATCATGACCCAGCTCTTGCCCTTGAGCCGGCGCCAGACCTCGACGCGCATGCCGGCCAGCTGCGGGTCGATGTAGGACGCGAGCTCGGCTCGCTCGCCTTCGGCGATGCGCAGCGAGGTCGTGGTCCCGTCGGTGAACTCGGGACGCAGGAACGCCCACACGACGTACGCCTTGGGAGGCCCGACGACGATCCCACCGGTGCCGGACCCGGTCCATGGAACGACGATCGTCGGCAAGGTGACGGTCGCACCGGCGACGCTGACGACGGTCGCAGACGACGCGCTGACGGTGAAGTGGCCTGTGCCGCCGGCCGCGTAGTAGCCGGTGGGATAGCCGGAGCTCGCCACCGGCACGATCTTGACCGTGTAGCTGCCCGACGGCAGCGAGCCGAGCCAGTAGGCTCCGTCGGAGCCGATCGTGGTGGTGGCGCAGGCGGCGGCGGCGTTGCACGCGGTGACGGTCCCGCCCGCGAGCGCGCCGGGGGTGAGGCCCTGGACGTAGCCGGACAGGGCGCCGTAGGTCACGGCCCATGGGACGACGATCGTCGGCAGGGCCACGTTGGAGTTCCAGACGGTGATGACGGTCGCGGCCGCGGCACTGGTGGTGAAGTAGCCGGGCGCCGATGCCGAGTAGAACCCGGTGAGCCAGGAAGACGACGGCGGCGTGACGGACACCGTGTAGTTCCCGGCCGGGAGGTATCCGATCCAGTAGGCGCCGCCGGATCCGATCGATGCTCTCGTGCACGCGTAGGCGGTGCTGCAGGCCGTCACCGTGCCGCCGGCGAGAGAGGCGCCGCCGGACCCGACGACGCTCCCCGAGATCGATCCGACGCTCGGCACGGGGCCGGACAGCGGGACCACCACGGTCGGCACGACGGTCACCCCGTACGCGACGCCGACGGCGGTCGCGCTCGAGATGCTGGTGGTGAAGTTGCCGGGCGCCCACGATGCGTAGTACCCGGACGGGTACGGCGAACCGAGCGACGGCTGGATGGCGAGGGTGTACGCGCCGGGGGGCAGCACGCCGATCTGGTACGAGCCGTCGAGCTGGATGGTCCCGCTCGCACACCACCAGACCGCGGAGCACGCGGTGACCCGGCCTCCGGCCAGCGAGCCGGCATCGATGCCGACGACATACCCGGTGATCGCGCCGGTCCCGGGCGGGGGAACCGGCCCGAAGGGCACGATCATCCCGCGCAGCGAGACGTCCCCGACCACGAGAATCGGGCTCGCGAGGGACACATCCTGCGTGAACGCCGAGAGGGCTGGCGCGGAGTAGTAGCCGGCCAGGTAGGGGAACGGCGGGTCGATCGCCACGCGGTAGGTGTCACCGGCCGGGACGGTGATCGCGTACCTGGCGGTGGGGCTGATGGTGTCGGAGTTGCAGAAGGGGACCGTCAGCGAGCACGCCGTGACGATCCCCCCGGCCAGAGACCCGCCATCGATGCCGAGGGCGTGGCCGGAGATGGTGCTCGCGATCGGCAGCGGGGGATCCGGCGCCGGGTTGGCGGCGCTGGCGACGCCCGGCGCCGCGACGGCGGGCAGCATGATGGAGAGGACGAGGGCTGCGGCGACGGCAGCCGCGCGGGGGCGTTGGACCATGGCCCACTCCTGCACGCGACCACCGATGCAGAAGGCGGATCCCGCACCTGCGGGCCTGCACCTGCTGTGCCGGTCGGGCCGCAGCAGCATCATGCCACGCGATCCCATCGACGCTTCTGCCATTCGTCGCATCCTCGACCGCCCGGCGCGTCCTTGACAGGTGTCCCGCGTCCTCCCATCATCAATGAACGTTTATGCGATAGCCCGGGCGTCCACCAACGCGTGGACGCCTGCCGGATCCGCCACGAGGAACGGCCCCCTGCCCAGTCGCGCCCGCATCCGCGGGACCATCGCCTCCGTCGTCGACCAGCCTGCGGACCTGCGTGCGCTCCGCGACGTGCACAGGGCGCTCGCGGACGTCAACCGGCTGCGCATCATCCGCCGGCTTGCCCAGGGCGCGGCGACGGTGGGCGACCTCGTCGAGACGGTCGGGCTCTCGCAGCCGCTGGTGAGCTGGCACATCGCGCGCCTGCGGGCGGCGGGGATCGTGGAGACGCGGCGGAAGGGCCGGGAGACGCGGATCGCCATCCGCGCCGGGGCGTTCAGCGAGCTGGCGGCGCGCGAGCGCGAGCTGCTGGGGGTGGAGGGCTGAGATGACCACTCAGGGTGCTGGCGGCGCGGGCAGTGGCAGGAGCGGTTCGCTCACCTCGGCCGAGCAGCGTCAGGCGGTGAAGAAGGCCTTCGAGCCTGTCGCGCTCTTCTTCGGCCGCCTGGGGCTGACGCCCAATGGCCTCACCCTCCTCGGGTTCGGCATCACCCTGATCGCCGCGGCGCTCGCCGGCTTCCAGCTCTGGCTGCTCGCCGGGGTGGTCGTCATGGCCGGCGGGATCTTCGACATGTTCGACGGGACGTTGGCGCGGGCGACCGGGAAGGTCGGCCCGCTCGGCGCGTTCTTCGACTCGACCTTCGACCGCTGGGGCGAGGCGCTCACGTGGGTCGGGGTCGCGGCCGGCTGCATGGCGGCGGGCAACGATCTCGCGGCCGTGCTCTCGATCCTGGCCCTCGCGTCGGCCTTCATGGTGAGCTACGCGCGTGCCCGGGCCGAGGGCCTGGGCTTCTCCCCCGGTTCCGGCCTCGCGAGCGTGGGGCTCGCGCCCCGGGAGGTCCGGCTCGTCGTGCTGACGGTCGCGCTCATCCTCACCGGGATCCTCGGCGGCGTCGCCCCGTGGGATCCCGCGGACCCGGCGGCCGGGCTGACGGCCGCAGGCAACGCCCCGTTCCTCCTCGGCGTGGGGGCGATCTTCGTCCTCGCGACCATCACCGTCATCCAGCGCGTCGCGAGCGTCCGGGCCCAGGCCCTGGCGGCCGAGCGTGCGGAAGCAAGCAAGGAGACAGCGTCCCGATGAAGAGCACCGGTGGCAGCGGCAAGGCGCGGGATGGGAAGAAGCGCGACGGCAAGGCGCGCGAAGGCGGCGGGATGAGGACGGCGGCCCCCGACGCCGCCGGCGGCTCCGCGCGCCCCGGCGAGTCCCTCGCGCGCACGTCGATCGTCGCGGCCGCGGACGGCCGTCCGGCCCGCGGCGGGAGGAAGATCCGCGTCGCGATCGTCGGCGTGGGCAACTGCGCGAGCAGCCTCGTCCAGGGCCGCTACTACTACGCGGACGCGAAGCCCGGGGAGATGATCCCGGGGCTCATGCACGTGGACCTCGGCGGGTACCACGTCAGCGACATCGAGTTCGTCGCGGCGTTCGACGTGGACCGCGAGAAGGTCGGCAAGGACCTCTCGGAGGCCATCTACGCCGGCCAGAACAACACGTACGTGTTCCAGCAGGTCCCGCACATGGGCGTCCCGGTCGAGCGGGGCATGACCCACGACGGCCTGGGGAAGTACCTCTCGCAGGTCATCGAGAAGGCACCGGGGCCCACCGCGGACATCGTGGGGATCCTCCGGGATCGCCGGGTGGACGTGATGGTCTCCTATCTGCCCGTGGGGAGCGAGGAGGCCACCAAGTGGTACGTGGAGCAGGCGCTCAAGGCGGGCGTCGGCTTCATCAACGCCATCCCGGTCTTCATCGGCCGGGAGCCGTACTGGCAGCGCCGCTTCGCCGAGGCGGGCCTGCCGATCATCGGTGACGACATCAAGAGCCAGGTGGGGGCGACGATCACGCACCGGGTGCTCACCCGCCTCTTCATGGACCGCGGCGTGCGCATCGACCGGACGTACCAGCTGAACTTCGGCGGCAACACGGACTTCCTGAACATGCTCGAGCGTGAGCGCCTCGAGTCGAAGAAGATCAGCAAGACGAACGCCGTCACCTCGATGCTGGACTACGACGTGGACCCGGACGACGTGCACGTGGGCCCGAGCGACTACGTCCCGTGGCTCAAGGACCGCAAGTGGTGTCACATCCGGGTCGAGGGCACCACGTACGGCGACGTCCCGCTGAACATGGAGCTCAAGCTCGAGGTCTGGGACTCCCCGAACAGCGCGGGCGTGATCACGGACGCCATCCGCTGCCTGAAGCTGGGGCTCGATCGCGGTCTTGCGGGGACCCTCGTGGCGCCGTCGAGCTACTTCATGAAGAGCCCGCCGGTGCAGATCGCCGACGACATCTCGCGGGAGCGGGTGGAGGCGTTCATCCGCGGCGAGGACGATGAGACGCTGGTGGGCACGGAGGCCGATGCGCCGCGGGCGATCCGGACGCGCGGCCGAGATCGCGGCGGGGACGCCGGCGCCGTGGCCGCCGCGGACGTCGTGATGAAGGCCCGCGGGACCTCCGACGGGAAGAAGGCGAGGGCCGCGAGGCGGTGACCGCATCCCGCGAGCGCAACGGGAGCGGCGGGGCCGCGGCCGACGGCCGGGGCCGTGCCACGCGCCTCCGTGAGCGCGCCGTCCTGCGCGCGTACCTGGGGGCGACATGGGCCCTCGGGCACGCACCCGTCGGGGCGTCCAAGGGCGTGGGCGGCCTGCTCGCGCAGGGGACCTACCTTGCCTGGCCGGCGCGACGGCGCGCGTCACGCGCGAGCCTGGCGCGCGTCCTGGGCACCGCCCCGTCCGACCCCCGCGTCGACCGTCTCGCCAGGAGGATGTACCGCAACTACGCGGGCTACATCGTCGACCTGATGCGCATGCCGTCGCTCGACCGGAGCGAGATCCTCCTGGGCGTGGACGTGACGGCGGCGGGAGACATGCAGCGGGTCTTCGACATGGGGCAGGGCGTCATCATCGTCGCGGCGCACATGGCGTACAACGAGTACGGCGCCGTGGCGGTCGCCGACCGCGGCTGGCCCGTGACGGTCATCGCCGACGACACGGAGTACAAGGACCTCTTCGAGCACCTGCGGCTCCAGCGCGAGCGGTGGGGGGTGCGGCTCGTGCCCTGGCGGAACCTCCGCGAGCTCTACGGCGCGCTCCGTCGGAGGGAGTCCGTCGCGCTCCTCGTGGACTGGGGATACAAGTCGGACGGCGTCCCGGTGCGCTTCCTCGGCGAGTGGACGACGCTCCCGGCCGGCCCGGCCGTCCTCGCCGCGCGGACGGGCGCGATCATCGCGCCCCTGGCCATGCACCGGCGCAGGGACGGGTTCCACGCGGGATGGATCGGGACCCCGATCCAGGTCGCGTCCACGGAGCCGGCGGAGGTGGCGCGCGCGACCCAGGCGATCGCCGATGCGCTGGGCTCCGCGATCAGGCGGACGCCCGACCAGTGGTGGGTCTTCAAGTCGATGTGGCCCGAGACCGCCGAGGAGCGGGCCGCGCTGCAGGCACGCCTGCCGGAGTACGGCCTCGAGCCGGGCGCGGGATGACGCACGTGCCGGGCGAGCAGGGCGACCGAGAGACGCGTCCCGCGGGCGACCCGGCGGGGACGGAGTCCTCCGTCATGGGCGGCCGCGGGACCCGGGTCCAGCGGCTCCGGGCGCGGGCGCTCACGGCGACGACGGCGGTGGCGTGCCGCCTGCCCGAGGGCCCGCTGCTCGCCGCCGCCGACTCGATCGGCGAGCTGTGGTACCGGGCCACGCCGGACCGCGCGGCGATGGCACGGGCGAACCTCGCGCGCGTCTGCGCCTGGCTGGCGGCCGAAGGCCGGGGCACCGCGAGGGCGCGTCGCGCCGCGTCCGACCCGCGAGCGCTCGAGTCGCTCGTGCGGGCCGCATACCGCCACCTCGCGCGGTACTACGTCGAGTCGCTCCGGGCGGGGGCCCTCACCGAGGCGTACGTGACCCAGCGCCTCGACGTGATCACCCCGGCGACCGTGGCGGCATCGTTCGCGGAGCCGCGCGGGGTCATCTACATCGGCGGGCACCTCGGACCGGTCGAGATCCTGGCCTGGGTCGGCGGTCACCGGCGGAAGCCACCGGTGGTGGGCGTCATGGAGACCGTGGACGATCCCGAGCTGCAGGCGTGGATCGCCCGGACGCGGGCGGGGACCGGGATCGACCTGGTGGGGCTCCATCAGGCCCGCCGGCGGCTGCGCGAGGCGATCGACGAGGGTGGAGCGGCGCTCCTGGTCGTGGACCGCGACATCTCGGGCGGTGGGACACCGGTCCCGCTGTTCGGGCACCCCGCGCCGCTGCCGACCGGCGCCGCGATCCTCGCGGCGGAGACGGGCGCCCGGGTCTTCTGGGAGGCGGTCGTCCGGGCGCCCGACGGCCGCTACCGCGGCTGGATGCGCGAGGTCCCGGTCCCTGCCGAGGGGCGGCTGCGGGCGCGCGTCCTCGCGTTCCTCGACCAGACCGCGCGCCTGATCGAGGAGTCCGTGGCGCAGTCGCCGGAGCAGTGGTGGGCGGTCTTCCACCCGATCTGGCCGGACCTCGCGCCGGCCGCGGGCGCGGCGGACGACGAGCCGCCGGGTGCCGACGTGCGGCCGGATGCCGACGTGCGGCCGGATGGGCCCGGCCCCGGGGCGTCCGCCGGCCCGGGCGGGGCCCCGTGAGCCACGAGCGCCTCGGTCGCGCCGACCTCCACGTGCACACGCTCGCCTCGGACGGCGTGGACGGGGTCGTGACGATCCTCGAGCACGTCGAGGCGATGGCCCTGGTGGACGTGATCGCGATCGCCGACCACGACCGGATCGACGCCGCCCTCGCCGCGCGGTCGATCGCCGAGTCGCGCGGCCTGCACGTGGGGGTCATCGTCGGCGAGGAGGTCTCCACGCGGGGCGGGCATCTCCTCGGCCTGTTCCTCGCCGAGCGGGTCCCGCCGCTGCGGTCCCTTCGCGAGACGGTGGCCCGGATCCACGATCAGGGCGGGCTCGCCGTCGCGGCGCACCCGGCAACGCCCTACCCGCTCTGCATCTCCGCGCGGTCGGTCCGCCGGCTCATGGACGAGCCGGACCCGCGTCACCGACTCGACGCGATCGAGACGTTCAACCCCACCACGTTCGGGCGCGTCGGGCACGGGGCCAGCGTCCGTCTCGCGCGGGAGCTGGGCCTCGCCCCGCTCGGGAGCAGCGACGCGCATCGGGCGGCAGCGGTGGCGACGGGCCTCACGCTCTTCCGGGGGACGTCGCCGGAGGACCTCCGGGCCGCGATCGCGGCGGGCGAGACGCGATGGGCGGGCGCGTTCCACGGCACGCTCGACCAGCTGCCGACGTTCGGGCGCCAGCTCGCGAAGTACGGCCGCGGCTGGCGCGACGGGGTCGCGGGCCTGGTGCGTCGCGACGGCACGGGCCGCGACCTCGGCTACCCGGGCGGGCGACAGCGGCCGGCCAGGTTCGACCCCGACGCGCCCGGGCCGGGGCCGGGCCCCTCCGCGGAGCAGGGCACCGCGCTGGCGCGGCGTCCTGGGCCTCCGGCCGCCACCGAGCTACCGGACGGCCACCCGGCCGACCGACCGCCGGACGGCACTGGCGCGCGGCCATCGGCGCCCGATGATGGGGAGCGACGGTGAAGATCGGCCTGGTGACCCCGTACGTGTACCCCGTCCCGGGTGGCGTCAACGACCACGTCCGCCACCTGTACGAGGAGCTGCGCCTCCGCGGACACCAGGTGCGGATCATCTCCAGCAGCCACGGCACGCAGCGCGGCTCGGAGGGCGACGTCGTCCGGCTGGGGAAAGGCTTCAGCTTCCCGGCCAACGGGTCAGTGGGGACGATCACGATCTCGCCCAACTTCGACCGCCAGGCGCGGCTGATGCTGGAGGAGGAGCGGTTCGACCTTCTTCACTTCCACGAGCCCTTCGTGCCGTTCCTCTCGCTCTCGGTGCTCAAGGGGTCGCGGAGCGTGAACGTGGCCACCTTCCACGCGTACGCAGGGTTCTCGCCCTCGTACGAGTTCGGGAAGCGAGCCCTGTCGGGCTACGCCGCCCGTCTCAACGGCCGGATCGCCGTCAGCGCCGCGGCGCGCCATTTCATCGACCGCTACTTCCCGGGCGACTACAAGGTCATCCCCAACGGCGTGGACGTGGACCGCTTCCAGCGGGCCGTCCCGCTCACCCGCTGGCAGGACGGGGCGCGCAACATCCTGTTCGTCGGCCGGTTCGAGGAGCGCAAGGGGCTGATCCACCTACTCAAGGCGTTCCGGATCCTCCGTCGGGAGGGCCGTGAGGACGTCCGCCTGCTGGTCGTCGGGGGCGGGCCGCAGGAGCGGGAGTGCCGGCGCTACGTGGCCACTCGGCGGCTCCAGGGCGTGGAGTTCCTGGGGCGCGTGACGGACGACGAGAAGGCACAGCTGTTCCGAACGGCCGACGTCTTCTGCTCGCCCGCCACCGGGCGCGAGTCGTTCGGCATCGTCCTGCTCGAGGCGATGGCCGCCGGCTGCGCCATCGTCTGCAGCGACATCCACGGGTACAAGGGCGTGGTCCGGCGCGGCGAGCAGGCCCTGCTGGTGCCCCCGGGCGATCGCGACGCTCTCGCGGCAGCGATCGCACGCGTTCTCGATGACCCGGACCTGCGGGGACGGATGGGCGCCGCCGGCCTCCAGCGGGCCGAGGAGTTCAGCTGGCGTGGCGTGGCACGGCGCGTGGACGAGTACTACGGGTTCGTCATCCGGCGGCTCGCCGCGCAGGGTGCCCTGCCGCGCGATTTCACGGCCGAGATCCCGACAGCCCCGCCGGCGACGCGGCCGGGAGGCTGATCCGCGCGCGTCGGGCGCCGCCGCCGGACCCGCGGGAGGCGTCCCGCTGCGTCAGGCGCGCGCCGGGTCCGTCCCGCCGTCGGCCCCGCCCTGGTCCGCCGTGGTTTCGTCGGTCGGCGGCTCGCCCTGACCGGCGGCCCGCTCCGCCAGCGTGACGCGCCACGACCACGTGCTGTACGCCACGACCGCGCTCGTTGCCATGAGGGCGACGAAGAGCACCGCAGGCCACACGTCGAGCAGCTTCACCGTGACCGGCGGATCGGTGTTCACCGGGAACTGGAACACGTACAGCCAGGTGGGCAGGATCCCCTGGTAGGCGTTGAAGAGCTGCGACGGCAGCGGCAGGGCCGAGATGTTCGGGTAGAAGAAGACGAACAGCAGCACGATCGCCCAGACGAACCCGAGGGCGAACCGGCGCGCGTTCCGCGCCGTGACGATGACGTACGCGCAGATGCCCAGCGGGACGAGCGCGGCGAGCGCCATCAGCTCCGGGTAGATGCCTTCCTGCTCGATGATCGGGGTGGCGTCCCCGAGGAACCCGGTGAGCACCAGGCCGGCCGCGCCGATCGCCGCGATGAGCGCGATCGCGAACAGATGCCGGTCTCGCCGCGTCCGGGCCTCCTCGGGCCGCACCAGGCCGGAGCGACCATCGCGCGAGGCGCGCTCGAGCCCCAGGATCTGCCACGCGATGAGCAGGCCCGCGACCACGAGGATCACGACGATCGCGCCGATCCGCTCGGTGACCACGAGCTGGCCGACGGTCGCTGCACAGGCCGGCGAGTTCGGGTAGGCCTTCTCCACGCCCACGATCGCGCACAGGGGCAGCCGGAAGAGCCACATCAGCGCGGGCCCCATGACCGCGACGGCCGCCGCGACGCGCGCGAGCAGCCACGTCCGGCGTGACGGGCCGTGCCAGATGTCCGCGATGAGGTAGGCGACGGCGGGCAGCAGGAAGATCAGCGCGACGTAGTAGTGGTACTGGAAGGTCGCCCGGTCGATCCGCACCCAGGGCAGCCACATCGCGAAGAACCCGACCGCGATCAGCGCGAGCGGAAGGCTGCGTCGCCGGAAGGACTGCCACGCGACGAACGCCATCGCGGGGACGCCGATCCACCAGATCCCCAGGTTGCCCGAGTCGTAGATCGCCGCCGAGGTGCCGTCGAACGAGCCCTGGTAGAACCAGACCGGCTTGAGGTCGAACGGCCAGGCCCACCATGGGGACGAGGCCGCATGGGTCGCCCGCAGGTTGTTGTGGTAGTCGTACATGGACCGCGTGAGGTCCACGAGCGTCTGGCCGGCGTTGTCCGCGGGGAAGCCCGAGGTGAACCTGTTGCCCAGGGCCACCCAGGGGATGTAGCTCACGACGTAGACGGCGACGGGGATCAGCGCGAGGCTGACGACGAGCCAGATCGCGGGCAGGCCCCATCCCGAGCCGAGCCGCAGCCAGCCCTCCGGGGCGGGGTCCGCGGGCGGGAGGAGGCCGGCCGGGTCGTCCGGCGCCGGCGGTGGCGCCAGGGGGCCCATGCCGTAGCGGGCGCCCACGCGGAAGGCGACGATGGCGAGGATCGAGAGGGCCACGAGCACGCCGGAGATCGCGAGGAGGACGAGGCCGAGCGAGGGCGAGCCCTCGGGCGGCAACGGGCCGATCCCCATCGCGAACGCGACCAGTGCGCCGGCGATCCCGAGCGCGCCGGGGACGTAGACCGCGAACCGCATCTCCTCGAGCGACCACGCCACCGGGCGCAGGACGGTGACCACGACCGCGAGGAGCGTCAGGCCGATCATCAGGGCGAGGAAGAAGAGGTTCCCGCTGCTCGTCGTCGCCTGCGGGCTGGTCGCGATGGCCATGTAGCCCAGCGTGGCCGCGATCGCCGCGAGGCCCACGACCAGGATCACGCGGCCCAGGGCGGATCGGAGCAGGAACAGGATCCCGATCCCGCCGAGCGCGTAGAGCGCGACCCACTTGGATGCGAGCCCCAGGCCCAGGAGGACGCCCACGAGGGGCATCAGGAGCGCGAACGCGAGCCAGCCGCGCAGCCGCCCCGTCCACAGCGCCGCGAAGAGCGCGAAGGCCGCGAGCACGAACAGGCCCACGTAGACATCGTTCATCGCGATCCGGGACTGCACGAACATCATCCCGTCGGCGAGCACGAGGATCCCCGCGATGACGGCCACCGAGCGCCTGCGGAAGAGCATGCGCAGCAGGAGGAAGAGGACCCCGGCCGTGAGCGCGCCGAAGATCACGCCGGGCATCCGCCAGGCGAAGGCGTGGGAGCCGGCGGAGACGGAGGCCGACGCGCCGTCGGCGGCGAACGCGAGGATCTGCTGGCGGTCGCCCGCCGGCTGTTGCGGGTCGGAGTCCATGGCCCAGGCGGTCGCATCGAACGGGAGCCGCGCGTCGGCGTAGACGGCCACGCCGTTGGGCTCCACGACGTAGATCGTGTCGCTCGCGCCGTCCGGGGTGCGCCCCAGGACGTGCACCTGCTGGGTGGCGTCGTCCCACAGGACGCGGCGGACCTCGCCGGGCATGGTCACGGACTTCGTGACGGACGGCGCGGCGCTCTCCGAGTCCTTGCCCAGCTCCACGCGCCAGACGGAGGTGCCGCCGACGACGTACAGGGCGGGGTCGCCGATGCCGGTCACCTTGGCGAGGTCGGAGGCCGCCGCGCCGTCCGACAGGGTCACCGTGTCCGTGACGGACGCGTCGGCCGGGTCCACGAGGTCCACGCCGGCCGCGGAGGCCACCGCGAGGCGCGTCCGGTCCTGGATCGAGACGCCCGGCAGCGTGCCCGCCGCCACCGCGTCCTCCACGGCGGTCTTGACCGCGGGGTCGAGGCTCCCGGTGAGGACCACCGGCCCCCCGGCGCCGGCCTGGAGCTTCGCCGCGGTCTCGATCTCGTCGAGCCCGGCGATGCGGAAGAGCTCCGCCGTGAGCGCGCCCACGTCCGTGACCCCGCTCGTGTCGACGACCAGGCTGGGGGCGGTGCCCCCGTCCGCGATGCCGCCGAGGCCCGGGATCGTGGAGCGGCCCAGCGGCTCGCCGGAGAAGGCGTCGAGGGTGACGAGGGCGTCGCCCTCCAGGCCGGCCGCGATCGTCGTCCCGTCGGACGTCGCGAAGAGATGCGTCACGGGCGCATCGAGGGTGCCGAGCACATCGGGCTCGGGCAGCGTCTCCCCGGTCCGGCCCTCCGCCCGGAGCGGGTCGAGCGTGCTCATCGTGTCCAGCGCGAGCACGGTGCCCTGCTCCGTCCCGATGAGCAGCCGGTGGCTCGTCTCGTCCACGGCCACCGACCGCGCCCCCGGCGCCCGGATCGTGGCCACGAGCGCCCGGCTCGCCAGGTCCCACGCGGTCACGGCGTCGCCCGTGGCCAGGTAGAGCCGCCCCCCTCCCGCCGTGGAGAGCCCGTCGTCCCACCGTCGCTCGATGGTGGCGTCCGCCACCGGTGCGCCGGTCTGGCTGGTGGACGTCACCCGGTCGTTCCCGAAGGCGACGATGCCGAGCGCCATCGCGTACTTCGCGAGGTGCGGGTGCGTGAACTCGTAGATGTCATGGGGCTCGCCGTACCGCCAGAACTGGAGGAACTCGGTGGCGGTCCGCGCGTGGTAGACCTCGTCGAAGTGCATCCGGTACGGCTCGGCGAGACGGTACGTGCGCAGCACGAGAGCCGCGACGACGAGCACCAGCAGGATCCACAGGTCCAGGCGGTCCAGGCGTCCGCCGCGCTCACGGACGAGCAGCGCGGAGCGGTCGCGCGTGCGGTGCCGGGCGAGGCCTCCCAGCCAGCCGACGACGCCCCGGCGCCCGCCGGGCTCGCCTTCCTCGTCCTCGTCCGCGCCAGCCTCGTCGTCGGCGCCGTCCGCGTCCCACCCCGTGCCCTCGGCCGCGAGCCACCCGCCGCCCCCCGCGGCAGCTCCGACGGCGGCGGCCCGCGTCGCGGTCGTGGCGGCGGCGGACCCATCGCCCCCCGCGCGCGAGGTGGCGGCGGGCGCTCGCTCGCCCCGTGCCGCCGCGCCAGCCGCCACGACCCCGGTCCCTGGTGGCGTCCCGCCGGCTTCGCGCACCGCCTCGTCGCCCATCGCGATCGCCTCGTCGGCCTCCTCCGCCAGGAGCCCGGCGCGGGCCTCCTCCGCGTCCTGCTCGATCGCGCTCCGGCGGAGCCGTGTCAGCGACCAGACGAAGACGCCGAGGTGGGCGATCGCGACGGCGGCCACGCCGCCGGGTGATCGGATCACGTCGCCGATCCCCAGCCAGTCCTCGATGCCCGGGTTGTCGTAGAAGGGCAGCGTCAGGATCGCGTACAGGTTGAGGAAGCTCGCGACGGCGAGCACCAGGTACGCCACCCGCCACCGGGTGGACGTCGCCGCGAGGATCGCGCCGAGCGCGAACGCCGGGTAGAGGTAGCGCTCGTGGACCCGCGTGGGCAGCACGAAGAACCCGATGGCCATCACCGTGAGGACGACGAGCAGCGTGCGCCGGTCGGGCCGGCGCCAGGCGATCGCACAGAGCACCGCGATGAACGCGAGGAGGAGCGCCGTTCCGACGGCGACCGCCGGGACAGGCCCGAACGAGTAGAAGGGCTGGCCCGGGTCCCGCGCGACGTCGAGGACCCACGTCCCGTTCGCCGCGAGGCCGTTCACGACGCCCCCGACGTCGAGCGAGAGCAGCGCCCAGGGGTTGTAGGCGTTGACGGTCAGGTACGAGTACTGGGCGGCGGTGGTGACGATCTTGCGGGCGAGGTCCCACGGCATCAGGGCGAAGGGCACCGACAGGACGAACGCCGTGCCGATCCCCGCCAGCAGGACGCCGCCGATGTCCGCGAGCCCCTCGCGTTCCGGGCGCCGGACGCCCAGCCGGGCGAGCGCCCGCCAGGCGAGGCCGGGCTCGCCCTCGCGCCACGGGCGGGTCACCAGGTAGCGATGGAGGATGACGGCCGCGGCGATCGGGATGAGGATCCCGAACTGCGGCTTGATGATGGCCGCGACGGTCGTGAGGACGGTCGCGGGGACCATCCGCCCCTTCCACAGCTCGCGGACGGCCAGCAGCAGGACGACGGTCCCGACCGAGTCCACCTGCCCCCAGATCGCGCTGTCGAACCAGGTCACGGGGTTGAGCAGCAGCAGCCCGGCGCCGACGAGGGCCGCCCGGCGACTGCCACCGATGTCGCGCACCATCCACCAGACGACGAACGCGAGCGCGCCGTCGCCCACGATCGGCGGGAGCTTGATCAGGTCCCCGGCACCGCCGAAGAAGCTTCCGACGCTCCCGACGAGCCAGAGGATGTACAGGTAGCCGGGCGTGTAGTCCGCGAAGAAGCCCCGGTCGTAGAAGCCGAAGGGGCCCAGGCTCGCGAGGTTGTCGGCCCAGTAGCGGAAGGCCGCCACGTCGACGCCGAAGCCCGAGCCGGGCGGCAGGAGGACGTATGCGATGATGAGCCGGAGGGCGATCCCGACCGCGATGAGGATCGCGATCGCGCGGTAGTCGCTCCCGGTCCTCGTCGTCCCGGACTCCGCGGTCGCGCCCTCCATGGGGCCGCCCCGTTCAGGGCCGGTCAAACGAGTTCGGCCTCCTGCACGAGCGTTGAGGTGCAACCGAGTATAGCCCCGGGTCGCCCGGCGACGGCTCCGCCGACCCGTGCCACCGCCCGCATCCTGACCACCGTCCCGTCCGTCGTCGTCGGCGGGGCGGTGGTCGTGCTGCTCCTCGTGGTCTACCTCCTCTCGAACCTCGATCGCGAGAACCTCTACCGGCACTTCGTGTGGCAGGGGATGGCGTGGCTCGACGGGCACCTGGCGATCCCCTATCCGGCGCCGGGCAACGACTACTACAACGACGTGATGCCGATCCTGGGTCCCGACGGATCGGAGACGGGGCGCGGCCTCCTCCCGTTCCCGCCGCTGCCGGCTCTCGCCCTCCTCCCCTTCGTCGCCGCCTGGGGGCTGGCCACCGACGCGCAGCTGTTGACCGCGATCGGCGCGGCCCTGGCCGTCGGCGTCGCCTTCCGGATGCTCGGCGAGCTGGAGATCCGCCCCTCGACGCGACTGGCGATCACGCTCTTCCTCGGCTTCGGGTCGGTCCTCTGGTACACGGCGGCGGTCGGGACGACCTGGTGGACGGCGCACGTGGTCGCGCTGCCGCTCGTCTTCGGCGCCGTCGCGATCGCGCTCGCCCGCGAGCGCCGGGCCCACCTCGACCTGGACCCGGTGGCCGGATGGCGGCGCCTCGTCGACCCGCAGCTCGTCGTCGCCGGCCTGCTGATCGGGCTCGCGGCCGCCGCGCGGATGCCGGTCCTGCTGGGCGGCGCCTACTTCCTCTTCGTCGGCGGGGGGTCGGTGCGCCGTCGCGTCGCCTCGGTGGCGCTCGGCGCGGCCATCCCCCTGCTGGCGCTGGTCGGCTACACGTACGCCGCGTCGGGTCACCTCTTCAACCCCGCGTACGAGTACCTCTACCGACAGGAGGTGGACGCCTACCCCGAGCTGGGCTACGTGGGCGACTGGTCGATCGAGGACCCGCGCTACGTCCCGCGCAACCTGGCGATCATGCTGCTCCAGCCGCCGAACGTGCTGCCGGCGTGCACCCCGGCCTCCGCGCCCCGCGGCCTGTTCGATCCCGACTGCCCATGGGTCATCCCGGACGCCGTCGGCATGAGCCTGCTCCTCACCAGCCCCGCGTGGCTGCTGGTGATCCCGGCCGTTCGCCGGCGATGGGGCGACCCCATCGTGGTCGGCGGCGTGGTGGCTGGCGGCCTCGTGGCGCTCCTGGACCTGATGCACTTCAGCCAGGGGTGGGTGCAGTTCGGCTACCGGTTCTCGCTCGACTGGGCGCCGTTCCTCCTGCCGGTCGCGGCCCTCGGGCTCGACGGGCTCTCGGGCCGCTGGCGCAGGGTCGGGTATGTGCTGATCGGCGTCTCGGCCCTGGTGCAGCTGTGGGGCATCGTCTGGCGCGGGGCGCTCGGCTGGTGACGGCCCGCGGGTCCGTGTCCACGGTCGCTGCCGCCGCGCTCGTCGCGGGCGCGGTGGCGGTGGCCCTCGGGCTTGTCCGCCTCCTCCCGGGCGTCGCGTTCTGGGACACCGGGGAGATGCAGACGGTCGGGCCGGTCTTCGGCACGGCGCATCCGACCGGCTACCCGACGTACGTGATCCTGGGGTGGGTCGCGTCGGTCCTGCTCCAGCCGCTGGGAGCGCCGGCGTTCGTGATGAACCTCCTCAACGCGCTGCTCATCGGCGGAGCCGCGGCCGTCGCCACACTGCTGTTCGCGCGCCTCACCGACCGGCCCGTCCTGGCCCTCGCCGGGGGCATCGTGGTGGCCACGCTGCCCGAGTCGTGGTACCTCGCCACGCATGCCGATGCCCACGCGCTGCACGCGCTGCTCCTGGGCGTGGTGCTGCTGCTCCTGGTGGTCTGGGGCGACCGCCGCCGGTCGGTCGCCGCCCGGGCCGACCGCTGGCTGGTGGCGGCCGCCGTCGTCTACGGGGTCGCGCTCGGCAACCAGGCGCTGATGCTGCTCGCCGCGCCGGGGATCGCGCTCTACGTCCTCGCGACGGAGCCCCGGATCCTCCGTCGACCCGTGTTCGTCCTGGGCTGCGCGGCGGCCGTCCTCGGGGCTGCGGCGCTGATGTACCTGCAGCTGCCGCTCGCCGTCGCCCTGGACCGGCCGCTCATCTACGCCCGGCCCGGGACCTGGGACGGGTTCTGGTACATCGTGCTCGGCGAGCAGTTCCGGGGCTCGCTGGGCGACCCGTTCGCCCGGCCCGTCGAGACGCTGCGGGCGATGGCCGGGGCGCTCTCGGGCCAGCTGGGCCTCCTCGCCCTCGCGGTCGTGCCGGCGGCCGTCGTCACCGCCGTCCGGGCGCCGCGGTACGCGCTCCTGACGATCCCCACGGTGGTCATCACGCTCGTCTTCGCCGCGGTCTACGACAACGCGGAGATCGAGCGGTACCACCTGGGGCCCGCGATCATCGCGGTCAGCTGGCTCGTCGTGGCGGCGGCATGGGTCGTGGACATCGCGGAGGCCGCCGTGCGGCGGCGAGGGGGCGACGACGCGGCGCCGGCCGCGGCCGGGGAGCCGGTGGCGGCCGCCAGCGGCGGCCCGGGCGCAGCAGTGGAGCTCGTGGCGGGCAGGGCCGCGTTCCCGGCGGCCGACGGGGCGGCGGGCGACGACCCTCCCGCGGCCGATGCCGCGGGAGGGTCCGCCGGCACGGCGGTCGCGACGGCGGGCACGGTGGCCGTCGCCGTCCTGGCGCTCGTCCTGGTCCTCCCGCAGGTCGCCCGCCTCCCGGAGTCGGAGCAGGTCGCAGCGCGCGTGGAGATCCTCGACGCGCGGACGTTCCTCGACACGGCCCTTGGCACCTTCGAGCCCGATGCGACGGTCGTGAGCTGGTGGAGCTACTCGACGCCGCTCTGGTATGGGACCATCGTCGAGGGCCGTCGCACCGACCTGCGGATCGTGGACGACCGGACCCGGCTCGACGAGGATCTCGGGGAGATGGCGGACGTCATCCGCGCCGACCTGCCGAGCCGGCCGGTGTACGTCATCCCGAGCTGGCCGGACCTGCGAGGCCTTGAGGAGGCGTTCGTGCTCGAGCCGGTCTTCGTCGCCGGGAACCAGACGATCTACCGGGTGGTATCGGACCGAGGAGCCACGCCATGACCGCGACCGCCGCCCCGCCCCTCCTGCCGGAGCTCTCCTACTTCTTCCCCGCGCACAACGAGGAGGCCAACCTCGAGCCGCTGGTGGAGGAGGCGCTCGCGACGCTGCCGTCGCTCGCCGACCGCTTCGAAGTCATCGTCGTGGACGACGGCTCCCGGGACGCGACGCCCCGAATCGCCGACCGGCTCGCGGCCGCCCACCCGGACGTGGTGCGGGCCGTGCACCACCCGACCAACCTGGGCTACGGCGCGGCCCTGCGCTCCGGGTTCCGCGCGGCGCGGTTCGGCCACGTCGCCTTCACCGACGGAGACCGCCAGTTCAAGGTGGCGGACCTGGGTCGCCTCTCGGCCCGCATGGCGGAGCCGGACCGCCCGGACGTCGTCGTGGGCTTCCGGATCAAGCGCGCAGACCCGTTCGTCCGGACCGCGTACGCCCGGATCTACCGGTTCGCGAACCGCGTCTGGTTCGGCCTCCGGGTCACGGACGTGGACTGCGCCTGCAAGCTCTTCCGGCGGGACGCGCTCGACGGGATCCGCGTCGCGTCCGGCGGCGCCTTCTTCTCCGCCGAGATGCTCATCAAGCTCCGGGCGAGCGGACGCACGGTGGTCGAGGTCGGCGTCCCGCACTACCCCCGGACCGCCGGCGCGCAGACCGGCGCCAAGGTGAGCGTCGTGTGGCGGGCCGTGAAGGACTTCTGGTCGCTCCGCCTGCGCATGTGGGCGGACCGCGGTCGTGCGCTGCGGCGGGGGGCGCCCATCCTGGATCCCGGACGAGCGCGGTCCGTGGAGGCCGGTGCGCGGTCCGACGGTCCGGACCAGCGGCCGGACCAGCGACCGGGGGAGCGGCCGGACGACTAGCGGCTGGGCGAGCGGCCCTCGCCCGGTTCGTCCGCGTCGAGCGAGTTGACGAAGTCCCGGAAGACCGAGAGCCGCTCGTCGTCCCCTTCGCGCTCTCCGTCCTCGTCGGGCTCCGGCCGGACGCCCGCACGCTCCAGGACGTCGTCGGCCGCGAACACAGGGGCGCCGGTGCGGACCGCGAGGGCGAGCGCGTCCGAGGGCCGGGCATCGACCTCGTGGATCCGCCCGCCGGCCTCCAGGACGATGCGGGCGAAGAACGTCTCCGCCTCCAGCCCAACGATGTCCACCTCGCGCACGCGCGCACCCAGGTCGCGCATCAGCGAGGCGAGCAGGTCGTGTGTCAGAGGGCGCTCCGGCTCCACGCCCTGGAGCCGCATCGCGATGGCGTTCGCCTCCCAGGGCCCGATCCAGATCGGCAGGTAGCGGTCGCGGCCGATCTCCTTGAGGATCACCACGTGCTGGCTGGAGAGCATGTGCACGCGCACGCTCTCGACGACGACCTCGCTGCGACCCGCGGCCATGGGGCGATTATCCCATGCCCGCAGGACCGGGCCGCCGTGGCCTCGAGCCGCCGCGGGTGGGTCCGCCGGCCCGGTCCGGTGCGTCAGGGCGAGACGATCGTCTGTGCGGGCGCCGGGCTCGCCCCGGTCGCGTCCGGCGACGGCGAGCCGGCGCCCGGCGACGCCGCAGGGCCCGCGACGGCTTCGAGCGCGGTGGTCCACAGCCGGGTCTCGTCGATCCAGTAGAGGAGCGGTGGCTTGGCGTCGCCGCGGTCGAGGACGTACATCCCGCGGATCGCGTCCCAGCGCTCGGGCTCGGTGGCGAGGCGGTACTGACCCACGTAGCCGCCGGTCGCCTTGTCCGTCGCGATGATCCGGCGATTCGGCGCGTCCCACGCGTAGACCTGGCCGTCCTGGGATGTCCCGTACCCCGTCACGAGGTCGTACTGCGGGGCCGGCCGCAGGAGCTCGTCGCCCGGATCGGCCACCGCGCTCTTCGTCCGCTGACCGCCGCTGAACCTTGCCACCTCGGTGCCGTCCACGACCCAGAGGGCGCCGTCGATGTACAGGCCGGACATCTGCGAGACGTCCTGGGGCGCTGCAAGGTAGTCCGTCGCCGCGGCGGGGAAGCCGCTGCCGTCCGCCGCCGGCGAGTAGCGGAGGATCTGGCGGGCAGACGGGTCCACGATGTAGAGGTTGTACAGCCCGCGGTCGGCGTCTCGCAGGAACGTCCCCATGGCGCGGACGTCCTTGCCCCAGGAGGTCGAGTCGGCGACGGTCACTCGGGCCAGGGTCCCGGTGCCCTTCTTGTCGATGGGCCGGAATCGCCAGAGGATGTTCTTGGAGTCGAGGATCAGGAGGTCGGGCCCCGACGCGGACAGGAACCGCGGCTCGCCGGCCTTCGTCTTTCCCACCTCCGCGCCCGTGGAGAGGATCAGCGACGCCTTCTTGCCCGCCAGGTCCACGCGGTACACCGCGTGTCCGTTGCCGTCGAGGACGTAGGGCGCACCGTCGGGACCCTGCACGACCTGGACCAGCGACACTGGCGGGTCGGCCTTGTCGAACGAGAACGCCTGGGTGGCCTTCACCTCGGCGACCCCGTACAGCTCGTCGAGCCCGTCCACGACGCGCCGCTGGAGCGGCGTGATGGCGCTCGACGGGATGCCCGCGGCCGCGGCCTTCTTGAGGTCCTCGTACGCGTTGGTGAGCAGCTGCATCGCCTTCGTCGGGTCGTCGACCACGAGGTCGGAGCCGTTCTCGTAGACGAGGCGGAGCGATTCCTGGGCCGACTCGAGCGCCTGCTGGCCGGCCGTCACCTCGGCGACGACGCCGGGCGAGGTGCCGCCCCCGCCCATCGCGAAGACGCCGACGCCGACCACCGCGACGACGCCGATGAGCGCGAGGGCGGCGATCGCCAGCCGTCGCTGCGTCGCCCTTCGGGCGGTGACGGGCGTGACCTTCCGGTCGGGCTCGGCGCGGCGCGGCAGCAGGTCCTGCACGCGGTCCAGGCCGCCGCGCGCTACTCCGCCGGCCGCTCGCCGGGCGCGCGTCGCCGTGCCGGTCACGGCGGCGACGCCGCCGGAGAGCGAGTCCGCGAGGGGGATCGGCGAGCGCTCCGGGGACCCTGCGAGCGGCTCCTCGGGCGCGACCGGGACCAGCTCCGCCCGTCGGTACGTGGAGGCGACCTCCGCGGCCTCGATGGCGACCACCCCGTCGGAGCCGGAGCCGTCGGCCGCGACGAACCGGTGGTGGATGTGCTCGACCGCCGAGGCGGGGTGGAGCGAGAGGAGCCCGTCGCGGATCTCGTCGACGCCCACCGTGTCCGTGACGTTGGCCGAGACGATGGCGAGGACGTCTCCGACGGTGATGTCGCCCTTCCAGACCTGCGGCGAGATCTCCTTCATCGGGAGGCCGGTCTCGCCGTGGGGGTCCGGGAGCGTGAGCAGGCGGTCCTGGCGGAGCATGTACGCGCCGACCCGGCCCACCGTCACGACGTACAGCTCGCTGCCCCGGACCACGGCGAGGCCGAGGCCGATCGAGCCCGGCGCATCCGGGTCATGGCCCAGGCCGACCCTCTCCCGCTGCACCGCCAGGCGCCGGTTGGCGCTGCGGATGACCTTGGTCAGCACGACCTGGATCCCCGCCGATTCGTCGTAGTAGTACTCGTCGCGGATCGCCTCGGCCACGAGGCGGGTCGCGTCGCGGACCCGCGGCGGGTGCGCCGGGCCCGTGGCGAGGAGGTACAGGCTGCCCTTGGAGCGCGCGACGGAGCCGACCGTCGGCTCGACGACGACGGTCGTGTCGTGGGAGTCCGTGAGGCGGTCCTGCTCGGCGACGACGCCGAGCCTCATCTGCAGCCGGGCGGTCATCCGTACCTGGTCGTGGGAGGTGGGCGCGGTGGCGCTCCAGCCGCGGGGCGGGAGGTCGCCGCGCCGCGGGGCGCCCCGAGGATAGCGCACAGCGGCGCGAAGGGCCCCGGGCGCGGACGACCGCGGTCGTCCGCGGGGCTCGGCGCAGCGCGCACCCCGCCCGGCGTGTCAGCTCCGGGCGGCCACCGTCCGGATCTCCGATGCGCGCACCCCGCCCGACGCCTCCGCGAGCGCCTCGAGGAGCTCGGGCGCCCGGAGCCGGACCTCCTGCGCGACCAGCGGGTGGTCCACCTCGACGATGACGGCGGCGCCGGCGAGCCGCACGAGCCGGGCCGCCCCGGCCACCGCCGGGGCGCGCTCCGCGAGCACGGAGGCGAACGCCGACGCAGCCCGGGCGAGACGCAGCTCGTCCTCGAGGCCGAGCGCACGCGCAGCCTCTGGGAGGAGGTCGCCGACCCGCCGCATCGGCCGGCGCGCGGGGCTCACCCCGCGTCCTCCACGAGCCGCGCCCCGTCGTCCGGTCCCTCGCCCGGCTCCACGCGCCAGGGCGTCCCGTGGGCTCGCAGCTCCGGGTCCAGGTCGGCGAGCGTCGTGGTCGTCACGAAGGCCTGGGGGAGCTCGGAGATCCGCCGCACCAGGTGTCCGCGGCGCGCCGGGTCGAGCTCCGAGAAGACGTCGTCGAGCAGGAGCAGCGGCGGGCGGCCGTCCTGACGCTCGAGGAGGTCGAGCTCGGCGAGCTTCAGCGCGAGGATCGCCGAGCGCTGCTGCCCGCGCGACGCCGTGCCCTGCATCTCGCGTCCGTCGAGCAGGAACGCCATGTCGTCACGATGCGGGCCCACGAGCGTGGCGCCGTTCCAGACCTCCTTCTCCGACGTCTCAGCGAGCCGCCTGGCGAGCGCGTCGCGGGGCTGCTCGCCGGGCCGGGCCGGGGCGTTCGTCACGTAGGCGAGGGTGAGCGCACCCTCGTCCGGGGCGATCTCCCGGTGGGCGGCCGCCAGGGGCGCCGAGATCGCCGTCAGCAGGTCGGCACGGCCCTCGAGGACCTCCGCGGCCGCGTCGAGGAAGGCCGCATCCCAGAAGCGGAGCTCGGCCCGGGTGGCGGTCTCCTCGCGGATCGCCTTCAGGAGCCCGTTGCGCTGCCGCAGCGCGCGCTCGTACGTCGCGAGGGCGCGGACGTAGGCCGGCGACCGGTCCGAGGCAAGACGGTCGAGCGTGTCCCGCCGGAGGCCGGGCGACCCGATGACGAGCAGCATCTCCTCCGGCGCGAAGAGGACGGCGCGCAGCGCCGTGCCGAGCACCGCGGGGCGGCGCGCAACGCCGTTGACGCGCAGCCGCTTGCGGCCCGCCGCGGGCCCCTCGCGCGCGAGGACGACCTCGACCGTCGCGTCCGGTCCCTCCACGCGCGCCTCCACGCGGGCGAAGGAGGCGCCCCAGCGGATCAGCTCGGCATCGGCGGCCGCCCGGTGGCTCCGGCCGCGGGCGCACAGGGCCATGGCCTCGAGGAGCGTGGTCTTGCCGGACGCGTTCGCGCCCCAGACGAGCTGCGGCCCCGTGCCGAACGCCGCGTCGATCGCCGCGTACGCGCGGAATCCGACGAGGCGCAGCGACGCGAGCGTGGGTCCCTCCGCCCTGCGGGCCGCCTAGGAGGCGGTCCTCACCGGCATGACGACGTGCGTGTACTCGCGGCCGTCGGCAGGGCGGAAGAGGCCGGGGGAGAGCGGCCCGGCGAGCTCGATCGCGAATTCGTCGGTCGCCACGTTCTGCAGGACCTGGGTGAGGTAGTCGGCGTTGAAGGCGATCGTGGTCCCGTCGCCCTCGATGGACGCGTCGACCTCGCTCTGGTGGTCGCCGAGGTCGGAGACCGCCGTCACGGAGATCCCTTCCGTCCCCTCGCCCCCCACGTGCAGCTTGACGATCTTCGTCGTCTTCTGGGTGAGGAGGGCCGCCGGGCGGACCGCCCGCAGGAGCTCCTCCCGGTCGACCACGGCGCGCGTCGTGTGCTCCTTGGGCAGGACTTGCTGGTAGTTGGGGAATTGGCCGTCGATGAGGCGGCTCACAAGGACCGTGCCGTTCTGGCCGCCCACCTGGAAGACGACCTGGTTCCGGCTTGGGGCCAGGATGACGTCCACGGGGTCGTCGGAGTCCGTGAGGATCCGCTCGAGCTCGGCGTACGACCGCGCGGGGACCACGAGGCTCGTGTCCTCGGCCGGCGCGAGGGTGGGGATCGTCGTGATGGCGATCCGGTAGTTGTCGGCCGCGGCGAGGGTCATGCGGTCGCCCTCGAGCCGCGTGAGCACGCCGGTCAGGATGGGGCGCGCCTCCTCGGTTGCAGCGGCGAAGGTGACCTCGCCGAGCGCCTGGCGGAGGACCTTCTGGCTCACCCGGGTGGTCGGACGCTCGCCCGCCGACGGGATCTGCGGGAACTCGTCGGCGGCCATCCCCTTGATGTGCGTCTCGAAGCGGCCGCTCACGAGGTGGACGCGGTCCTCGGTCAGCAGCTCCAGCTCGATCGTGTCGGTCCTGCGCGGGATCGACGCGACGATCCCCGAGAAGAGGTCCGCGGGCAGCGTGATCGCGCCGTCCTCGTCCACCTTGCCCGGCACCCAGTGGGTGATGCCGATCTCGAGGTTGGTCGCCGTCAGCTCGAGGCCGGCGTCGCGCGTCCGGAGCAGGACGTTCGACAGCACCGGCAGCGCGGCCTTCGACGAGACGGCGCGGCCCACGACCGAGAGACCGTGGGCAAGGTTCTCCTGGAGGATCGTCAGCTTCACGACCGGTGGTCTCCCTGGCTCCCGGCTCGAGGCGCAGATGGGCGGATGGCCGGTGCGCCGGCCGCTCCCGGGCGTGCCCACACCGTCGGTCCATATCTTCTCATCCTTGAGAGACTCACCGTCGCCGTCATCAGGACGTGGACGGTGTGGACGGTCGTGCTCGGCCGAGAGGGGCGAGGATGTCGACGACCGGCACGCGCGGTGTCGATGACCCCGATGCGACCGTGCACGGCACGGCGGATGGGCGGTGGACGGGAGCCCAGCACGGGCGCGGGCCGCCGGTGGGAGGGGGGCGCGGAACGGCGCCACGAGGGCGGTCTTGTCCACATCGGGACCCGGTTATCCACCGTTCTCCCGCCTTTATCCACGCATGGACCGCACGAGAGGCCCCGCCGGGTCCGTGCGGTGCGTCACCGCGAGGGCTCGATCGGGAGCCTGCCGGACCGCGCCGGCGGCGCTCAGTCCGAGTAGATCAGCTCGCGCACGGCCGCGATGTCGCGGCGCATCTCGTCGCTGACCGCGGCCTCGCGATCGATCTTGTCGCAGGCGTGCAGGACCGTGGAGTGGTCCCGGCCGCCCAGCTCCTCACCGATCCGGATGAGGCTCACGTCCGTCTCGGCGCGGATCAGGTACATCGCGATCTGGCGCGGGACCACGATGGCCTTGTCGCGCTTCTGGCCGCGCAGCTGGTCCATCGGGACCCCGTAGTACTCCGAGACGGCCCGGGCGATCCGCTCCGGCGTGACGGTGCGCTTCTTCGGGTTGAACAGGACGTTGGACAGGACGGCCTGGGCGAGCCCGATGTCGATGGACTGCCCCTGCATGCTGGCGTAGGCGACGATGCGGTTGAGGGCGCCCTCGAGCTCGCGGATGTTGCTGACGACCTTGCGGGCGACGAACTCGACCACGTCGGCCGACAGCGGCACCCCCATCTCCTCCGCCTTGGCGCGGAGGATGGCGATCCGGGTCTCCAGGTCCGGGGCGGTGAGGTCCGCGATGAGGCCCCACTCGAACCGGCTGCGCAGGCGCTCTTCGAGCGTCGTGATCTGCTTGGGCGGCCGGTCGGACGAGAGGACGATCTGCTTGCCGTCCTCGTGGATCGCGTTGAAGGTGTGGAAGAACTCCTCCTGGGTCCGCTCCTTGTCCGCGATGAACTGGATGTCGTCCACGAGGAGGAGGTCGATGCGCCGATAGCGGTTGCGGAACTCGTCGATCCGCCCCTGCTGGATGCTGGTGATGAACTCGTTGGTGAACTTCTCGCTGGTCGCGTACACGACGCGCTTGCGCGGGTACCGCGCGAGGACGGCGTTCCCGATGGCGTGCATGAGGTGGGTCTTGCCGAGGCCGACGCCGCCGTACAGGAAGAGCGGGTTGTAGGCGTGCCCGGGGCGCTCGGCGACGGAGAGGCTGGCGGCGTGCGCCAGGCGATTGGCGGACCCGACGATGAAGTTGCTGAAGGTGTATCGCGGATTGAGGCTGGTGGCGGCCCCCTCCGGGGCGCCCACGCGGGTGGCCTCGACGCGCACGGGCGCCGGCGCCGCCTCCGCGACGGCGCTCTCCTCTGCCGACTGGACGACGAACTCGACCTGGACGCTGTAGCCGACGACCCGGGCGAGGGTCTGCGAGATCAGGGGCCGGTAGCGCGTCTCCAGCCAGTCGCGCGCGAAGGGGTTGGGGACCGCGATCCGGAAGCGGGTGCCGTCCACGTCGACGAGCGACGTGTTCTTCAGCCATGTCTCGTAGTTGGCGGGCGACAGCGAGACCTGGAGTTCCCCGAGGGCGGCTCGCCAGACGTGCTTCGCGTCCATCGTCAGCTCGTTGCGGTCGGTCTGTGGATGGTCGGTCGATCGAGGGTGCGCCACACGGGAATGGCCGACGGCTTGTGCCACGATCGGGGGGCCCGGGGGGCTCCGACGCGGATGGCGACGGAGCGACGCCGAGTCTCCCTCCCGCGGCTCGTTCCGGGGGCTTCGAGGACCTGCCCTCGAACGTCCCGGCGTCGGGGGCCGCGCAAAGATAGCACCGCCCGGCGGGCACCCGCAAGGCGATTCGGCACCCGAAAGACGATACTCCCAGGGAGTATCGGGCCTCGGCCTCCTCTCGCCCTGGCGGCACAGACGGGGGGCCCTCGCGGGGGCTCGTGCGCCCGCCTCCTCGTTTGACACTCCTCGAAGCGCGTCCATATACTCGGCCGGACGTCGACGCGCCGACGCGCCACCAGTGCGCTCAGGCGCGTTCGTGTGCCTCCAGGGATCCCAGAACCCGTCCCGGAGGCCCGATGGAGAGGATCGGACGACACCCCGATGAAGCAGACCTACCAGCCCAAGAAGCGGCACCGCGCCAAGGAGCACGGCTTCCGGGCCCGGATGAAGACGACCGGGGGCCGGCGGACGCTCGCGCGACGCCGGACCCGGGGTCGCAAGAAGCTCTCCGCCTGACGCCGGACCGCGGCGCGCGCCGCCCGCGGCTCGTGATGATCACGCGGCCATCCGACTTCGCAGCCCTGCAGCGCGACGGGACGTCGCGCTCGGCGGGACTCGTGTCCGTGCGCGTTCGCCGGACCGACCTCGACGTGACCAGGTTCGCGTTCTCCACGGGCAGGAAGCTCGGGGGTGCCGTGGTGCGCAACAGGACGCGACGCCGCATCCGCGAGAGCCTCCGGTCGATGGACAGCTCGCTCGTCGCCGGGTGGGACGTACTCGTGATCGCCCGGCCCGCCACCGCCGAGGCGCCGCAGTCGGCGATCGCCGCGGATCTGGCGCAGGCCCTCGCCAGGGCCGGGGTCCTTGCGCCGGAGCCCCGGCCGTGAGACGGCTCGGCTCGACGGTCGGCGTCGCGCTCATCAAGCTCTACCGCATCGTCTTCATCTGGCTGCCGCCCTCGTGCCGGTTCTATCCGACGTGCAGCCACTACACCGAGGAGGCGATCATCAAGTACGGACTGTTCCGCGGGTCCTGGATGGGCGCGCGCCGCATCGCGCGGTGCGGTCCCTGGAACCCCGGCGGCTACGACCCCGTCCCGTGACCGAGGAGCGCCAGAAGGTGAACCGCAAGGCGGCCGTCGCGTTCATGCGGCGTGCCGCGCCTGTCGTGCTGCTCGCGGTCATCGTCCTCGTGGTCGTCGCGGCATGCGTGCCCGGCACCGCGACCTCGCCCGGCGCGAGCGCCGCGGCCACCCCCACGCAGACGCCGCTGGCGCCTGCGAAGCCCGGCGCGGACCCCATCAGCCTGCTCGCCTGGCTGTTCACGCCGATCTTCCAGGTCCTCTTCATCACGCTCGTGGCGATCGACCAGGTCGTCCACGACATGGGCATCGCGATCATCATCATGACGCTGCTCGTGCGCGCGCTCCTGGTCCCGGTCTTCCGGCGCCAGATCGTCAGCCAGCGTCGCACGCAGCTGATCCAGCCCGAGATCAAGGCGCTCCAGCAGCGCTACAAGGGCGACCGCAACAAGATCCAGCAGGCGACGATGGAGCTCTACCGGGAGCGCGGCGTCAACCCGCTCTCGGGGTGCCTCCCGACCCTCATCACGTTCGTTCTGCTGATCCCGATGTACTCGGTCATCTCGGCGGGCCTCACCAACTTCAACCCGAACGCCATGCTCAACGTGTTCGGGGTCCAGGTGATCACGCTCGACTGCCCCTCGGCACCGGTCTACATCAACGGCCAGGTCCAGCCGTGCATCAACAGCGTCGTGCCGTGGCTGGGCGGGATGAACCTCGCGTACCCGTCCACGCTGTTCACGATCTTCGGTTTCGGCATCAGCGTCCTGGCCGTGATCTCCGCCCTCCTGCAGGTCGTGCAGACGCGGATGGTCATGCCGCCGGCGACCCCCGGCGACCAGCAGGCCCGGCTCCAGCAGCAGATGCTGCTCTTCGTCCCGCTCATCTCGGTCCTCTACGGCGGGATCCTGCCGGCCGGCCTCTTCATCTACTGGATCGTCACCACGATCTTCTCGATCATCCAGCAGTACCTGATCGTCGGGTGGGGCTCGCTCTTCCCCGTCTTCGGGTTCACGCCGGGCTTCGCGCGCGACCACAAGCCGCGCTTCCCGGTGACGTTCGACGCCCCCGCGCCCAAGGGTGGTCCGGCCGCGCCGGGCCAGGGCGGCACCCAGGGAACCATGAGCTCTCGCACGGACGAGCAGCGGACCGCATCGGCCGCGTCCACCGTGCGCCAGCGCGGCCGCCAGGGCCGCCGAGGGAGACGCCGCTAGATGAGCACTGACGCATACCGCGAGTTCACCGGGAAGACCGTCGAGGAAGCGATCCGGATCGCTCGCGACGAGTTCGGCGTGGGACTCGACGAGCTCGACTTCGAGATCCTCACCTCCGGAAGCCGCGGCGTCCTGGGGATGGGCGCGGAGCCGGCGCGCATCATCGCCGCGCCCCGGTCCGCCCTCGGCGGATCCGCACCCAAGCGTGAGGCGGCGGCCGCCCAGCCCCTGCCGGCGCCCGCCGGCGGCGACCGACCTCCGCGCCGTGACGACCGCGGCCGCAGGGACGACCGGGGTCCCCGCCGCGACGATCGTGGCCGCAGCGGTGACCGGCCTCCGCGCCGCGACGACCGCGGCCGCCGGGACGACGCAACGCGCCGCGACGAGACCCGTCCCGCGACGGAGCCCGTCGGTCAGGGCGCCGAGCCTCGCGGCGAGGACACGGCCCGCCCCGCCGGCGATCGTGGGCCCGCGCGCGAGCGGTCGAGCACCGTCTCCGAGGGCGAGGCTCGTGAGGTGCAGGCCGCCCGCTCGCTCGCGCGGGAGCGCGAGGAGCTGCAGGCCGCGGAGGCGTCGCCGGAGGCGCTGGAGGCGGGCCGCGAGATCCTCGCGGAGCTCATGGACCACCTCGGGTTCGACGTCGACGTCGAGGTGGACACGGGTGAGACCAACCGGCTCAACATCGTCGGCCGCGGCCGCGAGAAGGAGGCGCTCGGCGCGCTCATCGGGCGGAAGGGCGAGCGCCTGTCGGCACTCCAGCACCTCCTCAACCTCATGCTGTCGCGCCGCATGGGCGAATGGACGCGCGTCCTGGTGGACGTGGAGGACTACCGCGGCCGGCGCGAGCGCCAGCTGCGCGAGCTCGCCATGAAGGCGGCCCAGCGCGTGACCGAGACCGGGAAGATGGTGCAGTTCGAGCCCATGCCCGCCCTCGAGCGCCGCTGGCTCCACCTGGCGCTGCGCGACGATCCCAACGTGGTGACGCAGTCGATCGGCGAGGAGCCGGACCGGCGCGTCGTGGTGCTCCCCCGGAACGTCTGAGGGCGGCGGGGCCGAGGCGGGGCGGGCGCATCCGCCGCGCCGGCGCCGGGTCGCGGGGCGGCGGGGCGGCGAGCGCCGTCCGGGCGGGCCGTTCGCGGCCGTCGTGCCGGATATCCCCCCGGAGACTGCTATCGACGCCGGAGTGGCGATCCGGCGTCATCCATGCTCCGGGAGACTGGTAAGCGCGGCTGATGACCCCTCGCACCCCTCCGCGAGCGGCTCGGCGACCCCGGCCGGCGTCGTCGCGAGCGTGGCGGAGGG
>JAKOQS010000176.1 GCA_029778235.1 Chloroflexota bacterium | reverse complement strand
GGCGCGAGCGTGTCCGCCCGCCGGTAGGCCTCGAGCGCGCCGCGCGCGTCCTCGCGCCGGACCAGGACGGCCGCGATGCGCCGGAGCGCCGCGTAGGTGGCCGGCGAGGGGGGCAGCGTCGCCGCGCGGCGCCAAGTCTCGAGCGCCTCGTCCTCGTACCCGAGGCGGTCCACCGCGTCCCCGTAGGCGACCATCGCGCGGCCGGCGATCGCGGGGTCGGCGTTGCCCAGGACGCGCGACGCGAACGCCGCGGCCCGCTGCGGCTCGTTGTCGAGCATCGCGGCATCGGCGGCGTCGAGGAGCGCGGTCGCCGTGCCGGCGTCGAGCGGGCCGGGAGCGCGAGGGTCCATCTGGAACGTGCTGCTCACGGCCGGACTCTAGCGGAGAGAGCCGCCGGACGCCCCGGGCACCGCCGCGGGGCGGGTGGAAGATGCCGGCACGACGGCGGGGCGGCGTCCCGGTCCGGCGCGGGGCTGGCGCACCCGGCCGGCGGGTGCGACGATGCGGCCATGTGCGGACGCTTCACTCAGCAGCTCTCGACATCCGAGTTCGCGCGGATCTTCGGCGCGGAGGATCTCGCCGCGGACCCGGGCGGCCACTACAACCTCGCGCCGACGCGCAAGGCGTCGGTCGTCGTGCAGCGGGACGACCGGCGCGCGGTCGTCGCCTACACGTGGGGCTTCGTCCCCGCCTGGGCCAAGGACCCGCGCATCGGCTCACGCATGATCAACGCGCGGGCGGAGACGATCGCGACGAGCAACGCGTTCCGCACGGCGTTCGCGAAGCGCCGGTGCATCGTCCCGGCGGACGCGTTCTACGAGTGGCACCGCGAGGGGACGGGGCCGAGCCAGCCCTACGTCATCCGGCGGGACGACGGCCGGACGCTCGCCCTGGCGGGGATCTGGTCGGCGTGGCGGGAGCCGGATGCCCCTGAGGGTGCCGAGCCGCTCCGGACGTTCTCGATCGTCACGACCGAGGCCAACGAGGTCCTGGCCCCGATCCACGACCGGATGCCGGTCATCCTCCCGGAGGACGCGTGGGCGGCCTGGCTGGGCGTCGAGCCGAGAGATCCATCGGAGCTCCAGGGCCTGCTCGTGCCCGCTCCCGCGGCGGGCCTCATCCGGTTCCCGGTCGCGCGCTACGTGAGCAACGTGCGCAACGACGGCCCGATCCTCGTCGAGCCGATCGACCTCGAGGCCCCGGAGGGATCCGCAGGGGCCTGAGGAGCCCGACCGCGGGGCCGCCCGGCTTCCGGCCGGCCGATCGCAGGACTCGGTCGGCGGCGGGGTTCGGTCGGCCGCGGGGCTCGGTCGGCCGCGGCGCTCAGTCGGCGGCCGGACTCCAGCCGAGGGCCGCCCGCGCGGCGTCGAACGCCTCGGCCGCCTCCGCACCGGCGTCGAGCGACGCCGCGAAGCGCCCGACGAGCGTCCCGAACTGCTCGCCGGCGCCTTCGTCGCGCTCGAACACGATGGCGCGCTCGAGCACGCCCGGGACCGGCGTCCCCGGACCGACGACGACGATGACCGTCGCGTCGGAGAACGTCGCGTGGCGCGTCACGGCCGCGGCGGCTGGTTCGTCGAGCTCCTGGGCCACGACGACGACCCGGGCGTCGAGCAGGTAGCCGAGCGCGAGGTCCAGGTCGCCGGCGTCGAGCGGCGGCGCGGCTCGGCCGGGCTGCTCGGACGCGTCGACGATGCCTGCCGCGTCCTCGGCCGGGACAGGATGCGGCACCGCCGGATCGTCGGCCAGGGGCACGAGCGGGTCGCCGTCCGTGGCCGGCTCCTCGACCACGAGCGTGCGCCACGCCGGGTCTCGGAGCGTCGCCGTGTGGCCGGCTCCCGCGCGCGCGAGCGCCAGCAGGAGGGCATCGCCCGCGGGGTCATCCCCCACCCTTGCCGCCACCTCGACGGCGGCCCCCGCGGCGGCGGCGGCGGATGCGACTCCGGCAGCGAGGCCCGCGGCCGCACCGGGCGCGCCGGAAGACCCCGGCCGATATGCGAGCGGGCCGACGACGACGATCACGCGGCGAGTGTAGACCGGGCCGGGTCGCGCCGCCGCCCGGTCGCGGCCGGCGCGATGCGGGCGGCGCCGCTGTCCGACCGCCTCAGCCCGGCCGCGGATCCTCGCGAAGGATCTCGACGTCGCCCAGCCCGGCCGCCTCCACGTCCCCCGCGATCCGGTCGGCGTCGCCGAGCAGGACGATCGCCGCCCGGTCCGGGTGGAGGTGCTCCGCCGCCGCGCGCCTCACGTCGGCGACCGAGACGGTGGAGATCCCCGGCCGGTATCGCGCGAGCTCGTCGTCCGGCAGCTGCGCCGTGGCGAGCCCGGCGAGGGCCGTCACCACCGGCCCCGGCGTCTCGAACCGCAGCGGGAAGACACCGATGAGGTAGTCCTTCGCGGCCCGGAGCTCGTCGTCGGTGACGTCCGTCTCGCGCATCCGGCGGATCTCGGCGAGGAGGTCCGTCACGGCCGCGGCCGTGACGGCGGTCTCGACCGCGGCGCGGGCCCCGAACGGCCCGGGATGGACGCGCAGGTCGAAGCCGGCGTGCGCACCGTACGTGTAGCCTTTCTCCTCCCGGAGACGCATCATGAGCCGCGAGTTGAAGAGACCGCCGAGGATCGCGCTCATCACGCTCACCGCGTGGAAGTCCGGGATCCGGCGGCGCAGCCCGACATGGCCGACCCGGACCTCCGTCTGCACGGCTCCCGGCCGGTGGTGGACCCGGACGATCGTCCGGTCCACGGCGGGCGCCGCCACGATCGGCACATCCTCGCGCGGGCCCGCGACCCGCGGGATCCCCCCGAAGAGCGGCTCGACGATCCCGAGGACGTCGATCCCGTCGAGGTCTCCGCCCACGACGATCGTGATCCGCTCCGGGTCCAGCCAGGCGGCGTGGCGAGCGCGGAGCGCGGGCACGCGCAGGCCGGCGACCGTCTCGCGGTCGCCCCCGAGGAGCCGGCCGTACGGGGAGTCCGGCGTGTAGATGGTGGCCGCGAACGCGATCTCCGCACGCGAACGCGGATCCGCGAACGCCTGCAGGATCTCGTTGAGCCTCTGGTCGCGCAGCCGCTCCACCTCGTGCTCGGGGAAGGACGGCCGAAGGGTCATCTCGGCGAGCAGCTCCATCGCCGGGCCCAACCGCGACCCGGGCACCTCGACGCTCGTCGACGTGGCGTCCCAGCCCGCCGACGCATGGAGCTCGGCGCCGAGACGCTCGGAGGCCTCCACGAGGGCGATCGCGTCGTAGCGATCGGTCCCTTCGGAGAGCGCGCGGGCGGCGAGGGCGGAGACGCCGGCCGAGGCCGGGTCCTCGTCGGCCGCACCGCGGCGGATCGCGACGACGGCCGAGACGAGCGGCCTGCGGGGGAGGTGGACGGTCCGGACCTCGACCCCGTTGGCGAGGAACGCCTTCGTGAAGTGCGGGAACTCGTACGGACGCGGCGTGCCCGCGACAGGGCGGACCGCGAGATGCTCGCCGCTCACGCCGCGACCTCCCCCGCGTCGGTGGCCGGCTCGGGTGGCCCGCCCTCGACGGGGACGTACGTGACGACCGCGCGATTCTCCGGTCGGAAGACGTCCGCCGCCACGGCCCGGACGTCCTCCGCGGTGACCGCGAGGTAGCCGTCGAGCTCACGGTTGATGCGGTCGGGATCGTCGAACAGGGTCGCGTACATCGACAGCTGGTCGGCGCGGTCCTCGACCCGCTGGAGGGCGGCCAGGGACTCGGTCTCCACGAGGGCGTGCGCGCGGCTCAGCTCGTCGGCCGTCACCGGCTCCCGGCCGATCCGGTCGAGCTCCTCGAGGTACGCGGCCTCGACCCTGTCCGGGTCCACCCCGGGCCGCACCGTCGCCCACCCCGCGGCGATCGACGCGCCGCCGACGAATCCCATGACGAAGAACGCGACGTCCTGCGCGATGCGCTCCTCCCGGACGAGCCGGCGATGCAGTCGGCTCCCCTTGCCCCCGGCGAGGATCTGACCGCCGATCTCCAGCGCCCGCAGGCGCGGATCCCCGAAGACGGGCGCCCGGAACCCGAAGTAGATCCGCGTGAGCGGGACGCGGTCCGTCACGACCTCGCGAACCTCGCCCCCGAGCGACAGCGGCACGCCCATCTCGGGCAGCGGGGGCGGGGGCGGGGCGGCCGCGATGGGCCCGAAATACCGCTCCACCGACGCGCGCGCCTCGGCAGGGTCGAAGTCGCCCACGATCGAGAGCACGGCGTTGTTGGGCGCGTAGTAGGTCCGGAAGAAGGCGGCGACATCCTCGACGGAGGCCGCGTCGAGGTCCTCCATCGAGCCGATCGTCGGGTGGTGGTACGGGTGGTCGGGCGGGAACAGGTGGGCCTGGAGCTTGTGCGACCAGAGGCCGTACGGCTGGTTGTCGTACGACGACCGCTTCTCGTTCTTCACCACGTCGCGCTGGTTGTCCAGGTTGTCCTGGTTCAGCGCCTCGAGGAGCGTCGCCATCCGGTCGGCCTCCAGCCAGAGCGCCAGGTCCAGCCGATGGCTGGGCAGGGTCTCGAAGTAGTTGGTCCGATCGAGCCACGTGGTCCCGTTCATCGTCCCGCCGGCGGCCTGCACGAGCGCGATGTGCTCGGCCTTCCTGACGTGGGCGGACCCCTGGAACATCACGTGCTCGAAGAGATGGGCGAAGCCCGTCCGACCCGGCACCTCGTGCTTGGAGCCCACCCCGTACCAGACGTTCACCGCCACCACGGGCGCGAGCGCGTCCGGCGCGAGGATGCAGCGGAGCCCATTGGCGAGCCTCTCGTAGGTGAACGTGACGCGCGGCGTGGTCATGGGCGGCTGTGACTCCTGCTGGCGGGTTCGGGCGATGGTACCGCGCCGGCGCCCCCGCTCAACTGGCGGCTGGGTAGTGCGGGCGGTGCTCGGGGTCGTACTCGAGAGACTCCGCGCGCTCCGGGTACAGGATCCCGTCGAGGTGGTCGATCTCGTGGGCGAAGATCTCCGCAACGAACCCGGTCGCCTCCAGCGTCCGCACGCGGCCGCGCCGATCGGCCGCACGGACCACGATGCGACGCGGCCTGTGCACCTCGAGCCCCCGGAGCACCGGCAGCGAGAGGCAGGCCTCGGCCGCCCAGACGACCTCCCCTTCCGTCTCGACGATCTCCGGGTCGACCAGCTCGATCGGCGCCGGGCGCTCGGCCGGGGCCTCCTCGTCGCGCCCGTCGTCGGCCGCGGGTGGCCAGACGATCGCGACCCGGAGCGCGACCCCCACCTGCGGCGCCGCGATGCCGACGCCGGGAGCCGCCTCGCACACGCGCAGCAGGCGGTCGAGCAGGCGATCGAGACGCGGGTCCGGCCCGCCGACGGGGTCCGTCGCCCGGTGGAGCGCGGGGTGGTCGGCAGGGACCAGCGACCATTCCGGCCGGTCGGCGCGGTACGGAAACGCGAACGGGTCGGCGGCCGGGGGGCGGCGGGGCATCGGTCGGGCGGGCTCCTTGTCATCGTGCCATCCGGCCGCGGTCGGCACGCCGGGGCGATCGGATGGTCGCACGCCGGGGATGTCGCCGCAGCGTGGCAGCGGCACCAGACCGTCATCGCGGCGCATCCAGTCAGGGGCACGCCCCACGTCCCCCGGGATGGACGGATGCCTCTTGACATGCGTGGGCGAGGTGTTAGATTGCTATCTAACAAAAAGAAGGAGCGTATCGATGACGGCAGCACGGGGTCGGACCGCGACGGCGCAGAAGCCCGCGGGTCGCGCGCTCGTCCGCAGGATGTCGCCGGCGGCGATGCCCGCGGACGAGGTCGAGCTCGTGCTCGACGCACGCCCTGCACTCGACTTCCTCGTCAGCCTCATGCTCGACACCGAGCCCGAGCTCCTGCCCGACGACGCGGCCTGGCTCGCCGACGCACGGTCCTCCCTCTCCGACGCGGTGCGGCGGGACGTCGCGCGCGCGTTCGAGAACGACGAGAACGGCGCGGGGCTGGGCCTCGGCCTCGTCGAGCTGATCACGACCGACCCGGCGATCCGGGCCTCGGCGGACGTCGTCGCGCTCGCGAACCGGATCGGTGTCGAGGACATCGTGGGCGGTCTCTGCGAGACGGGGTCCATCGAGGACCCGAAGGGGCTCGCACACGCGGCCCTCGTCGGGGATGCGGCCGCCCGCGAGCGCCTGCTCAGCTCCGCGGGCGACTGGACGCGGCCCACGATCGCGCGGGTGCTGGACGATCCGGATGGCGAGCTCCGCGCGATGCGGCGCGCGCTCCGCGCCTGGCGCGAGAAGTTCCAGGCGATCGAGCCGCGGATCGCCGCGATGGGTGACCGGGACGTCGACCTCCGCCGCCGCGAAGCGGCGACGCTGCCTCTTGTCGAGTTCGTCGAGAAGACGACGGGCGGGATCCGCTGGACCCGGGAGCCCGGCGTCCGGCGCCTCGTGCTGGCGCCCAGCTACTTCTCGCGGCCGTACAACTACCTCTTCGGAGATCACGAGACCCGCGTCATCTGCTACCCGCTCGGCGACGCGGCGCTCGACGGGGATACCAGCGCGCTCCCGAGCGCGACGGTCCGGCTGTTCAAGGCCCTCGGCGACGAGAGCCGGCTCCGGATCCTGCGTCTCCTGGCGGACGGCGACCTCTACCTCACCGAGATCGCGGACCGGATGAGCCTGTCGAAGCCGACGGTGAAGCACCACATGGTGGTGCTGCGCGCGGCCGGGCTCGTCGCGGTGACCGAGACCGGCGGCCTCACCTACTACAGCCTGCGGCGCGAGCGGCTCGCGGACGCCACGGGCGACCTCCAGCGCCTCGTCGGCGCCTGACCCACCCACGGGAGGACGACCCGATGACTGCGCGAGCGGCTGTTAGATATCCATCGTACACAGACCAGCCTTCGATGAACCACGGGCACGTCGACCGGGCCGCCGAGGCGGCGGAAGGGAGAACCACGATGCGCGAGACGCGCGGCATCATCCGCCCCGTCTTCTTCGACCACACCGCCAACGGCGGCGCGAACTACGACTTCGTCACGACGGTCCTCGGCGACCGCCTCGACGAGGCCGCACGCGCCCGCGTCGGCCGCGCCGCGGCGCCCGGCCCGTCGGTCCGGACCCGCCTGGGCCGAGCGATCGTCTCGCTCGGGACGGCGATCGGCGGTCACGCGCCGGTCCCGACGGCGACCGACACGCTCGCGGCAGTGCCCGGGACGCTCTCCGCGGCGGGCCGCGGCCAGGCCCCGACCGGCTCGGCGGCCGGCGGGTGTTGAGGTGGAGCGCGCCGGACCCGAACGGCCCGGCCGCGGACAGACGGCGACGCCGGCGGCAGACCGCCGGCGTCGCCGATTCAGAGCGGAAGGAGGGCGAAGACGATCGCGACCACGGCGCCCGCGACCGTGCTCAGGGCGACCAGCCTCGCGGCGGCGCGCAGGTCCGCGCGGTGGTCCGCGGCGTCGGCGACCCGTTCTGCCCCGCCGAGCGGGCCGAAGTTGCGGACCCCCTGGATGGCGTAGGCGGCGCAGAAACGGAAGCGTGCCTGGAGGAAGCCGACCGCGGCGCCCGCCGCGGGAAAGAACACGAGGAGGCGCGCCCAGGCCGGGGCGCCGATCGCGACGAGCACCACCGCCAGGAGGACGGTGGCCACGGCGGCGGCGATGCCCGCATCCCGCCGGCGCCTGATCTCGGCCGGACCGATGTTGCACGCACCCGCCCGGTAGGCGGCGGACCCCGGGTCGTCCACCATCCGGATCGTCGTCATCGTCACGTGGCTCCTCGCGCGGTGGGCGGCGCATGCGCGCCCCTCACCCACCCTATCGCACGGGCGGCCCCGGCGGTTTGCCCGCTTCCGGGACCCACGCGGTGAGCGGCCGGACGTCGGCCAGCCGGTCCGCGAGCGTCGGATCCATCGCCTCGACGGCCGCGACGGCGGTCTCGGCGGCGGTCAGGCACAAGATCCCCTCCGCGACGGTCCCGAGGCGGATCTCGGCCGCGTCCCGGACCGCGCCCGAGCGCGGGGTCGGCGTGTTCACGACCAGGCCCGTGCGGCCGGACGCGATCGCATCGAGGATCGGCGTCCCCTCGGCCTCCGGTCCGGCTCCCACCTTGGCGACCAGCTCGGCCTCGATCCCGGCTCCCGCGAGCGCGGCCCGGGTGCCGGGCGTCGCGGCGATCCGGTAGCCGGCGCGGACGAGCGCCGCCCCGATGCGCGGGACGAGCGCCTTGTCGCGGTCGGCGATGGAGACGATCGCAACGTCGCGGCCGGGCAGCGGGTGCGGCGGGACGAGCGCGGCGCCCGTGAGGGCCTTGGCGATCGCCACGCGCAGGTCGGCGTGCATCCCGATCACCTCGCCGGTGGACTGCATCCCCGGGCCCACGGACGGGTCCACCCCGCGCAGCTTGGCCGTGGAGAACGCCGGCGACTTCACCGCGAAGAAGCCAGGCGCGGGCAGCACGCCGTCGCCCCAGCCGAGCTCGGCGAGCGTGGCGCCGAGCGCGACCTTCACCGCGATCTCGACCATCGGCACGCCCGTCACCTTCGAGAGGAAGGGGACCGTGCGGCTCGCGCGCGGGTTCACCTCGATGAGGTAGACCCCGTCGTCGCGAACGATGAACTGCGCGTTGACGAGGCCGCGTGCTCCGAGCGCGCGGACGACGCGGGCCATCGTCACGGCGATCAGCTCCTGGTCGCCCTCGCTCACCGCGTGCGGCGGGAAGATCCCGATCGAGTCGCCCGAGTGCACGCCGGCCCGCTCGAGGTGCTCCAGCATCCCCGGGATCAGGACGGTCTCGCCGTCGGAGACGGCGTCCACGTCCACCTCGGTCCCCTCGAGGTAGCGGTCGATCCGCACCGGGCGGTCGGGATCCACGACGGTCGCAGCCGCGAGCTGGCGGACGAGATCCTCCGGCGAGTAGCTGAAGTCGATCGCCAGCCCGCCGATGACGAACGACGGCCGGACGATCACCGGGTAGCCGATCCGGTCGGCGATCGTCAGCGCCTCCTCGACGGAGCTCGCCATCCCGCCCTCGGGCTGCGGGATCCCCAGGCGGTCGAGCAGGGCCGCGAAGCGCGTCCGCTCCTCTGCCTGGTCGATCGCCTCCAGGTCGGCGCCGAGCAGCGGGACGCCCGCGGCGGCGAGCGGGCCGGCGAGGTTCAGGGGCGTCTGACCGCCGAACTGGACGAGCGCCGGGATCGGCGCAGCCCCGGCCGCGGATTCGACCGCGACCACCTCGGCGACCGACTCCGGGTCGAGCGGCTCGAAGTAGAGGCGCGTGGACGCGTCGAAGTCGGTCGAGACGGTCTCGGGGTTGGAGTTCACCAATACCGCCGACCACCCCGCCCGCTGGAGCGTCTCCGCGGCGTGGACCGCGCAGTAGTCGAACTCGATCCCCTGCCCGATCCGGACGGGCCCGGACCCGATGACGAGCGCGGCCGGCCGCGGGACCGGCGCGGCTTCGGGCGGCGAGCCCGCGGCCGCGTACGTCGCGTAGAAGTACGGTGTCTCCGCGGCGAACTCGGCGGCACACGTGTCCACCATCGCGTACCCGGGGGCGAGCCCGAGGGCGCGGCGCGCGGCCGCGATCGCCCCGGGCTCCACCCCTGCGAGCAGCGCGAGGTCCCGGTCGCCGAACGCTGCCCGCTTCACCGTCGCGAGCAACGTGGCTGCCTCGTGGTCGCCTGGGTCGGCGAGGCGAGCCCCGAGTGCGCGGACCCGGGTCTCGAGGGACACGAGCCGCCCGATCTCGGCGAGGAACCAGTCGGCGATGCCGGTGGCCCGACCGATGTCGGCCTGCGGTACCCCGCGTCGAAGGAGCGCGAGGATCCTCCAGGGACGGTCGTCGGACGGCGCGAGGAATCGGCGCAGCACGAGGGGCGCCGCGGCGCGCTCGGCATGGCGCGTGGACTCGCACGCCTCGCCCGACTCCCCCGTCCAGCGGATCGGGGCGTCGTCGCCAGGCGCGTCGCCGGGACCGAACGGGTCCGTCCGCCCGTCCGCGGCGGCGGGTGCGCCGGCCGCGGGCGCGGCTCCGCCGGGCTCCCCTCCTCCCAGGACGGCCGCGAGGTACGCGAGCGTCGGCCGCCACGCGTCCTCCTCCGCGAGCGGCCCCGAGCCCGCCTGCTCCAGGCCGCGCAGCGCCTTGTTCAGCGCGGCGCCGAAGGTCCGGTCGATCGCCATCACCTCGCCGGTCGCCTTCATCTGGCTCCCGAGGCTGCGGTCCGCGCGCGGGAACTTGTCGAACGGGAAGCGCGGGAGCTTCACGACGACGTAGTCGAGCGCCGGCTCGAAGGCCGCGACCGTCGTCCCGGTCACCACGTTCGGGATCTCCGCGAGGGTCCGGCCTGCCGCGATCTGCGCGGCGACGCGTGCGATCGGGTAGCCCGTCGCCTTCGACGCCAGGGCCGACGACCGGCTCACGCGCGGGTTGACCTCGATGACCGCGTAGTCCGCATGGTCCGGCGACAGCGCGAACTGGACGTTGCAGCCGCCCTCCACGCCGAGCGCGCGGATGATCGCGAGCGCCGCGCTCCGCAAGCGTTGGTGGACCTGGTCGGGCAGGGTCTGGACCGGCGCGACGACGATCGAGTCGCCCGTGTGGACCCCGAGCGGGTCCACGTTCTCCATCGAGCAGACGGCGATGCACGTGTCCGCCGCGTCGCGCATGACCTCGTACTCGATCTCCTGCCAGCCGACGAGGCAGCGCTCGACCATGACCTGCCCGATCGGGCTGGCGCGGAGCCCTGCCCGCACCCGTTCGCGGTACGCCGCCTCCGTCTCCACGATGCCGCCGCCGGTGCCGCCGAGCGTGAAGGCCGGCCGGACGATCGCCGGCAGCCCGATCGCAGCGAGCGCCGCGTCGGTCGAGGCGGCGCGGTCGCCCTCGTTCGCGCCCGCGACGATCGCCGACGGCGCGTAGGGCTGGCCCAGCCGATCAAGGAGGTCGCGGAAGAGCTCACGGTCCTCCGCCATCTCGATCGCCGCCAGCGGCGTGCCCAGCAGGCGGACCCCGTGACGCTCGAGGATGCCCGCCCGGGAGAGCGCGACCGCGAGGTTGAGCGCCGTCTGGCCGCCGAGTCCGGCGAGCAGGCCCTCGGGCTTCTCGCGCGCGATGACGGCCTCGACCGTCTCCACGGTGAGCGGCTCGAGGTAGACGGCGTCGGCGACCGCCGGGTCGGTCATGATCGTCGCGGGGTTGGAGTTCACGAGGACGGTCCGGACGCCCTCGGCGCGCAGCGCGCGGCAGGCCTGGGTCCCCGCGTAGTCGAACTCGGCCGCCTGGCCGATCACCACGGGCCCCGAGCCAAGGATCAGGACGGACGCGGGACGGGACCGGCGCGCAGCCGCGCCCGCCCCCGCGGCCGTCGCGGCCGTCGTGACGGCTGCGCCCTCTCCCGCGCTCGGGTGCGCGCTCATCCGCGCCCCGCGCGGGCGCGCGCGGCGGCCACGAACCGGTCGAAGACCGCGAGTGCGTCGAGGGGGCCCGGCGCCCCCTCGGGGTGGTACTGGACCGTTTCGATCGGCAGCGTCGCGTGCCGGAGGCCCTCCACGGACCCATCGTTGAGGTTCACCTGGCTCACGACGAAGCCGCTCCCGGCAGGGAGCGTGGCCGCGTCCACGGTGACCTCGTGGTTCTGGGCCGTGACCTGGACGATGCCGCGGACATCGTCGCGGACCGGGTGGTTGGCCCCGTGGTGGCCGAACCGCAGCCGCCGCGTCTCAGCGCCCGCGGCGCGCCCCACGATCTGGTGGCCCAGGCAGATCCCCAGGAGCGGCCGGCCGTCGGCGATGACCGCGCGAGCGAGAGCCACCTGCTCCGCGAGCCGGGCGGGGTCGCCCGGCCCGGGTGAGAGCACGACGCCGTGGACCTCCGGGCGGAGGACGTCCGCCGGCGTCGCCGTGTGCGGAAGCACCCGCACGCGCGCGCCGCGAGCGCGCAGGTTGCGCACGATGCTCGACTTGAGCCCGAGGTCCACGATCGCGACGAGCGGGCCGCCCTCCGACGCGTCGCCCAGGTCGCGGGGAGCGCCCGGCGACACGAGGCTCACGAAGTCCTCGTCCTCCCACCGGGGGAGCGCGCGGGCGGCCGCGACCGCCGCATCGCGGTCCATTTCGCGGGGCGCGGTGACGATCGCCCGGACCGACCCGCGCGTGCGCAGGTGACGGGCGAGCGCGCGCGTGTCCACCCCCGCGATCGCCGGGATCCCGTGCGCACGAAGGAGGGCGGCGATCTGCGCCGCGTCGTCCACGACCGCCGCGGTCGCGTTCGCGACGACGAGCGCCCGGAGCCACGGGCGCTCGGACTGGTCGTCGGCGACCAGCCGCCCGTGGTTCCCGATCAGCGGGTACGTCATCACCACGACCTGGCCCGCGTAGGACGGGTCCGTGCAGACCTCCTGGTAGCCCGTCTGGCTGGTGTTGACCACCAGGTCGCCGCCCGCGGCCACGGGCGCGCCGAACGCCCGCCCGGCGAAGACGGTCCCGTCGGCGAGCGCGAGGAGCGACGGGCCGGCATCGCCGACGCGCGCGTCCACGATGGATGCGGGATCGGGGAGCGGAGGCACGGTCATGCGGGGCGGACGGGCAGGACCTGCGGCGGGATGGCCGGTGGCGTCCGGGGCCGCCGGCAGGGATGGCATGACACGGTGCGGACGCCTCCTTCCCGGCCTCACGGGACCGGCCCTCCGGCCTCACGGGACCGGCCTGAAAGGGACCGGCGAAGCGTAGCACGGCGCCGTCCGCGCCGGCCCTCCCCGAGGCGCTACCATCGCGCGGCCGGACGGACCGGCGGCAGCATGGGAGGGACCGTGCGGAGACCGTGGCTCGGGGCCCGCCGCGATCAGGCCGAGCGCTACCTGCTCGTCACGATCGCCGCCTTCGCCGTCACCGTCGCAGCCGTCCGCTGGTTCCTGGAGGCGACCGGCTACCCGAAGGTGGGCGGCGGCGGCCTGCACGTCGCGCACATGCTCTGGGGCGGGCTGCTGCTGATCGTCGCGGTGGTCCTGCCGCTCCTGTTCGTGGGTCGGCGCGTCCTGCTGCTGTCGGCGCTCGCCGCGGGCGTCGGCGTCGGCCTGTTCATCGACGAGATCGGCAAGTTCGTCACCGAGGAGAACGACTACTTCTTCGCGCCGGCGGCCCCGTTGATCTACGGGTCGCTCCTCCTGCTCGTCGGCCTGTGGCTCGTGGTGCGTCGCAGGCGATCGCGGTCGTCGTTCGATGCGATGCAGGCGGCCGCGGAGGCCGTCGGAGCCGGGCTCGACGGCCGGCTCAACCCGGCGGACCGGGACCGCGTCGTCGCCCGGCTCTCGCGCGCGCGCCGGTCGCACGACCCGTCCGTCGCGATGCTCGCCGAACGGCAGGCGGCCATCCTCACGTCCGCGGAGATGGAGACCCTCCTGGTTCCACCGGGCTGGGTCGCCAGCGGTCGCGCCCGCGAGACCCTCGAGCGCTGGCTCCCGCTGCGGGTGGAGCGTGCCCTGATCGTCCTCGGCCTTCTGTGGTCCGCCCTCGCCGCGGTCCTCGCCGCGCTGCTCCTCCTCGACGTCCTCTGGGCCGGCGATCCGCTGGACCTGCCGCTCCCCAGCGGGCCGATCGAGGTGCCCGAAGGCTCCGCCTGGGCGCTGCTCACACTCGGCGTGGCCGTCGGCGTCGGGACGGTGAACGGGATCGCCGCGCTGCTGATCGTCGCCCGGCGCGACCGGACCGGCGCCCGGGTCGCCACGGCGGCCGTCCTCGTGGACCTGGTCGCTGGCGGCCTCCTGACCTTCTACGTCGAGCAGTTCGGGGCGATGGCGTCCACGCTGCAGCAGCTCGTGCTCCTCGCCCTGCTGGTCGACTTCTCCGACCGGCTCGACGCACGCCACCCCGCGCACCATGCCGTACCTCCCGGGCTCGCCGAGGCGTCGGCGCACGGGCCAGATGACGCTGGTGTGCCGGCGACCGAAGACGGATCCGTCGACCCGCCGGCGCCCGCACCCCCACCGACTGGAGAGCTGTGAGATGACCGAGACGGCCGACGTCGTCGTGATCGGGGCCGGCGTGCAGGGCGCCAGCCTGGCTTTCCACCTCGCGCGCCGCGGCGCCTCCGTGGTCGTCGTCGAGCGAGCCTCGGTGGCCGCCGGCGCCACGGGTCGTTCGTCGGGCTTCGTCCGGATGCATTACGACGTGGAGGCCGAGTCGCGGCTGGCGTGGGCGTCGCTCCCGTGGTTCCGCGAGTGGGCGGACCGCGTCGGCGAGGGCTCGTGCGACTTCGTCCACACCGGGTTCGTCCAGCTCGTGCCGCCGGACCTGGTGGCCGCCCTGCGGGCGAACGTGGCGATGCACCGGCGGGTGGGGATCGACGCCCAGCTCATCGACGCGGCCGAGGTCGCGCGGCTGCTCCCGGGCGTCGTCACCGACGACGTGGAGGTGGCGGGATACGAGCCGCTCTCGGGCTACGCCGACCCGACCGCGACCGCGTCGGGCTTCCTCGCCGCCGCGCGGCGGGCCGGGGCGCGGTACCTCGGCGGGACGCGGGCGAGCGTCGTCGTCGAGAGCGACCGCGTCGTCGCCGTGACGACGGACAAGGGACGGATCACGACGCCGGTCGCGGTCGATGCCGCCGGCGCGTGGGCGGCCGAGGTCGCCGCGACCGCCGGCGTCGAGGTCCCGGTGGAGGCGTGGCGGCACGACACGGCCTACTTCGGGCTCCCCGACGGCCGTGACGCCAGGTTCCCGATCGTGATCGACCAGGCGCACGAGGTGTACTTCCGGCCCGAGGGCCGCGACATGATGCTCGTCGGGCTGGAGTCCGGCAACACGATCGGCGGCTCCCCGGACCGGCCCCAGGAGGAGATGAGCGGCGCGACCCTCGACGCGATGGTGGACGCCATCTGCGCCCGGCTCCCCTGGATGGAGGCCGGGACGCTCCGCACGGCCCACGGCGGCCAGGACGGGATCACGCCCGACCAGCACGCGATCCTCGGGCAGGCCGGGCCCGACGGCTTCTACCTCGACTGCGGCCACTCGGGCACCGGGTTCAAGACGGCGCCGGCGGTCGGCCTGTGTCTCGCCGAGCTGATCCTCGACGGGGCGGCGCGGACGGTGGACATCTCACCGTTCGCCCTCGACCGCTTCGCGGCCGGCCGGCCCATCGCGCCCGAGCACCCGTACGGTCCGCTCTGGCGGTAGGGGCACACCACCTAGCGGTGGTCGCGCGCCTCGAGCCGGTGTCGCGTCGTCACCTCGACGCGGCCTCGCTCATCGACCGCCGGATGCTCCACGAGCGCGATGAGGCGGCTGGTCATGAAGCGTCCCGTGCGCACCGGAACACCGGTGCGCGTCACCTCGCGCACCTCCACCACCCCCCGCGACGTCACGACCTCGATGCGACGGCCGGCGCGCGTGGCGACGATGTCGAACGTCTGGACGCCCTGGCCGGTATCGACGACGGCCTCGACGCGGTCTCCCTTCATAGGGAACACAGTACTCCGGCGGTCGATGGTCGCAGCGACATCGCGGGACGGCCGGACAGCGCGTGCTCGCAGGGATCCAGCCTGCTCTGCCACCGCCGCCGGCCGGGACCCGAAGAGGTCAGCCCCGCGCCGCGTCGGTGACGTCGGGCACTGGCGCGGCGGACCCCCGTCGGGCATGGTGCATGCGAAGGCGAGCTTGAGCCCGGGGCTCGTCCTCGTCGCCGGGATCTCGGCGGCCCTCGTCCTCCGGGCGCTCGCGAGGCTGCTTCGCGGCTGACCCGCTCCTGCCCGGTCGGGCGTCGAGGCGGGTCGGT
>JAKOQS010000175.1 GCA_029778235.1 Chloroflexota bacterium | reverse complement strand
GCCGGACGCGAGCGGGCGCCTCCCGATCGTCGTCCAGCCCCGGCGGCTCGTCCGCATCAACCTCCCGCTCGCCGTCGGCGGCCTCGTGGCCATCGTCCTGGCCCTGGTCCTGCCGATCCAGGTGGTCGCCGCCGGCGTCATCCTCGTCGGCGGCGTCGTGGCCCTTGTCGCCGGGCTCGTGCCGACGCTGTTCCTGTCGGTCCCGGAGGGCTCGCAGGCGATGCTCGTCCGTCGTGGCCGGTACCTCCGGACGCTCGGCGCCGGCGTCCACGTGGTCCGGCCGGGCATCGGCGTCAGCCACCTCGTGACGTCGCGCGAGATCCCGTTCGACGCCCAGGTGACCGGGGTCGTGACGAGCGACGACGTGCGGGTGGACCTCGACATCCTCCTCACGGTCCGGATCGCGATGCCCGAGCGATTCGTGTATGCGATCGCCCCGTCCGACTTCGACCAGGTCTTCCAGGGCACGTGCCAGGAGACGGTCCGGCACCTGGCCCGGGGGGTCCCGATCGACGCGGTCCTGGATCTCGCGGAGACGGAGTCCGCCAGCCTGGCATCCTCGATCGGCGAGGCACTCGCCGGCTACGGCGTGACCGTGGAGCGGGTGCTCATCACCCACGTGGCACCGCCCGCCGAGTTCACGGCTTCCCGGGAGGCCCGCCGGCTCGCGAGCATCCAGCAGCTGGAGCAGGCCGAGCGGTTCGCCCTCGAGCAGCGCCGGCAGGCCGACCGCGAGGCGCTCGCGAAGCAGGAGGTGGCCGCGCGCCTCGCACGCGATCGCGAGGAGATGGAGCGGCGCGTCATCGAGGCCGAGACCCGCCGGCGGGTCGTCGAGGTGGAGGCGGAGACCGAGGCGTTCCGGCTGGCCCGGCTCGAGGAGCGCCTGAAGGCCCACCCGGAGGCGGCGGCCTGGGACTTCTCGTCCGACCGGCTCGCCGTGGCTCGCGCGCTCGCCGGGAACAGCCGCGCCATGCTCCACGTGGGGGGTGCCGGCGACGTGGCGGACGCGTTGATCATGCGTACGCTCGAGGGAGGGGCGGCGCCCGTGGATCGGGCGGGAAGGTCGCCGGACCCCGCGGACGCGCGCGGCTGACCCGGGGCTCGACGTCCGTGTGGGGCAGGATCCGGGGCCGGGGCGCGACGCCGGCGGCCCACGACGCCGGCTGACTCCGACCCGGGCCGCGCCCTCAGCGCGACCGCTCGCGCCAGAGGTACTCGCGCAGCGTGAGGCCGCTGGCCCGGACGGCGGCGGCCATCTCCCGCCCGACGTACCGGAAGTGCCAGGGCTCGTACCGGTAGCAGGTCTTCGCCGGGCTCCCCTTCGCGGGGTAGCTCATGACGAAGCCGTACCGCCACGAGTTCTGGCGCATCCAGCGTCCCGCGGGCGTGGTCCCCCAGTCCCACATGTGCCACGGGAGGCCGCCGCCCAGGCTCGTGACGTCGATCGTGGTGCCGAGCTGGTGCTCGGAATGGCCCGGGCGCGCGGATCCCAGCAGCGCGGCAGCCAGCCCTGAGACCCGTACCCAGTACGCGAAGTCGGAGATCTGCGCGGCGTAGCTGCGGTAGGCGCTGACGATCTGGATGGGGGCCCCGGCGGCGGTCGCCGCCCGGGCCATCGCCCGGAGGTCGCCCGCGACGAGCCGTCGGACGGAGCCGCCGCCGGCGACGCCGGTCCGCACGAGGTCCCGTGGGCCGTACATGGTGGGGAGGCGGTAGACGGTGTCGAGGAACGTGATCGCCCAGTCATCCGGGTCGCGGTCGCGCGTGATGACGTCCGCGTAGGTGCATCGCGGGAGCGGCTGCGGCCGTGGCGTCGGGGTGGGACTGGGTGCGACGGATGCCGACGGCCAGGGCAGGGGGGACGGCACCGCCGACGGCCCGACCGAGGCCGAGGGAGCGGGGGTGCCGGACGGCACCGGGGACGCGGACGGGGAGGCGGAGGCCGCGGCGGCGGACACCGGCGACGAGCCGGGGGCGGACCGCGGGACCGGCGAGGCGAGCTTGGGCGCCGCGGCGATCCCGGTCGATGCACCCTGTGCGAGCACCAGGAGGAGGACCAGCGCCGTCGCGAGCTCCCTCCGGCGGCGAGTGGGCGACCACCGGCGCGGAACGGCCCCTGTCGACGTCTCCATCGCGTCGCATCGTCCCGCCTTCAGGGCGGTGTTGTCACGACCCGACGGTACCGACCTTCGACCGGCCCGTCGGACCTACGCCCCCCGCTGGAGGACGCGCCGGAAGCGCACCACGGCGACCGCGAAGAACGCCGCCGCGAACCCCGCCAGGATCGACGCCTGCGGCAGGACGCTGCCCACGCCGGCGCCGGGCTCGCCGAGTGCCCGGAGCCCTTCCACCGCCCACGCGTGCGGCGTCAGGTGCGCGAGCTGGCGCATCGCCTCCGGGAAGACCTCCGTCGGCACCATCGCCCCGCCCACGAGGCCCAGGAGCATGGCGAGGGCCGGCCCGATCGCTCCAGCCTGGCTGGGGTTGGAGGCCAGCCCCCCGACGATCATCGCCGCCCCGCCGGAGACGAGGCCGAAGAGCGTCACGAGGACGACGACGCCGGCCGGGTCTCCCCAGCGGACGCCGAAGAGGATCGCCGACGCGACCACGATGAACGCGCCCTGGAGCAGGGCGAAGGCCACCCGGGCGAGCGACTCGCCGATGATGATCGTCCGGATCGACGTGGGCGTCGAGAACATCCGCCGGGAGATGCCCAGCTGGCGCGTGATGACCAGCTCCGACGCGCCAGTGAGCGACGTGAGGAACATGAACAGCACCAGCTGGCTCTGCGCGCCCGCGTCGAAGCCGCCCGTCCCCGTGTCGGCCGCGTTCACGGGCTCGACCGCCACCGCGACGCCGGGCACCGTCCCGGCGAGCTCCCGGACGCGCGCGAGCGTCGAGTCGAAGCCGGTGCCGTCCCGCGCGCTCGCGAAACGCGCCGCACGGATCTCGGCCGCCTGCGCCGCCACGGCGAGCTCGGCGGTGGTCCGGATCGCGCTGGCCTGCTCCGTGGCCGGGACCACGAGCGTCACGGCCACGTCCGACCCGTCCGCGAGCGCCGCGGAGTAGCCGGCCGGGATCGCGACGCCGACCTGGACGATCCCGCGCGACGCGGCCTCGCGCAGCCCGTCGACCGAGTCGTAGCGGCGGACGTCCACCGCGATCCCCGGCGTCGCGCCGATGGTCGCCACCAGCCGCTCGGCCAGCGGGCCGCCGTCCGCGTCGACCAGGCCGATCCGTGCCGATCGCCCCGACCCGTACGTGAGCCCGAGCACGAGGATGAGGATGAGCGGCAGGAGGACCGAGAAGAAGAGGGCCGTCCGATCGCGGGAGGCGCGGACCAGGTTCGTCCGGACGATCGCGAGGACCTTCATCGGGCGACCAGCGTCCGGCGCGCGCGCACGAGCCCGACCGCCCCGGCGGCGAGGCCCATCCCCAGGAGGACCACGACCGACGGGAGGACGTCCGCGAGCGTCGCGCCGCGGTCGGCCAGCGTGTCGATGCCGCGCAGGAACCACGCGTGCGGCGTGACCTGCGAGAGCGTGACGATCGTGGCCGGCGCCTGGCTCAGCGGGAGGAAGACGCCGCCGATCGCCGCCATCGAGAGCGCGATCATCGCGATGAGCGCGCCGGCCTGCTGCGGCGTCCGCGCGAGCGTCGCCACCAGCATGGACAGCCCGGTGGCGGCGATGACCGCGCAGACGATCAGCAGGGCGACCAGCGCCGGCGCGCCCCAGCTCGCGCCCACGAGGAACGTGGTGACGGCCCACAGGACGGTCATCGCCACGAGCCCCAGCACGAGGCTCGCGAGCGCGGCGCCGAAGAGGATCGCGCCGGGTGCGATCGGCGCGGCGAGCAGCCGGGCAAGGGTGCCGCTCTGGCGGTCGGAGTGGATCGCCAGGGCGCCGTACTGGGTCGCGAAGAAGACGAACATCACCGCCATCGCCGCCGCGTAGAACGTGGACCGGCCCGCCTGGCGCGAGGGTGGCTCGTCGGCGATCGTGGTGACCGGCGCCGGGGCGGCCATCGCCGCGACGGCCGCGGAGACGACCGTGGGGTCCGGTGCGCCGCCGTCGACGGCCGCGGCGATCATCAGCTGGGTGGCGCCGGCCTCGCTCGCGAAGCGGCTCACGAGCGCCCGGGCGACCTGGAAGGAGGCCGGGAACTGCCCGCCGAGGAGCCGGACCTCGGTGGGTCGGGCCGAGGCGATCGCCGCGCTGAAGCCCGCCGGGATCACGATCACGCCGCCCGCCTTCGCCGCGCGGAGCTCGGCGATCGCCGCCGCTTCATCGCCGGTCACGTCCACGTCCGCGACGCCGGCCTTCTCGATCCCCGCGAACGGGCCGTCGATGAGACGGGCGGCGAAGGGCCCGCCGTCGAGGTCCACGATCACGAAGCGGGTGTGGAAGGTCGAGAAATCGTTGGGGATCAGGATCGAGAACGCCAGCGCCAGCCCCAGCGGCGTGACGACGGCGAAGAGGATCGCCGACCGGTCCCGGATGCGCTGGCGCAGGATGCGCGCCGCGATGACCAGGCCGGCGCGGATGTTGCGGCCCATCGCCTCAGTCCCGCAGGGCCTTGCCGGTCAGGTGGAGGAAGACGGCTTCCAGGTCCGGCTCCACGACCTCGACGGACCTGATCGCGGCACCCGCCTGGGCGGCGACCTCCAGCAGGCCCGGCAGGATCGCGCTCGCCTGCGGCACGAGGACGTCGAGCCCACCTTCGCGCGCGGTCACCTCGGACACGCCGTCGAACGACTGCAGGGCGGCCGCTGCAGCACGCAGGTCGCCGGTCGCCCCGAGGGAGATCCGGTCGGTCTGGCCGACCAGCCGGATCAGCTCCTCGCGCGTCCCCTCCGCGATGATCCGGCCCTCGTCCATGATCCCGACCCGATCGCAGAGGCGCTCCGCCTCCTCCATGTAGTGCGTCGTGTAGAGGATCCCGATGCCCTCGGTGCCCAGCGTCTCGACGCTCGACAGGATGGCGTTGCGGCTCTGCGGGTCCACGCCCACGGTCGGCTCGTCGAGGATGAGCAGGCGGGGTCGGTGCAGCAGGCCGATCGCGATGTTCAGGCGCCGCTTCATGCCGCCGGAGTAGGTGGCGGTCCGGTCCTTCGCCCGGTCGGTCAGCTCCACGACCGCGAGCACCTCGGCCACGCGGTCGCGGAGGGCCGTGCCGCGCATCCCGTAGAGGCGGCCGAAGAAGTCGAGGTTCTCCCTGGCCGACAGGTCGGGGTAGATGGCCAGGTCCTGCGGGACGACACCCACGAGCCGCTTCGTGTCCACGGCGTCCACGTCGAGCCGCTCGCCCAGCACTCGCACATCCCCGCCGTCACGGGCGAGGATGCCGCTGATCATCGAGATCGTGGTCGTCTTGCCGGCGCCGTTGGGGCCAAGGAGCCCGTAGGTCTCGCCCGCCTCGATGGAGAAGCCCACCCCGTCCACGGCCTGCCGGTCGCCGAAGCGCTTGCGGAGGTCCGTGCACCGCAGGACCGGATCGGCGGCGGTCGCGGTGTCCGCTGCCGCGCCACGCGCGTCGGTCATCACCACTCCTCACCCCTCCAGGTCCGGGCGATCGATTTGCCCGTGGCGGACCCCCACAAGTGCTCGAGTGTCACCGCCACGGGTGCGCGCGACCTCTGCGGGTGGTCACCTCCGGGGAGGCCGGACGGACCGACGCGGGCGCCGGTCGCGGGGGCCGGCGCCGACCGGGCCCCGGATCGGACGGCGCGCGCCCCACGACACCCGACGGTGCCCGCCGGTCATCCCATCCGGGGGTTGATTCCCGTGCGCCGGCGCCTATAGTCGCCGCAGCCCCGGCACGGACGCCGGGCATCGCCACCGGTGGAGGCGTGCCGTGACGGAACCCGCGAAGCCCCCGCGGAGGTCGCGGAAGGGCACCCCCGACGACGCCCTCGCGGCCGCCTACGACGCCGCGTGGCAGGCGGGCCTGCCGCCCCAGGAGGCGCGGTGGACCGCGCGACCCTGGGTCCATCCCTCCGACCGCGCTTCCGCCGGTCGCGAGGCGCGGACGCGCGTCCCGCGGGTCAGCCACGCCACGCTCGAGCTCCGCGCCGACCGCGACCCGATCGCCATCCTCGAGGCGCAGGAGCAGGACCGGCTCCCGGAGCTCGTCCCCCTCCGCCACGAGCGGATGGCCGCCTCGCCGTTCGCCTACTACCGGGGCACGCCCGCGGTCATGGCGCACGACCTGGCGGACACGCCGCGCACGGACATCCTCGTCCAGGCGAGCGGCGACGCCCACATCTCCAACTTCGGCCTGTTCGCCTCGCCGGAGCGGACCCTGGTCTTCGACGCGAACGACTTCGACGAGACGCTGCCCGGGCCGTGGGAGTGGGACGTCAAGCGACTCGCCACGAGCATCGTCATCGCCTGCCGCGAGAACGGCTTCAGTCCGGCGGTCACGCGGCGCTGCACGCTGGCGGCCGTCCGCTCGTACCGCCAGTGGATGGCGCGCTACGCGACGATGCGCCTGATCGACATCTGGTACGCGTCGATCACCGACGCCACGATCCGCGAGGCGGCCGAGACGTCGGGCTGGCTCGAGGGGCGGGCCGCCAAGGCAAGGCGCGAGCGGCTCGAGGCGATCTTCACGAAGGCTCGGCAGCGCGACGGCATGCGCGCCTTCGAGTCGCTCACCGCGGTCGTCGACGGCCGGCGGGTGATCCTCGACGACCCGCCGGTCATCACCCACGTGGAGGTGCCCGGTGGGCCTTCCGCCCTGGAGCGGACGTTCGTCGACTACCGCGCCACGATGGCCGAGAACAGGCGGGACTTCCTCGAGCGCTACCGCTTCGTGGACTTCGCGCTCAAGGTGGTGGGCGTGGGAAGCGTCGGGACCCGGTGCTTCGTCCTCGTCCTCGAGGGTCGCGACGAGAACGACCCGCTGATCATGCAGGCCAAGGAAGCGACCGCGTCGGTGCTCGAGCCCCACCTGGGTGCGAGCGCGCACCCGCACCACGGACAGCGGGTGGTGGTGGGCCAGCAGCTCATGCAGGCCGTCTCCGACATCTTCCTCGGCTGGACGACGGGCCCCGGCGGGCGCGACTACTACTTCCGCCAGCTCTGGGACATGAAGGGCTCGGTGGACACGACCACCCTGCAGGAGCCCGGGATGGCCTTCTACGGGGCCATCTGCGCCTGGTCGCTCGCGCGTGCCCATGCGAACACGGGCGACGGCGTGGCCATCGCGGCCTACCTGGGGACGAGCGACAAGTTCGACGGGGCGATCGCGGACTTCGCGGAGGCGTACGCCGACGTGAACGAGCGCGATCACCGCGCCTACCTGGCGGCGATCGAGTCGGGGAGGGTGTCGGTCCCGCCCGCGGAGTGAGGCGGCGGGTCAGGAGCGGCGGCCCCGGCGAGCCGGGGCAGGATCGGCGTCGCGTCCCGGCTCCATGCCGGCGGGGCCAGCGCCGCGGCGCGGCCTTCAGGCCGGCTCGACCCGCCGGACGGTCGGCACGCGGTCGATCGATCGGTCGAACGACGCGATGACGCCGACGCCCGTCCTCTCGGCGCTCGCCACGAGGTACGCCTCTGCGAAGTCGAGGCGGACGACGTCGTACACCTCGACGGCACGGTGCAGGAGGTCGCGATCCTGCACCCGGATCGCCGCGAAGCCGAGCACCGACCGCAGGACGGTCGCCACGGTGCTCCGCGGCGCCTCGTAGAAGGACTCGAGGACGTACGCCACCTCGGCGAGGACGAGGTCCGTGAGAAGGAGCTCGCCCGACGTCGCGAGGAAGCGCGTGGCGGCGGCTGCCTGATCCGGCGGGTCGCCGGTCAGGTGGCGGACGAGAACGTTGGTGTCGACGAACGCCGTCACCGGCGATCGCGCGACCGGGCGGCGCGGGTCTCCCGGATGACATGGTCCCAGTCGCTGCCATGGCGGGCCGCCGGGACCTCGACGTAGCCAGCCAGGTCGAGCAGGTCGGGCGTCCGGGCGATGACGGCGCGCCCGCCCTCGACCCGGAACACGATCCGGTCGCCCGTCTCGAGCGAGAGCGCCTCGCGGACCGCCCGGGGGATGGTCACCTGGCCCTTGGACGTGAGTCGCGCCGCGACTTCCACTGGTGTCACTCCGTCGGAGTCTGCTTACTTCCTGAGAAGTGCAAGGATACCGGAGGTCGCTCGACGCCGGATCATCCGCCGCATCCCTGGTGCTCCACCTGGCGACGGGCCCCGCGGGCGCGAGAATCGATGAACAGGGCGGTGGGGTGGCCAGCGGGGCTCGAACCCGCGACCTTCGGAGCCACAAGGCTAAGGCGAAACGCCTCCTCCAAGCACGAATCGGGGGCGATTCGGTCGCACTGTAGCAATCTGCTGTAGCAGTCTCGTCTCAGTCTGGCGGCAGTGCTTGCCCGACGGCGGGCTCGTCTGGGCCTGTCGTCGAGGGCGAGCCCTCGGCTGGGAGCGACCCGTTCGTCGCGCCGTCTCCACGCTCGCTATCGACCGACGCCGCGACGACTGGTCCGTCCGCAACCTCCCCACGCTGGACGAGGTCAAGGTGATGCCGCCACCGCCGCACCGTCCAGTTCTCAAGGTTCACGTAGGCGTCGGCTGCTAGACGCAGGGCGGGGCTTAGGCCGTTGGCCTCACCGTAGAACATGACAACCACCCGTCGCCCTTGCCGCCGGACTTCATCGAGCAGCGGAACGTAGTCACCGTCACCTGCGACGAGGACGGCGGTGTCATAGGTGTGCTTGTACGCGCCGCTGAGCATGTCGGTGGCAATCGAGATGTCAACGCCCTTGCTTCGTGCATTCGACTTCTGCTTCTTGATTACCGTCGGGGCGAAACCAAGTCGCCAGAGGCTCTGTCGTACTTCAGCAAGTGCGGAGTCGTCGCCCACCGCGCTCGTGTAGTAGTGCGCTCGGACGGGCTCGGTCGTGGGCCTCTCCGGGTACAGACCGAGGAAGGGCCGCCCCTGCTGGTCTGGGAACCAGAGGTAGATGTCAGCCCTCCAGTACTTGCCGGGGACCAGCCGCAGTCCACGCTGCTGGGCGAGAGCCTGACCCCGAATCGTGAAGTTCTCTCCGTCAACGAAGAGCATCCATCTGCTCATCAGGGTGTCGCCGACACAGTGCCGAGCGCCCAGCCGTCAACTTCGGACAGGCGGCCGCGCCAGAGCAGTGGGCCGCTTGCGGGCACGAAGGCGTTGCCAACGACGAAACGCGCATCCTTCAGATGGATGTAGTTCTCCTGCTGTCGCAGGTAGACATCCTCGCCGCGCGCCTCGCGTTCGTCGAACCGTGCCTCCGGGTATATGCGACCCGCCTGAGCCATAGATGCGCGGACGGCCTCGCGCTCCTCATCGGTGGCGGGGTTCAGCCCAGTCGCGAATGCAGCCGCCAGTAGGTCGAAGTACGCACGGCCGCCAATCAGCGTGCCCATCACGGTGACGCCACCGACATTGAGTGTGAGCCCCAACTCCCACGTCCTGTCGTTCGCCATCCGGACGAGGAACTGGAGAAACCAGTCGCTCTGGGGCGCCGGTTCATCGGGGACATCGATGGGCTCGTCGTCCATGGCTTCTCCCCCATACACCTGCCCAATGGCTGAGCCTCGCGGCCCATCGCAATCCTACCGGCGGCTCACCTGAGCATTCGCTCCATTGCATCCGCGACCTCGCGGCCGCTCCCGGGCACGAGGTGGCCGTAGAGGTCGCTCGTCATGGCGATGGAGGAGTGCCCGAGGAGCCGTCAAATCTCCTCGGCGGAATGCCCATCCTGCGATGCGGCGCCCGAGGTCGCCCGCGAGCGTCGCCACGCTCTGCTCGTCCGCCCTAGCACATTCCCCGCTGTCGCAATCGACCCCGCTCCGGCTACCCCCGAGGCCCAGAGGGACTAGTACCATATGTGATATCATCTGCGTGGGAGGGATGTACGTGATGTCTGACGCCGAGACGCGGGGTTACGCGGTCCAACTGCGTGCCGACGCCGAGAGCGGCTGGGTTGCGGAGGTCGCTGAGTTGCCGGGCTGCGTTGCCGCCGCTCCTTCGCCGGATGAGGTGGTCGCACGCATCGGCGACGCCATCACCGCATGGGTCGAGGAGGCACGTGCGCAGGGGAGGCCCGTCCCCGCGCCGTGGATGACGGATGAGGACTACTCCGGGCGCTTCGTGCTCCGGGTTCCCCGAACCTTGCATCGGCGCCTCGCGAGCGAGGCACGTCGGGAGCAACTGAGCCTCAACGCCTACTGCGTCTATGCCCTCGCCACCGCCGTTGGCTTCGCGGACGGCGTGCGGCGTTCGGTTGACCTCGTGACATTCCTCGATGCGATGTCCGACCGGGCCGCCGGGGTTGATGGATTGGAGGCGCGCGACTCGTCCGACCACCGAGCGACGGTGGCGTGGTGGGGACGTGGGGGCTCGCGCGCGACGCCGCACCGCGACGCGCCGCACGGTCCGGAGACTTGGGCGCCGCTGTTTGAGTGGTACCGCCTCCTGCGTGCGGAGACAGCGCAGGCCATCAGCGACGAGGTCGCCCGGAGCGGGCGCTCGCCATGGTCGGGCGCGCACCAGTGGGAGTCCCTGACACACGCGGCCGAGAAGGGTGCGGCAGAGAGTGATGCAGGTGAGAAGGCGCGAAGCCTCCACGAGGACGACCACGGACGAACGAGGCCTGCGTGACGTGCTCGGGCCGTCCTGACCGGCCTGCGGTCTCGATGGCCGTCAGAAGGAAGAATGAGGACGACGCCGATGCCTCGATGTCGGGTCTGCGACGAGTGGCAACCGAGTTCAGTGGGGGAGTGTTCCAAGGGGCACGGCTGGTTCCCTGGCTACCCGGAGGCGTTGACCGACGCCGGGCGACGGCGCGCCCGCGCGCGCCACTGGCGGGCGTCGATGGTTCCGCGATGGTCCGCCGCACTCCGCGCGCGGCTCGATGCGCTCGTCTTGCCATTGGCGGCCGCACGCGCGGCCTTTGGTCAGGCGACCCCGCCCATCCCGACCGACTACACCGAGATGAAGGAGTATGCCGCCGCAATCCTCACGCTCACGTCATTCGCGTGCTCCGGATGCGGCAGGTCCGCACGCTACGTTGATGCAGCCTCGACGCTTGCGTCCGTGGCGGACCGCATGTTGGGGGGCATGGCGTCGTGGCTGGCCCTGCTCGGCGCGCCCGAGGTCGATGGCTACCTGCACCTCGGGGACGTGGCGCCAACGCCCACTCTCGCGCCGAGAAGCGACGACGAAACGGTCGCCCGACAGGCGCTTGCGCTGGGTCTCGTCCGGTACCGGGTCTCTGAGGGCATCTGCCCGGCGTGCCTAGATGCCGCGGCCACCGGTCGAGTCAGGAAGAGGACGACGCGGCGCGCCCGACGAAAGGCCGCGTCCGGGCGCGCGGGCGAGGGCAGGTTTCCGTGGCGGTGGGTCTATGAAGAAGTACGTGATGACAAGTAGCGGGTCGAAGTGTCGCGTGCGCGAAGGCTCAGGTCCGGACCGCTGGCTGGCGGCTCCCCCGACGTGGGGGCGAGTGCCTCAACGCCGCGGGCGACGGACAGGAGCACTCGAATGACGCGCATTGTCTCGTGGAACATGCATCAGGCTGTCATCCACGACATGACGCGTCGCGACCGCGCCTGGGCGCACCTCGCGACGCTGGCGCCAGACATCGCACTCGTTCAGGAAGCCGCCCCGACGGCCGGGTCGCCCGCGAACGTCGTCTGGGCTGCCGGAGACGACATCCCGGCTGGATGGCGAGAGGCGCGCGCCGGGGTGGCGGGCTACGGGGTCGCGGTCCGCGCCTTCGACGGACCCATCCATCCCTCCTATTACGGGCGGCGCACCTCGTTCACATGGATACGGCGAGCGCGACCGGGGACCCTCGCGCTCGCCGAGGCATCACTGGACGGCGGGGAGCCGCTCCTGCTCGCGAGCCTGTATGGCGCCATCGGATACGCGGAGCAGTCTGTGGCGTGGGCGCTCGCCGACATCATGCCGATGTTCGACGACACGCAATGCCGTGACCACATCGTCGTGGGCGGAGACCTCAACATCCACACGCACACGACGGACCGTCGGTCGCGCCACAGGGCGAAGGCCCTGCTCGACTTGGCTGAGTCCGCCGGGATGGTGAATCTGCTCCGCTACGCGAAGGAACGCGGCCTCATCGTGCAGGGCGAGCGCGCGACCCCCGAGCCATGCTCGTGCGACGGCAGTGACTGCTACCACGTCAAGACGCACCGAGGACCCGGCCAGCGACTCGGCGAGATGGCGGCCAACGACTATCTCTTCGCCAGCAGGACCCTCGCAGCAAGGCTCGTGTCGCTCACCGTGATGAATGGCGACGATAGCCCAGAGTGGACGCATTCTGACCACTGCCCGCTGGTAGCCGACTTCTCGGTGTAGCGCCTGCCCGCGTCGGGAACGCGCCTACCCGAGCATCCGCCCGTACAAGGAGCCTGCCCCGGACGGCCGTCGCCACCCCGACGCCACCACCGACGCCCTCGCCCACGCCCACCTCGGCTCTGGTGCTCGGGGCGCTCAGCAGCACGAAGTCCGCGTGCGTGACGGAGCCGACCGACGCTCAGGGCGCATCCCTCGGACGGACGGGGGCGGTAGTCACCCTCAAGGTGAAGGTGACCAACACCGGCACGAAGACGAGCGACTACCTGTGGGTCGCGGTGAAACAGGACGGCGAACCGAAGAACCCCCCGGGCTCGATGGCCAGCGACCCGCCAAACGACAGCGTTGACTGGTTCTGGCGACGTGACGGGGATTCGGCCACCGAGGTCATCATCCCGACCACCTTCACCTTGAAGCCCGGCGCTCACGACATCGTGCGGGTCGATGCGTTCCTCGACGGCGGCAGCAGCGTCGGCTACACGGTGACCATCTACGGCGGTCCGAAGCCCAACTACGACAGGGCCGAGGCCGACGCAGCCAAGGTCTTCAAGTCGGCGCCTCTGGCCGTGTTCCCGTCACGGAAGACGGCCATCACCAAGTGCGCCGATACACCTTCTTCCCCGGACGCGACATCGCCGCCCGCGCCGGAACCCACGCGGTACCCATACACGCGGCTCGACAAGGTCGTCGGCCGCGTAAAGGACAGCCTCTTCGACATCGCCGCCTACCTCGACGGCGTTCGGACGTGTCGATACGCGTTCCACGACAGCGCATGGAAGGAAGTGGACGGACACTGGGGCATGTACACCCCGGCGTGGGAGAACTGCGCGTGGGCGATTGGCGGTCTCAGGAACCGGGGCAGCAGCGACCTCTCGTGGCTGAACAGTGTGCAGGCTGACCCCTGTTACCAACCACTCATCGATGGGTTCGGCCGGATGGCGGGCTACTACGCGGGGCTTACGAGGGTGTACCTATCGACGGGACCAAGGAGTCTGGCCGACGCGGCACTCGTCCTTGCGGTCCTCGATATCGCGGATGCCGGGAAGCCTCTCGTCAACGAGGTCAAGGGGCTCGCACAACGCAACTTCAAGTGTGCGTAGCACGGTCCCGACTGTAGCAATCGGTGTAGCAATCTCGATGCCGCGAGGTGCCCGTAGACGCCCTTCGCTGCCGCGATGGAGGGCGTTCCTGAACGGGGCGGTGGGGTGGCCAGCGGGGCTCGAACCCGCGACCTTCGGAGCCACAATCCGATGCTGATGAACGTGAAAACCGCCTGACGGGACCCGATACGGGACCCTATCGTGTCCGGCGCCTCTCCAGAGACTCGACGGCCCGGCGCTGCTGGTCGGGCACGACGTGGGCGTAGACACGCGCGGTGAGAGCCGGGTTCGCGTGGCCGAGCTGCTCGGCGATGACGCGCATCGGGACCCCGTCGGCAAGCATGAGCGTCGCAGCCCCGTGACGTAGGGCGTGGGGCGCGAGGTGCCCGATGCCGGCCCGCTCGAGGACCTTCGGAAGGGCGTGGGAGACGGACCAGCCCCGGAGGCGATCGCGATGGCCGGCGCGGTTGACGCGCGGCCCGAAGAAAACCGGCTCGTCGGCGCCTCGCCGGGGAGCGACTGCCAGGGCCTCGCGCAGCGCGGCGACGGCATCTTCACTGATAGGCACGGCGCGAACGCTCGTCTTGCTGCGCCGGACGCGGACGAAGCCCTCATCGAGGCGGAGGTCACGCTGGTCGAGACCGCATGCCTCGCCGAGACGGAGCCCGGACCCGAGCAGCAGGCGCACCAGTGGCCCGATCCATGTCCCTGTCGTCGCATCGACGATCGCGTCGGCCTCGGCAGCGGTGAGCGGCCGCACGGGCTCGCGGACGACGCGAGGGAGCCGGACGCCGGCGGCCGGGTTGTCGGGAATGCTGCGCTCGGCGACGGCGCGTCCGAGAGCGATGCGCAGGGTCGTGACGACCAGGCGGACGGTCGCGGGCGAGAGCCCCTTGCGCTCCAGCTCGGCCACGAGGCGCCGGACGTCGGCCGGTCGCAGCTTCGCGACGCGGATCCCGCCAAGGAGCGGGCGGATGTGGTTGTCGACGTGGCCACGGTAGCTCGTGAGCGTCGAGGGACGCACTGAAGGACCGTAACTGGCCAGCCATCCGGCGAGGTACTCGTCGAGCGTCTCGGTCGCGGGATCGCCGCCGGCGCCGTAGGCCCGGAGCAGCCGCTCCAGCTCGCGCTCGGCGAGCTTGCGGGTCGGGGCCTGGGCCTTGTGGCGGATGCGCTTCCCGCCGGTGACGCCGAGCGAGACGCGGGCGATCCAGACCCTCGCGGTCTTGTCGTAGAGGACGGACCCCTCGCCCCGGCGTCGTCGTGCGGCCACAGCGCCATCATGCCACTCGGCGTCCGGCTAGCGAGGCGACGAACGCGGCGAGCTCGCGCTCGCTCACGAGCGTCCGACCGGGGACCGGATGCAGGGCACGGAGCCGACCGGACGCCACGAGCCTCTGGACCGTCCGGCGCGACACGCGCAGCCTGGCGGCCACTTCGGGCAACGTGAGCAGGACGATCGGCTCGCTCACGCCGCCGCCAGCCCCGTCGCTGCCGTGCGCGGGTCGAACGGCTGCACGCCGTCGTCATCCTCGGCGTACTTGTCGCTTGCAGGGCGAGCGATAGCATTCTCGCGGCGAGGGATAGTTGTCGCTCGGTACTCGCGATCGTGCGGCCGGCGGATGTACCAGAGCGTCGCCGCGGCGACGAGCGCGGAGGCGAGCGCGGCCAGGGCGAGGAGCGGCTTCACTGGACGACTCCCGTGCAGTCCACGATCGACGCCAGCGAGCCAGAGGTGAGCGGCTGGACGTTGCCGCGGATGTCGAGCCCGTCGATGTGCCGGAGGTCGAGGAGCGGACCAGGCTGCGCCACGGTGCCGGTGTTGTAGCGGATGG
>JAKOQS010000174.1 GCA_029778235.1 Chloroflexota bacterium | reverse complement strand
GGCGAGACCGCGGGGCGCCTGCCCGCCGCCGACATGCCCGACTACACGCGCGACCAGATCTCCTTCGGCCAGGGCCTGAGCGTCAACGCCGTCCAGATGACGGCCGCGGTCTCCGCGGTGGTCAACGGCGGCGTCTACCACCAGCCCAGCATCGTCAAGGCGGCCACCGCCGCCGACGGGACGGCGCTCGAGCTGCCCACCCCGGCGACCCACCGCGTCGTCTCGGAGGAGGCATCGGCCGCGGTCCTCGAGATGATGGAGTCGGTGATCACGCTGAACGAGAAGCGCAAGATCCCCGGCTACCGTACGGCGGGCAAGTCGGGCACCGCGCAGCGCTACGACTCCAAGTGCAAGTGCTACAACGGGTTCACGGCCTCGTTCGTCGGGGTCGCCCCGGTGGAGGACCCGCAGCTGGTCGTCTACGTGATGCTCGACCGGCCTACCAACGGCAACCTCGGCAGCCAGCTCGCGCTCCCCGTCGTCAACAACATCCTCTCGATGGCGCTCCCGCGCTACAACGCGACGCCGTCGCCGTCCGAGGCCCCCGACCTGCCCACCACCTTCGACTGATGGACAGCGCCCTTCGCCCCGCCGGCCAGCCCCCGGTGCCGCTCTCCGCCCTCGTCTCCGGGCTCGGGCTGACCGGCGACACGGGGTCGAGGGCGCTGGTCACCGGCATCACGCTCGACTCGCGCGCCGTCGAACACGGGTGGCTGTACGTCGCGCTGCCCGGCACGCGGGCCCACGGCGCCGAGTTCGCGGGCTCCGCGGTGGCCGCCGGGGCCGCCGCCGTCCTCACCGACGACGAGGGCCGCCGCATCCTCGGGCCCGACCCCGGCGCGCCCGTCGTCGCCGCGGAGGACGCCCGCGCCGCGATGGCGCTCGTGTCCGCGCGGCTGTTCGGCGAGCCCGCCCGGCAGCTCGCGACCCTCGCCGTGACCGGCACCAACGGCAAGACCACCACCGTCGCGCTCCTCCAGGCCGGCCTCGCGGCCGCGGGCAGGTTGGCGGGCACCATCGGCACCATCGGGTTCCGGCTGGGGGACGAGGAACTCGTCTCGGCGCGCGGCACCGTCACGACGCCCGAGTCTCCCGACCTCCAGGCGCTGCTGGCCGTCTTCGTGCAGAGGGGGGCGGAGGCCGCCCTGCTCGAGGTCAGCTCGCACGCGCTCGCCCTCTCCCGCGTCGACGGCATCTCTTTCGACGTCGCGGGCTTCCTCAATCTGGGGCGCGACCACCTCGACTTCCACCGCGACCTCGACGACTACTTCGAGGCGAAGGCGCGGCTCTTCGAGCCGGGGCGCGCGGCGACCTCCGTGATCTGGACCGACGACCCGCGCGGCCGGGAGCTCGCGGACCGCGTCCGGGCGCACGGCGAGAGCCGGCTCGTTACCGTCGGCACCGAGGACGCCGACTACCGCCTCGCCGACTACCGCGACGTCGCCCCGCTCGGCGGCGCCGCGAGGCTGGTGCGCGGCGGCGAGGAGTTCGAGCTCAGACTCGCGCTGCCTGGCCGCTACAACATGATCGACGCCGCCGTCGCCTTCGCGATGCTCGAGGCCGCGGGGGTGAGCGCCGACGCCGCGCTCCGCGGCCTCGCCGCCGCCCAGGTGCCCGGGCGCATGCAGCGCGTCGACCTCGGCGAGGGGGCCCCGGTCGTCGTCGTCGACTTCGCCCACACGCCTCAGGCCGTCGGCGCCGCGCTCGCCTCGCTGGCGGCCGTCGGCCCCCTCGTCTCCGTGCTCGGCTGCGGCGGGGACAGGGACCAGGCCAAGCGCCCCGAGATGGGGGAGGCTGCCGCCTCGCGCAGCGCGCTCACCGTCGTCACCGACGACAACCCGCGCTCCGAGGAGCCCGCCGCCATCCGCGCCCAGGTCCTCGCGGGCGCCCGGTCCGTGGCGGGGGCGGCCGTCGCGGAGGTCGCGGGCAGGCGGGCCGCCATCGAGGAGGCGCTGCGCCGCGCCCCGGCGGGCGGGGTGGTCGCCATCCTGGGCAAGGGGCACGAGCGGGGCCAGATCCTGGCCGACCGGGTCGCGCCGTTCGACGACGTGGAGGAGGCCGTCGCCG
>JAKOQS010000173.1 GCA_029778235.1 Chloroflexota bacterium | reverse complement strand
GGTCGATGGCCTCGCGCACGCCGTAGCAGAAGCCCGTGCGGCGGGCGATCAGGATGGTCTCGACGGTCCCCATGGCCCGCGTATCATGCCACGGGCCTGGTCCCCTCCCCCTCCGCGACGCCCTCCGCGTAGACGCCGCGATACTCAGGCGGCAGCAGGACGGCGATCCCGCGCATGAGCCGGTCGGCGACCGCCTGCAGGTCCTCGCGCTTCCCGTCCACGGTCCGGCGCTCGAGGACGAACGGTTCCCCGACGCGCAGGTGCACACGGCCGCCCGGACGCGGGAACGTGCTCCCGACGGGCCACAGGCGCTCCGTCCCCCACACGGCGACGGGCAGGATGGGGGCGCCCGACCGGATCGCGAGCAGCGCCACCCCCTCCTTCCCTCGCTCCAGCCCGCCGGAGTGGCTGCGCCTCCCTTCCGGGAAGGTCCCGAGGACCCTCCCGTCGTCGAGCACCCGCTTGGCGAGCCGGAACGCCTCCGTGTCCGCCGCACCGCGGCGGATGCCGAACGCTCCGTTCGCCCGGAGGAAGGTGCCGGCGATGGGCCAGTCGAGCGCCTCCTGCTTGGCCATCCAGTGGACCGCCCGTCCGAGCGCGGGCGTCAGCCACGACGCGATGAGGGGCGGGTCGGCGTTGCTGAGGTGGTTGCTCGCGATGATCAGCGGTCCCTCGCGCGGCAGCCCGTCGAGCGAGCCCATGTCCACGCGGGTCATGCAGCGGTAGATCGTCCGCCCCACCAGGAGCGACCCGCGCATGAAGGGGGTGGGGCGACGCGAGCCCAGGCCGATCGGTCCGGGCGCTGCGGGCTCGGTGGCGGGATCGCGGGTCGTCTCGTCGGTCCCGCTCATGCCGTGGTCCTCCCATCGAGCACGGCCGACCCTCCGGCCGCGTGCTTCTCCTCGGCGAGGTGGACCACACGGCCCACGACCTCCTCGAACGACATCCCGTCGGTAACGAGCACCACGGCGTCGTCCGCGGGGCGCAGCGGGGCGATCGCCCGGCCCGAGTCCACCGCGTCGCGCCGCTCGAGGTCCGCCCGGATCGCGGCCGTCTCCGAGCCATCCGGGTCCAGGCCCCGCTCGACGGCTCGACGCCGGGCGCGCTCCGCGGCGGACGCGTCGAGGTAGACCTTGAGGTCCGCGTCCGGCAGCACGACGGTGCCGATGTCGCGGCCCACCATGACGATCCCCGCGTCGGCGGCGAGCCGTCGCTGGACTGCCACCAGCGCGGTCCGGACGGCGGGCTGGCGCGCGACCTCGGAGACGCCGCGGTCCACCGCGGCGGCACGGACCGACCGCGTCACGTCGTGGCCGTCCACCCGGACGCGTGAGAGCCGGCCGGCGGGGTCGGGCGCGAGCTCGACGTCGGGCGCGAGCGCCGCGACCGCGGGGCCGTCGTCGAGGGCGACCTCGCGCCGGACGGCGAGCCACGTGAGGGCGCGGTACAGCAGGCCGGTGTCCACGAAGCGGAGCCCGAGCGCGCTCGCCACGGCCATGCCCACGCTCGACTTCCCACTGGAGCCGGGCCCGTCGATCGCGACGCGCAGCCCGGGGACCGCGGGTGCCGGCGTCCGGGCGCCTCGGCCCGCCCCGGTCACCATCCGTGCCCGGGCGCCGCGTGGACCGGCACCCCGTCGACGAGCGTGGCCAGCACGCGCACGTCGCGCAGGCCGGTCGGCTCGACCTCCCGCGGGTCGCGGTCGAGCACGACGATGTCGGCGGCCTTCCCCCGCTCGAGCGTCCCGGTCTCGCGGTCGAGGTGGTTCACCCATGCCGCGCCCGACGTGTAGGCC
>JAKOQS010000023.1 GCA_029778235.1 Chloroflexota bacterium | reverse complement strand
CGGGCGCGCTCGTCCACGTCGCTCGCGCTCTCGAAGCCGCCGACGACCCGGACGGGGTCGATCGCCGGCTCGCCCATGACCGCCTCGATGTCGCCGGCGGTCAGCGCCATGAGCACGAACCGCCGCCCCTCCTTGCCGAGCGAGTCGAACGGCATCGCGCTCGCCGGTCCGGCGGACACGTGGACCGACGTCGGCGGCTCGGGGTAGGCCGGCTCGACGACGTCGTCGCGGCGCTGGATCCGGCGGGTGAGCTCGGACAGTCCCGCGCCGCCGGCGACCGCGACCGTGCCCAGGATCGCGGCGTGCGCGGCCAGGGTGCCGAGTGCTCCCGGGTCGGTCCGCAGCAGGCGTCCGAGCATCCGCTCGAGGCCGCGTGCGGCCAGCTGCTCGACGGCGGCGGCACCCGCCAGGCCGACCGCCGTGGCGGCCCCGATCGCCGTGGCCTTCGCGACGCCCGCGGGAGAGACGTCGGACAGCGTGCGACGCTCTGGGGCGATGCGTCCGTACCGCGCCCCGCGCTCGCGCCGCGCGACCGAGCTGATGGCGACGATGGCGCCACCCGTCGCCACGGCGGGCAGGAGCGTGGTGTCCAGGCCGGGGCGCAAGCCGATCCGCTCATGGAGGACGTGGTCCCAGAGCGCGGCGGCGCCCCCGCCGATCGCGGCGTACGCCACCAGCCGGCCGGCCGCGGCGGTGGTCGCCGCCGGCAGGGAGCGCTCGACGGCGGGACGCGCGGCGGCCCACATCGCGCCGCCAGCCGCGAGGCCGACCCCGGCCAGCGTGAGGTTGGCCTGGACCCCGGGTCGGCCGCCGGGTCGGGTGCCGGCCGCCTGCAACGTCGCCCAGGCGGTCGCGGCGAGCTCGTAGTGCGCGGCGGCGGTCACGCCGCTGGCGATCGCCTGCTGGGCCGCGGTGCGGGGGAGCAGGCCGCGGGCGAGGCTGTCGGACACGGCCCACGCGGCGGCCGAGACACCGACGCGCACGGGGGCGTCGCTGGCCCAGCGCGTCAGCCACCCGGGTCGGATCGACACCATCCCGCGATTGTGCCGAAGCCGGGCCCATCGGCGAGGATCGACCCGTGCCTTCCTACCTGCTCTCAGTCACGTGCCCGGACACCGTGGGGATCATCCACGCGTTCAGCGGGGCGCTCCTCGGTATCGGTGCCAACGTCCTGGAGCAGGAGCAGTTCTCCGACACCGGGACCGGGCTGTTCTTCGCCCGGACGCGGTTCGAGTGCGACGAGAGCGACGTCGCTGTGGTCCGGGCCGCCGTCGACGAGCAGACCGGGCGGTTCGACGCGTCCGTCGTCCTTCGGCCGGAGGACGTGCGCCGTCGGGCGCTCATCGCCGTCTCCCAGTACGACCACTGCCTGCGCGACCTGCTGTACCGCTGGCAGGCCGGCGAGCTCCCGCTCGACATCGTCGGCGTCGTGTCGAACCACGACGTGTGCCGGCCGATCGCCGACCGCTACGGGCTGCCCTTCCATCTGCTGCCGGTCACGCCGGACACCAAGCCCGAGCAGGAGGCGCGGCTCCTCGACCTGGTGCGCGACGAGCGGGTCGACCTGCTGGTCCTGGCCCGATACATGCAGATCCTGTCCGACGACGTCTGCCGGGCGATGCCGGGACGGATCATCAACATCCACCACTCGTTCCTGCCCGGCTTCAAGGGTGCGCGCCCGTACCACCAGGCGCACGCGCGCGGCGTCAAGCTCATCGGGGCGACCGCGCACTTCGTGACCGCCGACCTCGACGAGGGACCGATCATCGAGCAGCAGGTCGTGCGGGTCGGCCACGCCCAGACTGCCGACGACCTCGCCGAGATCGGCCGTGACGTCGAGCAGCTCGTCCTCTCGCGCGCCGTCCGGCTGTGGGCGCAGGACCGGGTCTTCCTCAACCGCGAGCGGACCGTCGTCTTCAGCAGCTGATATGTAGTTCCGTTTGTCAAGCAGGCATGGCGAAGCGGCCCCGTCGTGGATCGGCGGGGCCGCTTCGTTTTCCGTCTCGCGATCGGGCTTGGCGGGCGTGTCTTGCGACGCGCGGTCAGGCTGATATTCGCGGGTTGGTCACCGCATGACGGGCTGTCCGGCTGGAGCGTGGCGCGGGTCTAGGG
>JAKOQS010000172.1 GCA_029778235.1 Chloroflexota bacterium | reverse complement strand
GCCCGCGGCGCCCTCGTCGAGGATCCGGGGCAGGTGGGTCTTCGCCTCGTAGGCGCCGATGCGTCGCACTTGGGTGCTCCGTGGTGGGGTCGGCCGCGCGGGTTCGGGCTGTTACGACTGGTCTGCGACTAGTCTATTCCCCATGTGCTCGCCCGTCGACCCCGCCGCCAGCCAGCGCAGAGACGGACACTGCACCATCGTCGCGGCCGCCCCACACCCGCGACTTCGCCCCGGATCATCCGGCTCGCGACAGGTCGCTCACGCCGACCACCTCGCCGCCGCGTCCACCGTCATCGCGTGGAGTGACGCGAGCCGATCGCGCGTGAGCTGGGCGTTGCGGTAGCCGCCCGCGAGCACGAACGCGACGGGGACCCCGCGCTCGTGCGCCCAGCGGAAGACCGTCTCCTCGCGCTCGGCGAGGACGTCGGTCGTCATCCCGGACAGGCCGCCGGTGACGCAGTCCTCGTGCGGGTCCATCCCCGCGTTGTAGAGGACGAGGGCGAAGCGCTCGGGCGCGAGTCCGTCCAGTCGCCGGCGAAGCGTCGGGAGGTAGTCCGCCGCGCGGTCGACGACGTCGAGCGTCCAGCCGGGCTCGGTCGCGTAGCGGTCGAAGTCGCTCGTCGCGATGTCGAGCACCCGGACGGCGTCGTCGCCGGCGAGCAGCTCGTGCGTGCCACCCCCGCAGTGCGCGTCGAGGTCGAGGACGAGGATCGAGGTCGCGCCCGCCCGCTCCGCCGCATCCGCCGCGAGCGCGAGGCCGTTGAACGTGCAGTAGCCGGCGCCCGTCTCGCGCCGCGCGTGGTGGAGGCCGCTCGAGAGCGACCCGGTGTTGCGCCCGGACGCGAGCGCCTCGACCGCCGCCGCGACGACCCCGCCGCTCGACGCCGCCACGGCGGGGAACAGGCCCGGCATCCAGCCGACGCCGCTCGACCAGGCGAGCATCTCCGGGCTCTCGGTCCGGACCGCGTCGACGTACGAGCGAGCGTGGACGCGGGCGATCTCCTCCTCCGTCAGCGGCGCCGGGACGACGAGCTCGACGCGGTCCCGGACGAGGGCCGCGACGTCGGCGGACTTGGTGAGGGTGTCGGAGCTCGCGCCCGCCGGGACGTATGCCTCGCCGAAGTAGACGCGGATCGTCATGCCCGCCTTCCTCTCGCCTCGCCCGGGCAGTCCGCGGTGCGGCGGCCCGCACCTGCCTTCATCGCCGGCCCGCCCGGCTCCGGGCCCGGCGCCTGGTCGCCGCCCTCAATCGTCGGCCCCCACGAGCTCCCGGAAGCGCCGCGCGCAGGTCGGGTCGCTCCGCAGGTCGTCGAAGTCGCGGTCGCGACGGGCAGTCTCGCGCCAGGAGGCATCGAGCCGGACCGCCCTGCGCAGGCTCGCGAGGGCCTCGTCGCCTCGCCCGAGCTTCGACAGGACGCACGCCCGGTCGTAGGTGACCACCGGATCGAGCGGTGCGCGGCCCTCGGCCGCGTCGTACTCGCGGAGTGCGCCGCGCAGGTCGCCCAGGCCGGAGAGCGCGAGCCCGCGGTTCACGTGCAGTCGGGCGACGGTCCAGTCGTCGTCCGACCCGATGGCGAAGGCCCTGTCGACCTGGGCCAGGGCCTCCGCGTGTCGCCCCAGCCTGCTGAGCACCCACCCACGGGTGCCGATCAGCCCGACGAGATCGTCCGGTGAGGCCAGCGCCAGGGCCATGTCCAGGTCGACGAGCGCCTCGGCCCAGAGCTCGAGATCGGTGAGGACCTCCACTCGCCACATGAGCATCCTGCCAAGGAGCGCGCGGATCGACTCGATCTCCGCCCTGGCAGCCTCGAGCGCGTCGAGCGGGCGGCCCTCCCGGAGGAGCTCGGTCGGGTCCTTCGGGCGTGGCGGGTCCGACGGGTGGAAGGCGTCCGGCGGGGCCGCGGGGTCCGGCCGGTCCATCCGGGCCCGCGGGTCCGCGGTCCGGCTGCTCATTCCTCGGGCCTCCAGCCCAGCGCGATCGCCTGCGCGCGGAGCCACGCCTGGTGGACCTTGTAGTCGGTCATCGCCCGGACGAGACGCCCGGGGCCGCCGGGGTCCTCGGCGCGGATGAGCTCGATCGCCTCGATGTACCCATCGAGGGCGGTCTGCCACCGCTCGACGAGCTCGTCACCCTCCGGGCTCCGGCCCCACCAGGTGCCCCAGCGGTCGCGATACCGGCGGAGCTTCGGCTCCGCCCGCCTGGCCCAGGCGATGACCGCGGTGCCGGGGTCCGGCGCCGTCCACGCCGCGTTGAGGTCGTCGACGATGACGTCGTCGATGTCGGAGACGAGCGCCTCCATCTGCTGCCCGACCTCCCAGGCCTCCTGAGCGGCCTGCGCGTCGGCGGCCGCCTGCGCGCGCTCGGCGTCGCCGCGGTCGAGGATCGTCCGGGCGATCGCGTACGCCCCCGCGATCCCGGCGAAGTCGTGCCAGTCCATCCCCTGCCTCCTATCGCGCCTGGCGGGAGCACCGTGCCGGGCCGGGGAGACGCCGGTCGGTCGCTGCGGGGTCGTCGAGCCAGTCCTCTCGCCCGCTCTCGATAGGCCGCCCGAGGGTGC
>JAKOQS010000171.1 GCA_029778235.1 Chloroflexota bacterium | reverse complement strand
GCGGTCGAACCCGACGGGACGCGACGGGGAGTGGATGGGGCTCGGCGAGGCCGCCCGCCTCCTGGGCGTGGCGCCCACCACCCTCCGCAGGTGGGCGGACGACGGCGTCGTGCGCTCCTTCGTCACCCCGGGCGGACACCGTCGCTTCCTGCGGTCATCGCTGCAGTCCATGATCCCGACGGACCGACAGCGGCCGCCGCTGCCCAAGCTCGGCGAGACGCCCGAGCGGATGGCGCGCGCCTACCGTCGACAGGCGGTCGCCGAGGGGCCCGACGCCGCCTGGATCCGCGGGATGCAGAGCTCCGAGCGGGACCCGCTCCGCGAGCGCGGCCGGGGCCTCTCCGCGGCCCTGCTCGCCTACCTCGACGCGGCGACCGAGGCGGACCGGCGGGCGCGGCTCGCCGAGGCGTCGGAGGTCGCCGCCGAGTACGGTCGCGTCGCGCGGCTGCACGGCGCCACCGTCCACGACACCGTCGCCACGTTCCTCCGGTTCTCGCGGCCGTTCGTGGGGGAGATCGCCACCCTCGCCCGGCGCCGGAACCTCGACACCGTCGAGGCGACCGGCCTCCTGGAGTCGACCCTCGGCGCGCTCGACGCGCTCCTCCTGGTCACCATCGAGGCCCACGAGGCGGGAGCGGGCGGCGGGGCGGGCCGGCCGACCGCGATGGCGGACGGAGCCGGACCGGTCGCCTGCGGGATCGCCGACCTGTCGGGGCCGACGGGCACGCCCGTCCCCGAGGTGATGGCATGAGCGGGCACCCTGGCACGAGCGCCCACCGCCCCGGCATCGGCGGACACCCGGACGCGAGCGGACACCCGGGCGAGCTCGCGCCCGATGACGCGATCGGCCGCAGCGGCACGCCCCTCTCCGCGCTCGTCGCCCTCACCGTCCACGCGCGCCGCGTCCCCAGCCTGGAGCGCGAAGCGTTCGCCGCCCATGCCGCGGCCCTCGCGTCCGCCCGCGGGGCCATCCTCCTCCACACCTGCCACCGCGTCGAGCTGTACGCGTGGCTCCCCTCGCTCGCCGGCGCCGACCTCCCGGACCTGCCGGCCGGAGGCATGCGCCTCGAGGGCGTCGAGGCCGCCGGCCACCTCTTCACGGTCGCGGCGGGGATGGACAGCGTCGTGATCGGCGAAGACCAGATCCTCCATCAGCTCCGCGACTGCCTCGCCGCCCGCCACGAGCACACGGCTGCGACCGTCGGGTCCTGCCCGGCGGGCGGCGCCGCGGGCGCGATCGGCGCCACGCTCGCTGGCCGGGACGCGGCCGTCGTGCCGCTCGACCCGGTGCTCGAGCGCCTCTTCCAGCTCTCGCTGCACGTCGGCCGCCAGGCCCACGCGTGGCGCGACGGCGCGCCGCGGTCGCTCGCGGACGTCGCGCTCGACCGGATCGGCCGTGACCACGAGACGCTCGACGGCCGCCCGATCCTCGTCGTCGGCGCCGGCGCGATGGGCCGGATCGCCGCGCTCGCGACCGCACGGCGCGGCGCACGCGTCCTCGTCGCCAATCGGACCGAGGACCGCGCGACCTCGCTCGCGCACGACGCGTCGGGCGTCGCGATCCCGTTCGCGCCCGGCGCCGACCTGCCGGGCGTGGCGGGCGTGATCGTGGCCGCCGGCGGCCCGTGGCCCGTGGATCCGGTCACCGCGCGTCGCGTGCGCGAGCTCCGCCCCGTCGTGGTGGACCTGTCGTCCCCGCCCGCCGTCCCCGCCGACCTCCAGGCCGCGCTCGGGCCCGACTTCATCTCGGTGGACGACCTCGCCCGTGCGCCGGAAGCGAAGCCCCACGAGCGCCTCCGGCGGCGCGTGGACCGGCTCGTGGTCGAGACCACCGACGAGCTCGAGGCGTGGGCGGCGACCCGTGGATGCGTCCCCGCGATCCGTGCGATCTCCGACCACGCCGAGGCCAAGCGGGCCGCCGAGCTCGACCGCCTCCTCCGCCGCGTCCCGACGCTCGAGCCCGAGGTCCGCGACCTCGTGGACGAGATGTCCCACCGACTCGTCGCGGGCCTCCTCCACGGACCGCTGGCCGCCCTCCGCTCCGACGTTGACGGAGAGCGCGACGCGCTCGTCCGCGAGCTCTTCGGCCTGTGACCGGCCCGCAGCAGGTGCCCGTGCCGCCCGCCCCCCCGGCGGCACGGGTCCTGCGGCTCGGCACGCGGGGGAGCGCCCTGGCGCTGATCCAGTCCCGCGAGGTCGCAGCCGCACTGGAGGCGCGCGGCGTCGCGGTCGAGCTCGTGATCGTGCGCACGGCCGGCGACGACCAGGCGCCCGACACGGCATGGGGCGAGGGCGCGTTCGTCGGGGCGCTGGAGCGCGGGCTGCTCGACGGCTCGATCGACCTTGCCGTCCACAGCGCGAAGGACGTCCCCACGACGGTGGACCCGCGACTCGCGATCGCCGCGTTCCGGCCGCGCCAGGACCCCCGCGACGCGCTGGTCTGTCGCGAGCGCGGCGGGACCATCGCGTCGCTGCCGCACGGCGCCCGCGTGGGGACGGACAGCCCGCGCCGCTCCGCGTTCCTCCTCGCCCGGCGGCCCGACCTGCACGTGCACCCGCTCAACGGCAACGTGGACACGCGGCTACGCCGACTGGACGCGGGGGAGAGCGACGCGCTCGTCCTCGCGGTCGCGGGCCTGTCGCGCCTGGACCGCGCCGACAGGATCGACGAGCGGATCGCGCCCGACGTGATCCCGCCGGCCCCCGGCCAGGGCGCGGTGGCCGTCGAGGTGCGTGCCGACGATGCAGATGCCGTCGCGGCCGTCACGCTGCTCGACGACGCGCCGACCCGGACGTGCGTCGAGGCCGAGCGGGCGTTCCTCCACGCCTCCGGGGGCGGGTGCCGCGCCCCGATCGGTTGCCTGGCCCGGGTCGAGGGCGACGAGATCGTGCTGCGCGCAGGCGTCTCCCGCGAGCCCGTCCGGCCTGGCGTCCCGGTCGCCTGGCGCGAGGCGCGCGGCCCCGTCACGGACGCGTCCGCCATCGCCGAGGCACTTGCGGCCGACCTGCGCCCGTTCCGCGGGACCGACGGCCCGGGCGCCGCCCGCCGTCCGACCGTGCTCGTCACGCGTCCGGCCGACCAGGCCGGGACGCTCGTGGACGCGCTGGACCGCCACGGGGTCGCCGCACTCGTCGTGCCGACGATCGCGATCGTGGACGCCGACCCCGCGCCGATCGAGGCGGCCGCCCGCCGCCTCGCGACGTTCGACTGGGTCGTGGTCACGAGCCCGAACGGCGCCCGCGCCCTCCTCGGGGCCGCCTCGCGCGCCGGTGCCGACCCGGGCGCCGCGCGATGGGCGGCGGTCGGAGCTTCGACGGCCCTGGTGCTCGACCCGGCCGGGGTCGGGCCGGTCTTCGTCCCCTCCCGCGGGACGGGCGCCGCGCTCGGCGCGGAGCTGCCGGTCCGTCCCGGCGAGCGGGTCCTCCTCGCGCGCACGGACATCGCCGACGCGTCGCTGCCGGGGCGCCTGGCAGCCGCCGGCGCGATCGTCGAGGAGGTCGTCGCGTACCGGACCCTCGAGGGTCCCGAGGGCTCCCGCGCGCCGCTCGTCGAGGCCCTCGGGTCGGGGGTCGTCGACGCGATCGTCTTCACCAGTGGATCGACCGTCCGCGGCCTCCTCGCCCTGCTGCCCGCCGATCTCGCGGCGGCGGCGCGCACGCTTCCGGCGTGCTGCATCGGCGACCCGACGGCCAGCGAGGCCGCCGCCTCGGGCTTCACCGACGTCGTCACCGCGTCGTCGCCGCGCCCGGAAGCGGTCGTCGCGGCCGTCCTGCGCACCCTCGACCTCGAAGACGACTCCATCCTCCCGCCCCCCGACGACCCGGGGGCGTCCCCCGACACCGACCCCGCCGACCTCCAGGGAGCAGCCCGATGACCCTCGCCCTCGACCGCCCCGACGCCGCCGTCGCCCCGACCATCCCCAGCCGCCGGCTCCGCAGGCTCCGCCGGACCGCCGGGCTCCGCGCCCTGGTCCGGGAGACGCGCCTCGACCCGTCGATGCTCGTGGCCGGCCTCTTCGTCCAGCCCGGTGCGGGCCGCCGGGACCCGATCGGGTCGATGCCCGGGGTGGCCCGCCTCTCGCCGGACACGGTCGTCGAGGAGGCGCGCCGGCTCGACGCGCTCGGCGTCGGCGGCCTCATCCTCTTCGGGCTCCCGGACGCGAAGGACGGCGTGGGCTCCGGCGCGTGGGCGCGCGACGGGATCATCCAGGAGACGCTCGCGCGGCTACGCGACGCGGACGTCGCGCTCCCCCTCATCGCGGACACCTGCCTCTGCGAGTACACCGACCACGGCCACTGCGGCCCCCTCGCCCAGGACGGGAGCGTGGCAAACGACCTGGCCATCACGCTGCTCGCCGAGACGGCAGTGAGTCAGGCGGCCGCCGGGGCCGACATCGTGGCCCCCTCCGCGATGATGGACGGCCAGGTCGCGGCCATCCGCGCGGCGCTCGACGCCGCCGGCCACGGCGAGACGGCGATCCTCGCCTACGCGGCGAAGACGGCGTCCGCGTTCTACGGCCCGTTCCGCGACGCGGCCGACTCGGCCCCGGCGTTCGGCGACCGGCGCGGGTACCAGATGGACCCGGCGAACGCCCGGGAGTCGATGCTGGAGATCTCGCTCGACGTCGCCGAGGGGGCGGACGCGATCCTCGTGAAGCCCGCACTGCCGTCGCTCGACATCCTCGCGCGCGCCCACGACCGCTTCGATCTGCCGATCGGCGCGTACCAGGTCAGCGGCGAGTACGCCTCGATCGTCGCCGCCGCGCAGAACGGCTGGCTCGACCGCCGGCGCGCGCTCCTCGAGTCCACCACCTCGATCGTCCGTGCCGGCGCCTCGTTCGTCATCACCTACGCCGCGGCCGAGATGGCCGAGTGGCTCCGGGAGGACCCGCGATGACCGCGCCCCGCACGATCGCGCCCGACGGCGCCGACGTGGCCCCCGACACCGCGATGGCTCTCGCCAGCTCGCCCTCGCGCCAGGCCGACCTGATCGCCCGTGCCGAGGGCCTGTTCCCCGGCGGCGTCAACAGCCCGGTCCGCGCGTTCCGGTCGGTCGGGCGGCCGCCCCTGGTCCTCGCCTCCGGCTCCGGCGCGCACGTGCGCGATGCCGACGGGAACGCCTACGTGGACTACATCGGGGCCTGGGGCCCGGCGATCCTCGGGCACGCGCACCCGGCCGCGGTCGAGGCGGTCCGCTCGGCCGCCCTCGACGGGTTCGCGCTCGGCGCCACGTCGCCCGGCGAGGTCGTCCTGGGGGAGGCGATCCGGGCTGCGATGCCGTCGATGGAGATGCTCCGCTTCACGTCCTCGGGGACCGAGGCCGCCATGAGCGCGCTGCGGCTCGCCCGCGGCGCCACCGGCCGCCCGCTCGTGGTCAAGTTCGCCGGCGGGTACCACGGCCACTCGGACGGCCTGCTCGTGGACGCGGGCTCGGGCGTCGCGACGCTCTCGATCCCCGGCAGCGCCGGCGTGACCGAGGCGGTCGCCGCGGACACGGTGGTCGTCGCGTACAACGACCTGTCGGCCGTCGAGGCCGCGTTCGCGGCGCATCCCGGGCGGATCGCGGCCGTGATCGTGGAGCCCGTCGCGGCGAACGTCGGCGTCATCCCGCCCGCGGCGGGCTTCCTCGAAGGCCTGCGCGCGGTCACGTCCGCGAACGGCGCGCTGCTCGTCTTCGACGAGGTGATCACCGGCTTCCGGGTCGCCCACGGCGGCGCCCAGGCACGATACGGCGTGCGACCGGACCTCACCGTCCTCGGGAAGATCATCGGCGGCGGGATGCCGGTGGGCGCGTACGGGGGCCGGCGCGATCTCATGGTGCAGGTCGCGCCGCTCGGCGGCGTCTACCAGGCCGGGACCCTGTCGGGCCACCCGCTCACGATGGCCGCGGGAGCGGCGACCCTCGCACTGCTCGACGACGCGGTCTACACGCGGCTCGAGGCCTACGGAGCCGCCCTCGAGGCCGGGCTCCGCGACGCCGCCGCAGCCGCGGGACGGACGGTCTCGATCGCGCGCGTCGGCGCGCTGCTCACGGTCTTCTTCCGGCCGACCGCCCCGGCGAACGCGGCCGAGGCGCTCGACGCGGATCGCGCAGCCTTCTCGCGGTTCTTCGGCGCCATGCTCGACGCGGGCATCCTGCTGCCGCCGTCGCAGTTCGAGGCCTGGTTCATCGGGGCCGCCCACGGCGACGCGGAGCTCGCGGCGACGCTCGACGCGGCCGCCGCCGCGCTCCGGGCATGACGACGCAGAGGGGCGCCGCCGGGCGCCGCCGGGCGGCCGGAGTGGCGGCAGCCGAGCCTCCGACCGCCGTGACGCCGGACCCGACCGCCCCGGCGACCACGGGCGTCCCCACGGACGCGGTCGCGACGGCGTCGGCGCCGGACCCGGGCACCCGCGGCGGCCCGGCCGCGGCCGCCGCCGAGCCCGTCGCCCGCTACCTCCGCGCCGCGCGCCGCCTCCCCGTCGACGCCACCCCCGTCTGGTTCATGCGCCAGGCCGGCCGGTCGCTGCCCGAGTACCGCGCGGTCCGCGAGCACGCCACGCTGATGGAGATCACGCGCGACGCCGCGCTCTGCGCGGAGGTCACGCTCCAGCCCGTCCGCCGCCTGGGCGTGGACGCGGCGATCCTCTTCGCCGACATCACCACGCCGTTCGCGGGGATGGGCGTCGCGTTCGACATCGTGGAGGGCCGCGGGCCCGTCCTCGAGCGCCCGGTCCGGACCGCGGCGGACGTCGCCGCGCTGGTCCCGTTCGAGCCCCGCCGGGACGTCGCGCCGCTCCTCGAGGCGATCCGCCTGATCCGGGCGGAGTCGCCCGTCCCGCTCATCGGCTTCGCCGGCGCGCCGTTCACCCTGGCCTGCTACCTCGTCGAGGGCGGCCCGTCGAAGGAGTTCGTGCGGACGCGGACGCTCATGCACGCGGACCCGGGCACCTGGTCGATGCTCATGAACGTCCTGACGGACACCACGGCGCGCTACCTCGCTGCGCAGGTGGAGGCGGGCGCCCAGGCCGTGCAGGTCTTCGACTCGTGGGTGGGCGGCATCTCGCCCCTCGACTACGCCCGCTCCGTCGCGCCCTGGATGAGCCGGCTCTTCGCGCGGCTCGCGACGCTCGGCGTCCCCACGTGCCACTTCGGCACCGGGACCGCGGGGATCCTGCGACAGCAGGCGGAGGCGGGCGGCGACATCATCGGCCTGGACCACCGCATCGCGCTCTCCGACGGGTGGGCGCTCGTGGGCGACCGGGCTGTGCAGGGCAACCTGGACCCGGTCCTGCTCCTCGGGCCCTTCGACGCCGTCGCCGAGGCGGCACGGTGGGTCCTCGATCAGGCCGGCGGCCGCGCGGGACACGTCTTCAACCTGGGCCACGGCGTCCTCCCGGCCACCGATCCCGACGACCTCTGTCGTCTCGTGGACCTGGTCCACGAGACGACAGAGGCGCGACCGCGATGACCCGCGCGCCGCGTCCCGCGAGGAACGGGCCGGGCCCGATCCACGCCACCGCGAACGGAGCGTCCCGATGACCACGCCCGCCGTCCTCCTCCTCGCCTACGGCAGCCCGGACTCGCTCGACCAGGTGGAGGCGTACTACACCGACATCCGGCGGGGGAACCCGCCCACGCCCGAGCTGCTCGACGAGCTCGTCGCGCGCTACCGGGCGATCGGGGGTGGGTCGCCGCTCTCGCGGATCGTGGAGGCGCAGCGCGCCGCGCTGGAGGCCGATCTCGCGCGCCGCGGCATGCCGGTCCCGGTCTACGCCGGGATGCGCCACATCGCGCCCCGGATCGCGACCGTCGTGGAGCGGATGGCGGAGGACGGGGTGACGGACGCGGTCGCCATCGCCCTCGCTCCCCAGGCGTCGATGAGCGTCGAGGGATACCGGCGGGCGGTGGATGCGGCCCGCGGCGCCCTCGGCGAGCGAGCCCCCCGGATCGAGGTCGTCGCGTCCTGGTGCCGGGAGCCCGACTTCATCGCCGGCCTCGCGGCCACCACCGGCGAGGCGCTCGCGCTCTTCCCCGACCCCGATCGTGTCCGGCTGATGTTCACCGCCCACAGCCTGCCGCAGCGGGTCGTGGACGCCGGCGACATCTACCCGGACGAGCTGGCCGCGACCTCGCGCCTGGTCGCCGACGCGCTGGGCCGCGCCACGTACGACTTCGCGTACCAGAGCGCCGGGCGGACCGAGGAGCCGTGGCTGGGCCCGGAGATCCTCGCGGAGATCCGCCGCCTCGCGGCCGACGGGGTGACCGAGCTCGTGGTCAGCCCGGTCGGCTTCATCGCGGACCACCTCGAGGTCCTCTACGACATCGACATCGAGGCGCAGGGCGTCGCCCGCGAGGTGGGCATCCATCTCGAGCGCCCCCGGATGCTGAACGACGACCCGCACCTGGTCTCGGCGCTCGCCGGGATCGTCGAGCGGACGCTCCCCACGGCGGGCGCGGCCTCACCGGCCGCCGCCGCCGGCCGCTGACCCAGGAGGATCACGTGGACCCGACGACCCCGACCGGCCCCGCCACCGCCGCCGTCACCGCCGCACCGGCGCTCCCGGCGCAGCCGGCGCCGGTCCCCTCCGGGCTCCCGGCGGGCCATCCGGGCGGGGCGCCGGCAGGGCACCCGGGCGGGCACCCCTCCGGCCATCCCGGTGGCCATCCCGGCGGTCACCCGGGCGCCATCCCGGGCGCCGGCTCCGTGCGGCCCACCGGCTACGCCTTCGACCGCGCGCCGATGATGCTCTACTGGGAGATGACCCGGTCCTGCGGGCTCGTGTGCCGTCACTGCCGCGCCGAGGCGAACTCCGAGCGCCATCCGAGCGAGCTCACCACCGCCGAGGGCGAGGCGCTCCTCGACAAGATCCTCGGCTTCGGGAACCCGATGCCGCACGTGGTCTTCACCGGCGGCGATCCGCTTCGCCGACCCGACCTCGCGGACCTCGTCCGTGCCGCCCGCGCCCGCGGGATCGGCGCTTCGCTCGCGCCCGCCGCCACCCCGGAGCTCACGCGCGACGCGCTCTTCCGGCTGAAGGAGGCCGGTGTCCAGAACATCAGCCTGAGCCTCGACGGCTCCAACGCCGCGCGCCACGACGGCTTCCGCGGCGTCGAGGGGACGTTCGACCTGACCGTGAAGGCCGCCGGCTGGGCACAGGAAGCCGGGCTGCCGGTGCAGCTCAACACGCTCGTGACGAACGAGACGCTCGACGACCTGCCGGCGATCTACGAGCTCTGTCCCAGCCTGGGGATCATGCGCTGGAGCCTGTTCTTCCTGATCAGCGTGGGGCGGGGCACCGACCTGCAGGAGATCAGCCCCGCCGAGAGCGAGAAGCTCATGGCCTGGCTGCTCGAGATCGGGAAGACCGCGCCGTTCCAGGTGAAGACCACCGAGGCCACCCACTACCGACGGATCGCGATCCGCACGATGCACGACCGCGGGATGACCGACGAGGAGATCGCGCAGACGAGCATCGGCCGCGGCTTCGGGATCCGCGACGGCAACGGGATCATGTTCGTCAACTTCGACGGCGACATCTACCCGTCGGGGTTCCTCCCCGTCGCCGCCGGCAACGTCCGCCGGGACGACATCGTGGAGGTCTACCGGGACAGCGAGCTCTTCCGCTCGCTCCGCGACGTGAAGACGTTCAAGGGCCGCTGCGGCCGCTGCGAGTACAACGCCCTGTGCGGCGGCTCGCGCGCCCGCGCGTTCACGTGGACGGGCGACCCGCTCGAGAGCGACCCGCTCTGCCCGTACGTCCCGCCCGTCGCGGACGCGGTGGGCACGGCGGCCGCGGTGAGCGGGGCGGCCGAGGTCGACACGGCGGCCGTCGCCGCCCCGGCGCACGCCGGGTAGGCCGGACGGTCGGGAGTCGCGCGTGCACGCGGTCGTCGTCGGCGGCGGGATCACCGGGCTCACGGCCGCGTACGTCCTCGGCCGGGCGGGCGTCCGGACGACGCTCCTCGAGTCCGGTGACCGGCTGGGCGGCAAGGTCCGCACCCACGTCGGCGACGGGTTCGTCGTGGAGGAGGGGCCGGACTCGTTCATCGCGATCCGCCCCGCCGCTGCTCAGCTGTGCCGGGAGCTGGGGCTCGGAGCGGACCTCGTCGGGACGGTGGACCCGCGGACCGTCTATGTCCTCCGTGGCGACCGCCTCGTGCCGATGCCGGACGGCCTCGCGCTGGTCCTGCCGACGAAGTTCATGCCGTTCGTCACGACCCGCCTTTTCTCGTGGCCCGAGAAGATGCGGATGGGGCTCGACCTCCTCCTGCCGCGGGGCCCGATGGAGGGGGACGACACGGTCGGCGGGCTCCTGCGGCGGCGCCTGGGCGACGCGCTGGTGGACCGGCTGGCGGGACCGCTCGTCGGAGGGATCTACGGCACGTCGATCGACGAGCTGAGCCTGCTGGCGGTCATCCCCAGCCTGCGCGAGAACGAGCGCGAGCACCGGAGCCTCCTCCTCGCGAGCGTCGCGGAGGCACGGGCGCGGAGGGAGCGGGAGGCCGCCCGGGCCGAGGCCGCGCGCTTGACGGCCGAGGACGCGGCCCCGGGGAGTGGCGCGGCCCCGGGGAGTGGCGCGGCCCCGGGGAGTGGCGCGGCCAGCGGCCCCCCTCCGCCCCCGACGCCCCGCTCCGTCTTCCTCAGCCTGCGCGGCGGGATGACGCGGCTGACCGATGCCCTCGCGGACCACCTGGAGCGCATGCCCGGCGTGGAGGTCCGCCTGGGGGCTCGGGTCGTCCGCCTCGAGCCCGGGGCCGGCGCAGGGGCCCGGCTCATCCTGGCCGACGGGAGCCGCCTCGACGCCGACGCTGTGGTCCTCGCGTCGCCGGCCCCGGTGACCGCGGACATCCTCGACGACGCGGCCCCCGTGACCGCGGCCGCCCTCCGGACGATCCGCTACGGCAGCGCGACGATCGTGACCCTCGCCTACCGCGACGACCAGCTGTCGCGGCCGATCGTGGGCCACGGGTACGTGGTCGCGGCCGACGGCACGAACCCCCTGTCGGCGTGCACGATCACGTCCGGCAAGTGGCCCGGCCGCGCTCCGGCCGGGACCGTGCTGCTCCGCGCGTACCTCCGGACCGAGGGCGACGGGGCGCTGCCGTCCTCGGCCTCGGACGTCGAGGTCGCGGCCGCCGCCCGCGCCGTCGTCGAGCGCACGCTCGGCCCGCGCGGTGAACCGATCCTGTGCCGCGTCGCGCGGTGGGAGGGGGCGATGCCGCGGTACACGCTCGGCCACCTGGACCGCGTGGCGTCGGCCGAGGCGGGCCTCGCGCATCTCCCCGGCGTGGTGCTCGCGGGCGCGGCGTATCGCGGCGTGGGCCTGCCGGATTGCGTCACCCAGGCGCGGGCCGCGGCCGCGCGGGTCCTGGCGACGGCGCCGGGGGTCGCGGCGGCGGCCTGAGTCCCGGGCGCCGGCGCGGCCCACGCGCGCCCGCGCTGCCTG
>JAKOQS010000022.1 GCA_029778235.1 Chloroflexota bacterium | reverse complement strand
GACATGGTCATGAGCCACGAGGAGCGCATCCGGTCGATCGAGGACTGGCGGGTCGAGATGCGGACGCTCGGCACGATCCTCAAGGCCACCTTCGGGGTCAGCCTCCTCGGCGCCGTGATCGGGATCCTCAACCTCATCGACATCGTCAGCCGGCAGGCCCGCCCATGAGCCGGCGTCATCTGCGTCCCTTCGGCGACGTCGTCCACCCGCTGAGCCTGGACGGGCGGACCTCCGGGTACCGGCGCCCGAGATCACCGGACCTTCCCCAGGAGGTGCGCGGTGCCCGATGAGCTGGTCTACGTCTTCGGGCCGGAGTCGAAGGTCCACGTCGCGGTCCGCCACGACGGCCAGATGCTCACGTCGGAGCGCTGCAACCTCGACGGAGTCGCCGGCGAGCGGACCGTGACCGCCGACCGCGCGGCGATCGAAGGGCGCGAGCTCTGCCGCCGCTGCTTCGGCGATCCGGTCACCGTGCAGTCGGATGCGGAGGCGGTCGCCTGATGGCCGTCCTCTACCGCCCGAAGGCCCAGTGGCAGGGCGACCCCACCGACGACGACCCGTACGGCTGGTTCGGGTGCACCGCCTACGCCTACGCCATGGGCGTCGACGCGGTATCCGGCGGCGCCGTGGTCCCGTCCGGCGGCGAGATCCGGCGCCTGACGAACGAGGCCGTCCCGTCGCCGCGTGACCCCGGCCTGACGCTCGAGCAGGTCGACGCGGCAGGCAACCGCTTCGGCGTCGACTTCTTCCTGCGGACCGACCGCTGGGAGGCCCTCGCGCGCGACCTCGCCGACCACCGCTGGTGCGTCCTGTCGGTCTGGTATCCCGCGATGGGCGAGCACATGGCGCAGCGCCCCGGCGCGTTCGGCCACGCGATGGGCGCGATGGCGATCAGCGGCGATGGCCAGTCGACCCTCGTCTTCGACCCGCTGCGCAAGGCGCCCCGCTGGGTGCCGCTGTCGGTCGTGCGGAAGGCATCCGAGCAGTGGGGCCGCCGCCTCGGCCTCGCTCCCGGCGACTGCAAGTGGGCGGCGTCCGCCGCCCGGATCCCGAAGGTCTGAAGGAGGCCGCCCGTGACGCTGCCGCTCTTCGCACGCAAGTTCATCGTCGACTTCGTCGAGACGGGCGTCGCCGCCCTCCTCGCCTTCAGCTTCGCCTACCCGGCGACGCTGGACCAGGCGCAGGCGATCGCCGCCGCGGCAGGGACGGCCCTCGTGGCCGCGGCCATCAGCGCCGCCCGTCGCAACGCCGGCGGCATGTACGCCTGGCTGCGCGACAAGCTCGGCGTGGCGGAGTCCTGATGGGCGACGTCGTCGACCTCGCAGTCGCTGCGGCCGAGCAGCCGGTCGAGCGCCGGCTGGGTGGCGAGATCCGCCTGTCCACGGGGCGCGTCGTCCGCATCGACGTGCCGGCGCCCATGTCGGCCGAGGAGGTCCTCGAGCTCATCGCCTCGTTGCCCGGTGGCATCGGGCAGCTCAACGCTCTGGCGATCGGCGCGGCCGGCAGCATCGCCCTGCCCAATGGGGTCGTGCGCCCCGTGCCGAGGGACGCATGAGCGGCGTCTCCCGCGTCTGCGCGACCCCCGGCTGCCCGACGCTCGTGGCGTCCGGGCGCTGCGGTGTGCACGGCGGCGGGCGCGGGTCGAGCCGCGACCACTTCGGCATCAGCCCGTCGCGCCGCGGCTACGGCCCGGCGTACCGGCGCGTCCGGGCGACGCTGGTCGGCCGGCCCTGCCACTGGTGCGGGCGCACGGCGGACACGGCGGACCACCTCGTGCCCGTGAGCATCGGCGGCACCGAGGCGCACCTGGTGCCGGCGTGTCGGAGCTGCAACAGCGCACGGGGCGCGCTGCTCGCGAGGCGGGGAGGGGCGGGTCGGATCTCTGGGGCCCCGGCTGGCGTAGTACCGCAGCGAGCCAACTTCTTTCGGGACTACGGGTCCCCGAGCCCGGACCGGGTGGGCTGATGCCGCCCGTTCCGAAGCCCGCAGCCCTCCGCCAGCGGCAGAACCGGACGGCGACGAAGGCCACGATCGAGGCCCCGCCCGCGGTCCGGGTCGAGCTCGACGGCGACCACCATGCGCGGACGGTCGCCTGGTGGGACGTCATCTGGAGCTCACCGATCAGCGCCGAGTGGGTGGACGCGGACGTTCCCGGGCTCGTCGCCCTCGCGACTCTCTGGGACGAGTTCTGGGGCGCCGACGACGACCTCGCCAAGCGCGTGAAGGCCGCGGCGGAGATCCGCATGGCCTCCATGCAGTTCGGCCTCACACCGATGGCCCGCCGCTCGCTCCAGTGGGAGGTCCGCCGGGTCGAGCGCGCCTCCGACCCGGCCGCCGTCCCCACGCCGACCCGGCGGCGCGACCCGCGACTGCGGGCGCTCGCATGACCACGCTCGTCGTCCCGCCCCTGGACCGCCGGCCGTGGCCGACGCTTGGCCCCGGGGTCGCGGCGTGGATGGAGTCACACCTCGTCTTCGGGCCCGGGGACCTGCGGGGCCAGCCGTACCGGCTCGACGAGGAGAAGGTCGCCCTCCTCTTCCGCATGTACGAGGTCTTTCCCCACGGCGACCCGCGGGCCGGCCGCCGCCGCTTCAGCCGGGCGGGGCTGTCGCTTCGGAAAGGCGTCGCCAAGAGCGAGTTCGCCGCCGCGATCGCCGCCGTGGAGCTCGCCCCCGACGGCCCGGTGCGCTGCGACGGCTGGCGCCGTCAGGGGTCGGCCTGGGTACCGGTCGGGGCGCCCGTGACCGACCCGTACATCGCGATGGTCGCGTTCACCGAGGAGCAGTCCGACGAGCTCGCGTTCGCGTCCCTGCGGGTGATGCTCGGCGAGGGCCCGGCGGCGCGCGACTTCGACATCGGCCTCGAGCGGGTCATGCGCGCGACCGGCGACGGGCGAGCGGTCAGCCTGTCGGGCGCCCCGAGCTCGCGCGACGGCGCCCGGACGACGTTCCAGGTCGTCGACGAGAGCCACCGCTGGACGTCCGAGCGCCTCCGCCATGCCCACCGGACGATGCTCGCGAACCTGCCGAAGCGGCGGGCTGCCGACGCCTGGAGCCTCGAGGTCACGACCGCGTTCGAGCCGGGTGCCGGTTCGGTCGCCGAGGCGACGATGGACTACGCCCGCTCGGTCGCGCGCGGCGAGGTCGAGGACACCCGCCTCTTCTTCTTCCACCGCCAGGCGTCCGACAGCGCGGACACGAGCACCGAGGCCGCGATCCGCGCGGCTGTCATCGAGGCGTCCGGCCCGGCCGCGACCTGGTCGAACATCGACGCGATCGTGTCGCAGTGGCAGGATCCCCGCGCCGACCGGTCCTACCTCGAGCGCGTCTGGCTCAACCGGCCGGCGCGCGGTAGCGCCCGGGCCTTCGATACGGTCGCATGGGAGCGGCTCGCGCGCCCCGGCGTCGCCGTCGCGGACGGGACGCTCGTCACCCTCGGCTTCGACGGCAGCCGGACCAACGATGCCACCGCCCTCGTCGCGACCGTCGCCGCGACCGGCTACCAGTGGCCGCTGGGCATCTGGACGCGGCCGTACGGCACCGCCGGCGACGGCTGGGAGGTCCCCGCCGACGAGGTCGACGCGGCGGTCGCCGACGCGTTCGGTCGGTTCGACGTCTGGCGCCTCTACGCTGACCCGCCCTACTGGGAGACGTCGGTCCGGGCGTGGGCCGGCACGTACGGCCGGGAGCGTGTCGTCGAGTGGCGGACGAACAGGACCCGGCAGATGGCCTACGCGATCCTCGCCTGGCGCAACGCGATCCTCGCCGGCGAGCTGACACACGACGGGGACCCGGTGCTCGCGGCGCATGTCGCGAACGCCTGCCGTCGTCCGATCGGCGAGCGCGGCGAGGACGGCGAGCCGCTGTGGATCATCGAGAAGGCGCGCCCCGGGAGCCCCGACAAGATCGACGGGGCCGTGGCCGCCGCCCTCTCCTGGGAGGCCCGCAACGACGCGATCGCCGCCGGCGCGCTCAACGCCGAGCCCGCGTTCGTGAGCGTGTACGAGAGCCGGGGCGTCCTGACGGGGGCGACGCTGTGAGCG
>JAKOQS010000170.1 GCA_029778235.1 Chloroflexota bacterium | reverse complement strand
TGCGTGCGGTCGATCGCCTGGCTCTCCGCCGCGGGGTTCCACCAGGGGTCGAGGATGAACACGTAGTCGGCCTCGGTGAGGGTCAGGCCGAAGCCGCCCGCCTTGAGGCTGATCAGGAAGACGGGCGCGTCGCCCTCGCGGAAGCCGGCGATGGCGCCGGCGCGGTCGCGCGTGCGGCCGTCGAGGTACGCGTACCCGATCCCCTCCGCCGTGAGGCGCTCGCGGATGAGGCCGAGGAAAGCCGGTGAACTGCGAGAACACCAGAGCGCGGTGGCCCTCGGCGATGACCTCGCCCAGCATCTCGACCAGCGTGTCGATCTTCGCCGAGGCCGCGGGGTGCGCGTCGTCGATCAGCGCGGGCGAGAGGCTGAGCTGGCGCAGCAGCGTGAGCGAGCGCAGGATCGTGATGCGGTTGCGGCCGAGGTCGCCGAGCAGGCCGAGTACCTTCTGGCGCTCCCGGGCGAGGTGGCGGTCGTAGAGCCGCCGGTGCCCGGGGGAAAGCTCGACGGGGACGATCTGCTCCTGCTTCTCGGGCAGCTCCGCCGCGACGGCCGCCTTCGTGCGGCGCAGGATCAGCGGGCGGATGCGGCGGTGGAGCCTGCCGAGCGCCTCCGTGTCGCCGGCCTCGATGGGGCGCCGGAACGCGGTGGTGAACGCCTTCGGGTCCGGGAAGAGGCCGGGCGCGGTGATCGACAGCAGCGACCACAGGTCCATCAGGTTGTTCTCCAGCGGCGTGCCGGTCAGCGCGATCTTCACGCCCGCGTTCAGCTTCCGCACCGCCTGATACGCCTTCGACGCGTGGTTCTTCACGAACTGCGCCTCGTCGAGCAGGACGGCGCCCCAGTCGAGCGCGCGGTACTCGTCGGACTCCAGCCGCAGCAGCGTGTAGGACGTGACGACGACGTCCGCGCCGTCGATGCTCGTGGCCAGCGGCTCGCCCCGCTTCGCGGCGGTCGCGGTCACCGCGACGGTGTTCAGGCTCGGCGCGAACTTCGCGGCCTCGGCCGACCAGGTGCCGATCACCGACGTCGGCGCCACCACGAGGACCGGCCCCCTCAGCGCGCCGCGCTCCTTCGCCGAGAGCGCCAGCGCCAGCGCCTGCACCGTCTTGCCGAGGCCCATCTCGTCGGCGAGAATGCCTCCGAGCCGGGAGGAGAGGAGGAAGCTCAGCCATTCGAAGCCCGTGGCCTGGTAGGGGCGCAACTCCGCCTCCAACCCGTCGGGAATGGGGACCTCGGGCAGCGACGCCGGGTCGAGCAGGGCGCCGACGGCGGACCGCCACGACTCCGCCTGCTCCGTGACGACGCCGAGCGAGACGAGCTCCTCCCACAGGCCCGCGTGCTCGGGCCGCAGCCGGAAGGTGTCGCCGTCGCCGTCGACGATCAGCCTCGCCTCCTCGACGAGGGTCCGCAGCTCGGCGAGCTCGGGGGCGTCGAGGGAGAACCAGGTGCCGGAGTCCAGCATCAGGTGGTCGTCCCCGGCGGCGAGCGCGGAGAGGAGCTCGGCCAGCGGCACCTTCTCGTCGCCGACGGTGACCTCGACGTGCAGGTCGAACCAGTCGCCCGCCTCCGCCTCGCCGACGGAGAGCCGGACGACGGGGTCGCCCTCGGCCGGCGTGAAGACGGGGGCCTCGCGGTTCAGGTCGACGAGGACGTCGTCGCGCTCCTCCAGCACCGGCAGGACCTCGGTGACGAACGAGATGAGGGGGCGGCCGGTCAGGAAGGCGGGGCGCAGCTCGGCGCCGGTGAGGCCCGCCTCGACCCACGGCCCGCGGGGCACGGCCTCGGCGAGCCGGGACTCGGCGACGCGGTCGCGGGCCACGCCCGGCTCCGGGGCGAGGCCGACGTCGCGGATCGTCGCCCCGGTGCGGTAGCGGAAACCCCACCGGACGCCGGCGGCGCGCTCGCTGAAGTCGACCCGGCACAGCAGGCGCGGCGGCTCCGGCTCGGGCAGGACGACGCCGTCGCCCACCTCGACGGCGACCGCGCGCCGCAGCTGCGGCAGGTAGCCGGCCGCGAACGTCTCGACCTCCCCGTCGGGGATGCGCAGCTCGCCGTGCCGGAAGAGGCCCGCGGCCGCGGGGGAGAGCGTGCGGCTGAGCGGACCGAACAGGACCTCGTCGTCGCGGGCGATCCAGGCGCCGTGCGCGGG
>JAKOQS010000169.1 GCA_029778235.1 Chloroflexota bacterium | reverse complement strand
GTCCGCACGCTCGGCCGGCGCCTGCACTTCTCCCTTGCGGCGCGGCGGGAGGGCTAGGTCAGGATGCGCCAGAGGGTCAGGGTGCCGGACCCGGCGTCGTCGGCATAGTCCAGGGAGCCGGCCTTCGCGACGCCCATGGTCCCCTCGACCGGCCAGGTCGTGCCGCACGCGCTGTCGGTGACGAGGTAGCCCACCTTCGCCGCGCGGAGTGCGTCCGGGTTGAACGCGTTTGACCGCCAGTCGCTGACGACCGCGTCGATCGCCGCCTTGTTGTCCGGCCACGCGATGCCCTGGTTGTAGTACGCGACCGGCTTGCGCGTGGCGACCTTCAACTCCTGCGGGTCGACGCACGGGCCGCCGCTGATCAGACCGGTCGTCTGCTCGGTGAGCGTCGCCATGGCGGCATAGCGGGCGGCGTCGAAGCGGACGACGCCGGAGTCCTTCACGTACGCGCGGAAGGCGCCGAAGTCCAGGACCGACAGGCCGACCAGGACGACGGCCGCTCCCGCCGCGGCGACGACCCACGGCGACCGCGCAGCCGCGGGACGCTCCCGCAGCCGGGCGATGCTCAGGGCGACGATCGGGGCGAGGAGCAGCAGCGACTGCATCATCATCGCCAGCCACAGGCGGTACGGCTCCTGGGCGAAGCCCCACCAGTCGTTGAACGTCAGCATGAGCGTCGCGAAGGCCAGGGCCGCGAGTCCGGCGCGGACGGGAACCGAGCGCTCGCCGGTGCCCCGCTCAGCGAGGACGGCGAACAGCCACACCGCGATGACCGGGGCGGACGAGACGAGCGCCGCCCACCACGGCACACCGAGCAGCTGGGACGCATCCTGCCGGTAGGTCAGGAACGGGTCCTTGTCGAGGATGCCGCGGGCGACGATGAGCGCTTGCGGAACCGCGAACAGGACGAGGACCACGGCGGGAGCGACCAGCAGCCGCCACTGCGACCGCGCGACCGCCCAGATTCCCGGCAGCGTGCACAGGACGAGCAGGCCGAACGTCGCCAGCCCGCCGATCGCCGCGGAGACCCGCGACCCGGCGACGAGGGTCACGACGACGAGTGCTGCCGTGGCGATGAGCAGGGCGCGCGATCGGCTGCGCATCAGGCCGATCGCGGCGAGCCAGGCGAGGGCGATCGTGATGCCGGCGAAGAACGTGTAGGTCTGGATGTTGGCGACGAGGCCGAGCATGGCCGCCGCGACGACGAGCCAGGCCACGGTGGCGCGCCGCCCGAGCGTGGGCCCGGCGACGACGCGCAGGCCGATCGCCAGGGCCATCGCGACGAGCGAGGCACCGGCGACCTCGGCGTTGAGGACAT
>JAKOQS010000168.1 GCA_029778235.1 Chloroflexota bacterium | reverse complement strand
CACGAGGACGCGGGATGCCCCGGCGTCGAGCGCGGCGCGCGCGGCGGCGATGGCCGGAGCCGGATCGTCGGCGTCCGGCGCGACGTGGACGACTCGCCAGGCCGGGCGCGGCGCGGTGGCGATCGCCGACGAGGGCTCAGAGCCGCAGAGCTGGATCGCGTCGGGGTCGGTCGCGGCGACGGCCGCGGCGAGCTCGTCGGGGGCGATGTCCGCGGTCACGAGGACGATCGCGGGCGGGGCGGGTGCTGCGGCGCGGACCGTCGCGGCGAGGCGTGCCGCCTCTGCCAGAGCGAGCGCGCGCGGCGTCCCGGCGACGACGTTGAGGCCGATCGCGTCGGCGCCGGCACGGACGGCGGCGAGCGCGCCCTCCTCGTCGGTCACCCCACAGATCTTCACGAAGGGTGCGCGATCCTGCGCCCCCGGGTCCATCGGGACGGCACCCGCGGCGACGAATGCGCGCACGGTCGCCGCGGGATCCACCGAGCGGACGAGCGCCTCCCCGATGAGGGCGGCGTCGTACCCGAGGGCGCGCCACGTGGCGACCGTCGCCGGCTCGCGGACGCCGGACTCGGCCACGGCGATCCGGTCCCCGGGGATGAGCGTCCGGAGCCGGGACGCCGTCTCCGGGTCCACCGCGAGCGAGCGGAGATCGCGGTTGTTCACGCCGATGAGGCGGGCGCCCGATGCGAGCGCCCGGTCCATCTCGCGGGGTCCATGCACCTCGACCAGGGGCTCCAGCCCGAGGTCGCGCGCCAGGCGGACGAGCGCGGCGAGGCGCCGGGCCGGGTGCAGGACGGCGAGCAGCAGCACGGCGTCGGCGCCTGTGGCGCGGAGCAGCGGGATCTGCCGCTCGTCCACGACGAACTCCTTGGCGAGCACGGGTGCCGGGATCGCCGCACGCACCGCGCGGAGGTCGTCCACGGACCCGCCGAACCAGTTGGGTTCGCAGAGGACGCTGACCATCGCGGCGCCGCCCGCGACGTAGGCACGCGCGCGGGCGACCGGGTCGTCACCGGGCGCGGCGATCGCACCCGCCGACGGCGAGCGGCGCTTGACCTCGGCGATGACGTGGCACCCCGGGGCGGCGAGCCGTTCCGCGACGGGGCGGGGCGCGGGGGCCGCCGACGCAGCGCGGACGAGGTCGCGGAGGCGGGCGTCGCCGAGCTCGGCCGCGATGTCCGCCGCGCGGCGTGCGGCGATCTCGGCGACGACATCCCGCCGGCCGTTCGCGGAGGCGGCCTGCGCCGGCGGGCGGGCCGGCGTGCGTCGGGGTCGCGGCGGGGTGACGCGCGCGGTCACCGGGGCGCTCCGATCGAAGGGCCTGCCGGCGCGGACAGGCTGGCGGGGGCGGGGCCGGCGGCCGTTTCCCCGCTCGGCGCGCCGGCGGCGACAGCGTCGGCGGCGGCCACGGCCCGGGCGTCCTCGTGGACACGGCGGGCTGCACGCAGGCGACCCAGCAGGTCCGCCGTGCGGCCTGCGTCGATCGTCGCGGCGGCCAGCCCGACGCCCTCGCGGAGATCGGGGACCCGCCCGGCCGCGACCAGGGCCGCGGCGGCATTGAGGAGGACCACGTCCCGGCGCGGGCCGCGCTCGCCGCCGAGGACGGCCTCGACGAGTGCCGCGTTCTCCTCCGGGCTGCCACCGGCGAGGTCGGCGGTCGCCGCGGGAGTGATGCCGAGCGCGGCCAGCGCGATCGCGTCCACCTGCCGGCGCGCGACCCCCGCCATGCTCACGTCGTAGAGCACGCCGGTCCCGTCGAGCGGGATCTCGTCGATCCCGGCGCCGTGCACGAGCAGCGTGCGATCGGTGCCCAGTCTCGCCACGACCTCCGCGAGCCGCGGCGCCGCGTCGGCGGCACCCACCCCGATCACCTGGCGGCGCGCGCCGGCCGGGTTCGTGAGGGGACCCAGGAGGTTGAATGCCGTCCGCACCCCGATCTCGCGACGGGTGGGCCCGGCATGGCGCATCGCGGGATGGAACGCGGGCGCGAACAGGAACGCGAACCCGTCCGTCCGCAGCGCCGCCGCGGCCGAGTCCGCGTCGTGGTCGATGCGGATGCCGAGGGCGTCCAGGACGTCGGTGGAGCCGGAGCGCGAGGTGATCGCGCGGTTCCCGTGCTTGGCGACCGGGACGCCGGCCGCCGCGACCACGAGGGCGGCCGTCGTCGAGATGTTGAACGTCCCGCTCCGGTCGCCCCCGGTGCCGCACGTGTCCACGGTCCCCGGGGGCGCGTCCACGCGGACGACGCGGTCCCGCATCGCCGCGGCGAAGCCGGCGAGCTCGTCAACGGTCTCCCCGCGCATCCGGAGCGCGACGAGGAGGGCCGCGAGCTGCGACGGTGTCGCGGCACCGTCCATGACCGCTCCCATGGCCGCGCGGGCCTCATCGAACGAGAGCGTCCCGCCCTCCACGACACGATGGAGTGCATGGGAGATCGCCTCGGCCGCCGCCGCGGTCTCGGCCGCCGGCGCCGCCGTGGTCGCCGGCGCCGCCGTGGTCGCCGGTGCCAGCTCCGGCCCGGCCGGCAGGTCGTGGGGGCCGGGCTCCTCGGCCGACGCCGGGTCCGTGAGGCCGCGGGTCGCGAACGTTCCCGTGGCGGCGTCGAGGACGGATGCCTCGCCCTCGCCGGCCTGGCGGAGGAAGTTCGCGAGCAGGTGCGGTCCCTCCGGGGTGAGCACGGACTCTGGGTGGAACTGGACGCCCTCCAGCGGGAGGCTCCGGTGGCGCATCCCCATCAGCACGCTCCCGTCCTCCGCGGTCGCGCTGACCTCGAACTCGGCAGGCAGCGTCGCCGGGTCCACCGCGAGCGAGTGGTAGCGGGCCGCCATGAACCCGGGCGACAGCCCCGCGAGGAGGCCGCGGCCGTCGTGAGTCACGGGCGAGGCCTCGCCGTGGACGAGGGTCGGCGCGCGCACGATCGCGGCGCCGAAGGCGGCCCCCATCGACTGCATCCCGAGGCAGACGCCCAGCGCCGGGATCCCCCGCTCCGCCGCGACCCGGATGGCCTCCACGCTGACCCCGGCGTCGTCGGGGTCTCCCGGACCCGGCGAGATGACCATGCCGTGCAGGCTCGCTCCCGGGTCGTCGGCCAGCGCCTCGATCCCGGCCCGGTCGATGGCATCGTTGCGAAGGACGACCACGTCCGCGCCCGCCGCCTGGAGCGCCTGCACCAGGTTGAAGGTGAACGAGTCGTAGTTGTCGATGACGAGGATCACGACGCAGCCTCCCCGCCGGCGACCCTCCCGGCGACCGCGCCGCCGTCGGCGCCGAGGGTCGCGGTCGCCGCTGCGGCCCCCGTCTCGGCGGTCGTCGTGGCGGCGACGTTCGCGGCGGCGGCTCCCGCGGCCTCGATGGCCCGCCGCATCGCGGCCGCCTTGGCCTCCGTCTCGCGGAACTCGGACACGGGCTCGCTCCCCTTCACGATGCCCGCGCCGGCGTGGATGTGCGCCAGCCCGTTCGTGAGGACCGCGCTGCGGATGGTGATCGCCGTGTCGAGGTCCCCGTCGTATCCGAGGTACCCGACCGCGCCGCCGTAGAGCCCGCGGCGCTCCCCCTCGGCACGCGCGATGAGCTGCATCGCGCGGACCTTGGGCGCGCCGGTGAGCGTCCCGGCCGGGAAGACGCTCCGCAGGGCGTCGAGCGAGTCGCGCCCGTTCGCGAGCCTGGCCTCGACATGGCTGACGAGGTGGAGGACATGGCTGTACCGCTCGACCTCCATGTACTTCGTGACGGCCACGCTCCCGGGCTCCGCGACGCGCCCGAGGTCGTTGCGGCCCAGGTCCACGAGCATGACGTGCTCGGCGCGCTCCTTGGGGTCGGCCTGGAGCTCCTCCGCGAGCCGGCGGTCCTCCGCGTCGTCGGCACCGCGACGCCGCGTGCCGGCGATGGGGTGCGTGGCGACCTTCCGACCGGTGACGCGGACGAGGAGCTCCGGGCTCGCGCCGACGACGTCGAACGACGGTGTCCGCACGAAGAACAGGTACGGACTCGGGTTCACGCGCCGGAGCGCCCGGTAGACGGCAAGGCCGTCCACGGGTCGTCCGTCCTGCCCCGTCGGCAGGTCGACCGTCTGGCGCCGGGCGAGGACCACCTGGATCGCCTCCCCCGATGCGATCGCCTCCTTGGCGACGACGACCGCGTGCTCGTATGCCGCCCGGCCGAGGCTCGCACGACCCTCGCCCGCCTCGGCGTCCGGATCCCGGTCGCCGGTGGACGCCGAGCCGCCCGCCGCAGCACCGGGGGGTCCGCCGGCCGTCTCCGGCGCCTCCGCCTCGGGGCCACGGAAGGACGACTCCGCCGCGACAGGCCGGCCGGTCCGCTCCAGGGCGTCCCAGATCGCCCGCTCGGCGATGCGGTACCGCTCCTCGATCCGCGGCGCCTCGGTGTGCAGGGCCGCGATCGCCGACAGGGTGTGCGTGAGGTGGTCGAAGACGAGGACGAGGTCGGACTCGAGGAAGGTCGCCAGCGGGACGCCCACGGGGTCTCGCTCGGGCAGCGGGACGGTCGGCTCGAAGACGGAGACGGCGTCGTACGCGAGCGCACCGACCGCACCGCCGATGAACCGGGGCATGCCGGCGAGGGGCTCGACCCGGCGCCGGGGGACGAACCGCCGGAGCGCGTCGAGTGGGTCGGCGGACGGCAGGCTCTCCACCGGCAGCGAGGCATCCCACCGGGCCTCCTCCACCGGCCGCGCCTGGACCCGCGCACCGTCGAGGTCCGCGGTGAGGATCCGCCGCGGGCCCACGCCGAAGAAGCTGTAGCGGCCGAGACGCTCGCCGCCCTCGACGCTCTCAAGGAGATAGGCCGGGCCGCCGTCGTCGAGGCGCATGAACGCGCCGATCGGCGTCTCGAGGTCCGCGTCGCGTCCGGCCCGCAGGAGGACGGTGTCCGCACCCGCGGCGAGCCGGCGCACCTCGGCGAGGCTGAGCGGGTTCGTGACCGGCATCGACCATCCCTCCGGACCTGCAGGCGCCGCACGCACGGCGCATGAAAAAAGCCCTCCGTCCTCCGGGACGAAAGGCCGTGCCCTCCGCGGTGCCACCCGCATTCGGCGTCCTGCGACGCCGCTCTCCGTGACCGACGAGCCCGGCGGCGATGCCCCCGTCCGATCGGCGCTGCCCTCTATCGCTGGCGCTCTGCGCCGGAGCCTACTGGGGCGGCGGTGCGACCACCGTCCGTTGGGTCCGGAGGCTCCCGGGTCCATTCGCCGCCGTCGTCGCCCCGGCTTCCACCAGCCGCCGGGTCTCTCTGCCGACGCCGCGACGGGTACTCGTCCCGTTCACAGCCCGTTCTTCGCGATGTGGCGGGAGTCTATGGGCGCCGGCTCGGGCGTGTCAAACGCGCGAGGGACTCCGGGCGAGGTGCGAGGACGCGGTGGGCCCGAGGGGGCCGGGCGTGCGGGCGGCGATCGTCGCCGCGACGCTCACTCCGGGTCGCCGAGGACCTCCAGCCAGCCGACCCAGAACGGGGTCGGCTGCCCTCCCTCCGGCTGGAGCCACGCGACGACCAGGCGGATGCCCGGCGCCAGGCCGTCGATCGGGAGCTGCAGCGCGCCCGTCGCGTGGGCGGGGATGTACGGGCCGACGAGCGTGGGCCGAGCCGGCCCGCCGACCGCGATCGTCCGGACGATGACGCGGCTCCCGCTCATCTCCACCGCGGGCTCGGACGGGGCCGCGGAAGGCGCTGGCGACGGCGACGCGGCACCGGGCGATGCCTCCGCGGCGAAGACGCCCGACGGCGTCGGCGACGGAGCGGGCGTGGGCGACGCGTCGGGGAGCGGCGTGGCGATCAGGTCCACTGCCTTCGCGGAGACGCGCACGGCCAAGGTCCCGGGCGTCTCCGTCCCGACGATGTCCACGGGCGCCGGCTCCGAGGCGGGCCGGCCCACGACCTGCGACGTGCGCGGATCCACGATCCACGGTGTCGTGACCACCGCCTTGCCGGAGGTGCTGCGCCGGACGAGGACGACAGCCGGCACGATCCTGCTCGCCGAGGAGCCGTTCAGTCGGAGGACGACGAGGGCGGGCAGGGTCGCCTTCCTGAGGGGCACCTTCAGCGGGACCGCCGCCGGTCCGATCGCGTCGGCCACCCGCACCGAGGCGAGCCGCACGGCGGGTGCGGCGTCGTCGAGCGGGATCGCCCACGCCTCCAGCTCCTGGACCGGCTCCTCGGCCGCCGCCCGGATGGTGCCCGGCCCGGAGGATCTGACCGTCGCGATGAGGGTGTCGTCATCGCCGCGGCCCAGGGCGAGCACCGCCTCGCTTCGCGCGTACACCCGGACCATCGACGAGGCGATGCGCGGGTGGTCGGCCGCGGGCAGCTCCGTGCCGTCCGAGTCGCGGGGATCGAGGTCCAGGCGCCAGAGCCCCGGCTGCACCGGCGCCCGCACCGAGAGCGTCAGCGTGCCCGGGATCGAGGCGGCACGTGCGACCCGGCTCCACGCGGGCTCGGCGGGCCTGCGGGGCAGCGCGACGGCCGTCTCGACGATCGAGACGGGGGTCCACCTCGTCGAGAAGCGGATGCCGGCCGGGATGCCCGCGCCCTTGACCGCCGTCCACCGGACCGCGATGTCCGAGACCGCCGCGGCGCGCATCGCGTCCGGGAGCCGGACCGCGCCGAACCGCAGCTTGCGCATCGCGAGCGTGGGCACCTCGTCGATGAGCCAGTTCGCGTGGCGTACCACGCCGTACTGCCAGACGGGCGATGACGCGTACGCGAGGTTCATCGAGCGCAGCGTCCGGAATCCGGTGTAGAAGCTGCCTCCGGGGACGAGGTACCCGTCGCGGATGTACCGTGCGACGACGTCCACGCCCTCGGCGTAGGTGCTGAACGTCGCGGCCCACTTGAACGGGTCGCGGTCGAAGGCCATGTAGCCGAAGAGGTTCTTCTTGATCCGGGCGATCTCCGACCTGCCGTAGCCGGACTCGTGCATCGCGATGGCGACGAGCACGATCGCGTTCACGCCGTAGTCCCGCTCGGCGGCGAGGAACGCCGTGCCGAGGGGCGGGAGCGGGGTGTGTGCGGCGAGGTACTGGTCGATCGCCCATGCCGGCATCCCCGACGCGGACAGCACGTCCGTGTTCACGGTGATCGCCCGGCCGGGGACGTACGCGTCCTGCTGCGTCGGCTGAGCCTTCTGCACGGGAGGCTTGTTCGCCGCCCGGACCGGGAGGGCCGACGTCGCGAGCATCGTGGCTGTCATGACCGCGGCGACCGCGGAGGCGACGAGCCGGGATCGGGTGCGCATGCTGACGGGCGATGTCCTCTATGCGGGGGCGTCGGCCCCGAAGGGTGGCACAGAAAGCCTCCGCGCGCACGAGCGTGCACCGCGGTGCCACGTCGCGGCACGGCCCGGACGTCCGATGCGGCCGGGGACCATCGTCCCGGTGCACGCGCGGCCGGTCCGCCAGAGGCCCTATCCTTTCGCGAACCGCGGGGACGCGCGGCATCGGCGAGGGAGGCCGGCATGGCCGACGAACACACCCCGGAGGCGGCGGAGGCACCCGGCCCGCGCGACGCCCGGGACGCACCGGTCGCTGCGACGGGCGCGCCATCCGCGTCGCCCGGTCGCCGGGGGACGATCCTGCGGGCCGGCTTCATCGTGGCGATGCTCGTCGTGGTGTTCGGCGTCATCCTCCCGCAGTCGATCGACTACTCGGAGGTCATCGCGGCCTTCGCCGAGCTCGACCCCGCCCAGATCGTCCTCATGACCGCGCTCGGGTTCGGTGGATGGTTCCTCGCGGGGCTCGTGCTCATGGCGCTCGTCGAGGGGCTCTCGGCCCTCCGGGGGACGCGGTCCTGGCTCATCCTCTCCGGGATCGGCTCGAGCATCCCTTTCGGCCCGTGGAACATGGGCGTCCTGTGGATGGTCATGCGCGGGTGGGGCATCACGAACGTGGCGGCCACGTCCGGGATCGCCCTGTACGGCATCACGAACACGCTGAGCATCCTCTGCCTGCCCCTCGGCGCGCTGGTGCTCCTGGCGGCCGGGGGCGCGCTCGGCGAGCGGGTGCCGACGATCGCGTGGGCGCTCGCGCTCGGCTGCGCGGGCATCGCCGTGCTCGTGATGGGCGTCATCATCGCGATCGTCCGCTCGGAGCGGATCGCATCGTGGATCGGCCGGACGGGCCAGCGGGTCGCGGACCGGCTCTTCGCCCTCGTGGGCCGTCAGGGTGGCCCGCACGTCGAGCGGTCGGTCATGCACTTCCGGGACCAGCTCGGAGCAGTCATCCGCCGGCGCGGCCTCGCCGGGATCCTCCTCGCGCTCCTCGCCCAGGTGGCGTGGATCGTGGTGCTGGTCGCGGCGCTCCGGGTGGTGGGCGTGGACGAGGCGACCGTCCCGACGAGCCGGATCATCGCCGTGTACTGCGTCGTGATGGTCGTGATGATCCTGCCGATCGCGCCGGGTGGCGCCGGGATCCCCGAGGTCATGTTCATCGCCCTGCTGTCGGCCCTCGCCGGCGGCGCGGCGAATCCCGCGATCGCCGCGGGCGTCTTCCTCTACCGGATCTACTACTGGTTCGTGCCGATCCCCGTCGCCTGGATCGTCCTCAAGGGTGCGCGTCGGGGCGAGTCGATCCTTCCGACGACCGCTGAGCTGAGGGAGATGGCGAGCGGCGGCGATCGCCGGCCCGGAGAGGTGACCACATGACACGGGACCCCGTGACGAAGGCCGACCAGGCGAGCGAGCGGGCCGGGCGACGCCCGGGTGCCGCTGTCGTCACGCTCGACGGGGCCGGCTCGCTCGCCTCGACCGCGGCCACCACCCTCGCGGAGCGGGTCGCCCGTGGCCGGGCGGCGCGCGCCGTGGCCCCGCGGTCGAGCCACGCAGAGTGGCGCGCTCGTACGGACCGGATGGACCCGGTCGAGATCCTCGAGCGACAGGCGCAGGAGCGCGTGCCCGAGCTCATCCCGATCCGGTACGGCAGGATGGCGGCGTCGCCGTTCGCCTTCTACCGAGGGGCCGCGGCGATCATGGCGGCGGACCTGGCCGACAGTCCGGTCAGCGGGCTCACGGTCCAGCTCTGCGGCGACGCCCACCTCATGAACTTCGGGGCGTACGCGGGGCCGGACCGCCGACTGGTCTTCGACGTCAACGACTTCGACGAGACCCTGCCGGGACCGTGGGAGTGGGACGTCAAGCGGCTCGCGGCGAGCGTGACGATCGCGACGCGGGAGATCGGACGCCCCGAGTCGTACGTGCGTCGCGCGACGCTGGCCGCCGTCCGCGGCTACCGCGACCGCATGCGCGACCTTGCGGAGCAGACCAATCTCGGCGCGTGGTACGCGCGGATCGACGTGGAGAAGCTCCGCGACGCGATGCCCGACGAGACGCTGCGCGACGAGGTGCAGCAGATGATCGCCGACGCGGGTCAGCGCGACCGCTTCCGCTCGCTGCAGAAGCTCACGGAGGTCCGGGACGGCACGCGGCGCTTCGTCGACGAGCCGCCGGTGATCGCGCGGCTGTCGCCGGAGCACGAAGAGACGGTCCGGGAGATCCTCACCCGGTACCCGCCATCGCTCCCGCGTTCGTACCAGGCGATCCTGGCGCGGTACACGCTCGCGGACGTCGCCCATAAGGTCGTGGGCGTGGGAAGCGTGGGCCTGACCGCCTTCGTCGCCTTCTACACCGGCCGCGATGACGCGGACCCGTTCTTCCTGCAGCTGAAGGAGGCGCGGCGCTCCGCGCTCGAGGATCACCTGCCGAAGAGCCGGAAAGCGACGCCGGGCCAGCGCGTGGTGGACGGCCAGCAGCTGATGCAGGCCACCGGCGACATCTTCCTGGGCCACGTCCGCGGGCGCAGCGGCCGCCACTTCTACGTCCGCCAGCTCACGGACATGAAGTGGTCGGCCGACCTCGCCCGGATGTCCCGTCGCGGCCTTGGCCTGTACGTCTGGCTGTGCGGCGAGGCGCTGGCTCGCGCGCACGCCCGCTCCGGGGACCGGATCGCGATCGCGGGCTACCTGGGCGGCAGCGATCGGTTCGACGAGGCGGTCGCCGACTTCGCGGCTGCGTACGCGGACCAGAACCGCGCGGACTACGAGGCGTTGCTCGCCGCGATCGGCTCCGGCCGGATCACGGCGCGGTCCCTTTGATGCGGCGCATGGCGGGGACCCCACGCGCCGGAGGAGCTGCCAGTTCACGTGGCGGGAGGGAGGACGAGATGACCGGACCCGTCGCAGGCTTCGGCCTGCCCGATCGGTGGCAGGCGATGACGATGCCGAGCCGGCCGGCCCTCGTGGCGGCCGCGGGCGTCATCGCAGTGCTGCTCTTCGGCTACCTCGCCGGGCCGACGCTCGCGCAGTTCGTCATCGGGCTGATCCTCGTCCTCGTCCTCGACCCCCTCGTCACGTGGCTGTCGCGGCGCGGGCTCAATCGCGGCGTGGCGTCGGTGCTCGCGCTCATCGCGCTCGGGCTCGCGGCCCTCGTGTTCGCCACCGTCGTGGTGACGGCCGTCCTCCAGCAGGGACCGGAGTTCATCTCGGCGATCAACGCCTTCCTCGCGTCGATCCGCGACGGCGTCGCCTCGTCGGCCCTGCCCGGACCCATCAAGGACGCCGTCGCCGACCTCTTCCGAGAGCTGGAGGCCGCCAGCTCGAGCGTCAACGTGGGAGCGCTCCTGGCCGCCCTCGTCGAGGGGTTGTTCGCCCTGGTGGGGCCGATCGTCTCGCTCGGCATGATCCTGCCGTTCTTCATGTTCTACGTGCTCGCGGATCTCCCGCGCCTGGGCCGCGGCGCCCGCGCGGTCGTCCCGGAGAGGTGGCGCGCCGATGTCGTGACGCTGACCGGCATCGGGGTGGACAACCTCGCGACGTACATCCGCGTCGAGGCGATCCTCATGGTCTGGCTCGGCGCGATCACGTTCATCGGGCTCATGGCCCTGAGCGTCGTCGTGGACCCCGGGCTCGCGGATTTCGCCGCGTTCCTCGCGTTGGTGGCGGCCGTCTCCGAGCTCATCCCCACGTTCGGCCCCTACATCGCGCTGGTCCCAGCGCTCGTGTTCGCCGCGACCCTCAGCCCCGCTGCCTTCATCGCGGTGCTCGTGCTCTACGTCGTGATCATGTTCATCGAGGGCCAGGTGCTCGTGCCGCGGATCGAGGGGCGCCGCTTCGACCTCCATCCGGCGCTCGTCATCGTCCTCATCCTCGCGATGCTCGCGTTGCTCGGGCCGCTCGGCGCCGTCCTCGCGATGCCTCTGGCCGCCGCGGCCCGCGACGGGTTCCGCTACGTCTTCCGGCGCTCGGCAGGGATGTCGCCCGAGGAGGCCGCGGCTCCGTCGCCGCCGCCCGGCGAGGCCGCGAAGGTGGGTGGCGGCGTGGACCCGTCACAGGCGGCGGCCTCGGCCGCGTCGTAGCCCCCGCGGCCACCCGGTCAGCCGACGGCGAGGACGACGCCCCCGCGCTCGACGACGCGCTGCCTGCCGCCGGCTGGATCGACGAGGCGGATGGTCGCGGACGTCGTCGGCGTCGCGGACGTCGTCGGCCTCGCGGGCCCGCCCCCGCCCGAGAGCGCGACGACATGCTCGCCCACCGCAAGCGTGAGGACCGGGCCGACGGCGGTCCCCGCCGCCATCCTCGTCCATCCGGCCAGCCCAAGGACGGCGTCCCATCCGCGCGCGATCGATGCGGGGTCGGGCACCACGAGTCCCAGCGTGTGCAGGCGCGGCCCGCCGCCCCGCACCCGGGCCGCCCGCTCGGGCTCGTCGGGTGCGTGCTCGATGAGGAACGGCGGTCGGTCGGGGCCGAGGCGATCCGGGAACGCCACCGGCCATCGGATCGTCGAGCCGTCCGGTCGGCGCCGTACGACCTCGGAGAGCGACAGGGCGTGGGGCCGCGCGAGGCGTCGGAGGCGCGCGACGTCGCCCGCGACGTCGTCGGAGCGGAGCGCCACGGTCACGTACGCGCAGTCCGACGCGGGGCGATCGCGTCGGCTCCAGGCTCCTGCCGCGATCGAGTCGAGCGCCCGCACCACGGCCGCCCCGATCGGGTGCCCGAGAGCCCGGGCGCGTGTGCCGTGCTCGGCGTCCATCAGCCCGATGAGCTCCAGGTAGGGTCCGCCCAGGTTCAGGAGGGCGTTGCAGGTGCCGATCGCCTCGTGGACCCCGCCGCCGGCGGACGCGAGTCCGAGTGCGCCGCCGAGATCGGCCGCGGCCGCTGCCGGGTCCGCGGCGGCGATGAGCACGTGATCGATCTCACGGATCATGGTCGGCTCCGTATCCGGCCCGGGACATTCGGCCACGGTCTGTCCGATGTGGCGACGCGGCTCGACCGGGCCGGCCGTCCATGCCGACCGGTCGTCCGGCCGTGGCGGAGGGGGTGGGATTCGAACCCACGAGCCCGAAGGCTTGCGGTTTTCAAGACCGCTCCGATCAACCGCTCCGGCACCCCTCCGCGGTCCCGGGGAAGGATAGCGCTCGCCCGGACTCCCCGGCCTCAGGCAGGCACGAGGACCAGCACTGCCCTCCGCTGGGCGACCTGCGCCGCGACGCCGTCCGTCCAGGCGAGGATGCGCGGCCACTCGCGATGGTCGCCCGCGAGGCCGCCGAGAGAGAACAGGCTCTCGAGCGCCCCGGCCGCCCCGTCCGCCAGGCGGCCGCCGAAGATCACGTGCTCGCGGATGCGGATCCGGTCGGCGATCTGCTGGATGGGGACCGAGAGCGGGCGGTCCCGCGTCTCCGCAAGATCGTCGAGCGGGCCGCTCTGGAAGAGCCACACATCGCGGGTGGCGAGCGCGCGCTCGTGCGCATGGAGGAACGCGACCACGTCAGGGTGCCAGCGGAGCATGTAGACGCAGGAGCCCACGACCACGGCGTCATAGTGGCCGATGTCGCACACGGATCCGGCAGGGAGAAGGTCCGTCGCGAGGCCCCGGGTGCGCAGACGCGCGGCGATCGCCTGCGCGATCTCCGCCGTGGAGCCGTTGCGGCTCCCATACGCGACGAGCACTCGCGGGCCCGTCACCCGATCTCGCCCCTTTCGATCGGGGGACGCACGGCCGGCCGCCGCCGGACGCCCTAACCATGGTCCTGTCCGGCGCGTCCGTCAAGAGAGGTCGTGGACGACCCAGACGTTCTCGTCGAAGTACGTCCCGGTGTCGGCCTCGCGATCGATCGAGACGGTCCGGGTGGCGAACGGCACGACGTACTCGCCGCTCTCGGGGAAGGTCAGGCCGGTCCATCGCTCCCAGTCGGCGACCGTGCCCCGCATCGTCATCGACCGGGGTGCCGGGCGGTCGATGCGGCCGCCGAGGCGCACGTGCAGGCGGATCCAGGCGTCGAGCGGCTCGCCGTCGGCGCGGGTCCATCGGGCGTAACGCTCGATCGGGACGAGCGGGTAGCGGTGCTTGTCGGTCGGCCGCACGCACGCGATGAGCGCCCGGTGGCCGGCGGCACGACCGGCGGACATCATCGCCGCGACCATGCGGCCCGCGAGCCCGGCACCGCGCCATCGGTCGGCCACCACGATCTGGAGCGCCCCGAGGGTGTCGGTGGCCGCGCCCGACCGTATCTGCTCGACCGTCCGCGTGAACTGGTCGTCCCATCCGTCCGGGAGCCCCCCGGACGTCCCGTCCCACGCGAGCGGCGCGCACGCCGCCGCCGCTGCGATCCGGCCGTCGGGCTCGAGCAGCATGAGCTGCCATCCGGCGAACTCCTCCTCGAGATGGTGCCAGTTCGCGTTCACGACCGGGTCGTGGAGCATGAACTCGGGCCACGGCGCCCCGTTGTGGTCGTCAAGCGCGTCCACGAGGTCCGGGCGCTCGGCGAGCGTCACCAGGTGCAGGCCGCCCGCGTCGCGCGCCGCGCGCGTGCCCGCGGCGTGCGGCAGCGCGGTCGGGTGCTCCGTCACGTGCCCGGAGCGGCGATCCGATCGATGCCCATGAAGGGGCGGAGCGCGTCGGGCACGTCCACGGATCCGTCGGGCCGCTGGTACGTCTCGAGGATCGCAGCCACCACCCGCGCGAGCGCGAGCCCCGACCCGTTGAGGGTGTGCACGAGCTCCGGCTTCGCGCCGGGGGCCGGGCGATATCGGATCTGCATCCGGCGGGCCTGGTAGTCGCGGAAGTTGGAGCAGGAGGAGACCTCCAGCCATCGCTCCACGCCCGGTGCCCAGACCTCCAGGTCGTACTTCTTCGCCTGGACGAACCCCATGTCGCCCGTGGCCATGAGCAGGACGCGATACGCGAGCCCCAGGCGCCGCAGGAGGTCCTCGGCCCGGCCGACCATCCACTCGAGGGCGTCGCCGGACTCCTCGGGCCGCTCGAAGAGCACCATCTCGACCTTGTCGAACTGGTGGACGCGGAGGATCCCCCGGGTGTCCTTCCCGGCCGCGCCCGCCTCCCGGCGGAAGCAGGGCGTGTAGGCGGCGTACCGGACCGGCAGGTCCGACGCCTCGAGGATCTCGTCGCGGTGGAGGTTCGTGACCGGGACCTCGGCCGTGGGGACCAGGTAGAGGTCGTCGCGCGTGACGACGTACATCTGATCCTCCTTGTCGGGGATCTGCCCCGTCCCACGTGCGGAGGCGGAGTTCACGACCGCGGGCGGCCAGATCTCCGTGAAGCCGTTCTCCGTGGTGTGGGTGCGGAGGAAGAAGTCGATGAGGGCGCGCTGCATGGCCGCCCCCGCGCCCCGGTAGACGGGGAAGCCGGAGCCCGCGATCTTGGCGCCGCGCTCCAGCTCGAAGATCCCCAGGCCAGCCGCCACGTCCCAGTGCGGCAGTCGCTCCCACGTCGCGCCGCCCGGCGCCGCGTCCGCGCCGACCTCGCCCGCGAGCGGGACGACGCGCGGCAGCAGCTCCCCCCAGGTGCGCACGGTGACGTCGTCCTCGGCGGTCCCGACCGGCACGTCCGGGTCCGCCGGGTTGGGGATGCGGAGCATCGCCTCCTCGAGCTCCGCCTCGACGCCCGCCACCTCGAGGTCCAGCGCCGAGATCCGGTCGCCGACCGCCACCGAGGCCGCCCTGAGCTCGGACACCTCCGGTCCGTCGGGGTCCGCGCCGCCGCGGACGGCCTCGCCGACGCGCTTCGACGCGGCGTTCCGCTCCCCCTTGAGGCGGTCGCCCTCGGCGAGCAGCGCGCGGCGCCTCTCGTCGAGCGCGAGGGCCAGGTCCACGATCGCGGGATCCTCGCCCTTGTCGATCGCACCCCGCCGGATGACGTCCGGCTCCGCACGGAGGCGCTGGAGGCCGACGCTCATGACGTCCCTCCCGCGCCTGCATCGCCTCCTGTCCCGGCGCCCGCCCCATCTTCCGTGCCCGGCACCGTGGCGGCCGCCCGCAGCCGCGCGACGACGAAGCCGGGGTCCAGCCCCGCGAGGAGCCAGCCCGCGCGCGGGCCGTTGGTGCGGTCGAGGAACGCGGCGTAGACCGCGGCGAACGCGCGGCCGGCGGGGATCGCGGCGAGGCGAGCCGCCTCGAAGATGGCGGCCTGCCACGCATCGCCCGACGCGCCTCCCAGCCCCTCCGCCGCGGTCGCCAGCGCCCCGAGGAAGGCGCGCTGGTCCGCCGGCAGAGACGCCGCCAGCGACGGGACGCCGTCGGTCCGGACGGAGAGGACGGCGTCGGCCGGCGCGTATGCATCGAGCCATGCCCGTGCGGCCCGCAGGCGCTCGTCGACGATCGCCTCCTCGCGCTCGGTGAGCGGGCTCCCCTTCTCCGTGGCGGCTCGGGCGCGGACGTCCACGCCGGGGATCTGCGCCAGCAGCGCCAGGTGCGAGAACGCGGGCCTGAAGGCCGCCGCCGACGCGCTGTGGTCGAGGGACGGGTCGACCTCGGTCAGCGCGAAGATCCGGTCGGGATGCGGGGGCAGCTCGCCCTTGACTTCGCGTCCGGCCGTCACCGCGGCCAGCCGGTCGAGCTCGTCGAAGAGGCGCGGGATGGCGTCCGTCCCCTCCGGGTCGAACTCGATCGCCTGGTTGGGGCGCGGCCGCAGGAAGAGGAGGCGCAGCGTCTCGGGCGGGACCGCCTCGGCCATCCGGTGCGCCGCGGCGCCGCGGCCCTTGGACGTGGACATCTTCCGGCCGCCGATGTTGAGGAACTCGTACGGGACGTTGATCGGCGGCTCGCGCTCGAAGACCTCGCGGGCGAGCGTGTCCGACCGATCGCGCGAGCCCCCGGCCGTGGCGAGGTCCTTCCCGCATGGCTCGATCGTCACGCCGAAGAGGCTCCACTGGGCCGCCCATTCGAGGTTCCAGGGGAGCTTGGCCGTGCCGCCGAACGGCGAGATCCGGCCGCTGGCGCCGCAGCCCCGCGCCCACGTGACGTAGTCCGGCTCACAGGCGTAGGCCACCGTCTCGCCGTCCCAGTCGCGCGCGATGGTGGTGCCCACCTTGCCGCACGCGGGGCAGATGACGTGGACGGGCAGCCATCCCTCGGCGCGCTGGACGTTGCTGACGCGGAGGTAGATGTCACGGACGATCCCGGTCCGTTCCAGGGCCGTCCGGATGAAGCCGTCCATCCGCCCGGTCGGGTAGATGTCGCTCATCCAGTAGTAGCGGTCGGGGTGGATCCCCAGCCCGGCGAACGTGTCGATGAAGATGCCGGCGAAGTGGCGGGCGTACGACGCGTGGCAGTCGCCGGCAGGGTCCGGGACCTGCGACAGGGGGCGGCCCATCTCCCGCTCGACCGCGTCGGGCGTGAGGAGCGCCTGGGCGTCCATCGGGTCGAGATCGTCGACGCCGTACAGCAGCGTCGTCGGGACCCCGCGGTCGCGCAGCGCGCGCACGATGACGTCGAGGATCACCGGTCCGCGCAGGCTCCCGACGTGGACCGTCCCGGACGGCGTCTTGGAGTCGTTGACGACCTGCGGGCCGTCGACGGAGGCGGCGAGCTCGTCGGCCCAGAACATGTGCGGGTCCTCTCCTCTCCGGCCCCGCCGGGGCCGGGTCGGCGGCGTCAGCCGATCGACCGGATCGTGTACACCACGTCGCCGGCTGGGACCTTCACGACGACCTTCTCTCCGACCTTCCTGCCGAGCAGTGCGCGCCCGACGGGCGACTCGTTGCTGATGCGGCCGTCGGCGGGGCGCGCCTCCGTGGAGCCGACGATCGTGAATGCGATGGGGCCGTCGTCGGAGTCCACCTCCACGGTGGCCCCGATGCTCACGTGATCCGTGGAGCGTTCCTCGTCGATGATGACCGCGCTCTTGATCTTGTGCTCGAGCTCGGCGATCCGTCCCTCGACGAACGCCTGCTCGTTCTTCGCCTCCTCGTACTCGGCGTTCTCGGAGAGATCGCCGTGCTCCTTCGCCTCGCTGATGCGAGCGGCGACCTCGGGGCGCTTCACGGCGATCATCTCGTCGAGCTCCGCCCGGAGCTTCTCGAGGCCCTCGCGGGAGACGTACGTGGGCTTGTTGTTCACGGCTCGGTCGATCCTTGCGGCTGGCGTCCGGCAGAGGCCGTGCGTGGGTCCATCTGACAGCGAACGAACCCCTGGGCGCGCCGTCATCGGCGCCCGGGAGTCCGGCCCGCGTATGGTAGCCGGACCTGACCCGCGACGCAAAGCGCGGATCACGGCGGTTGGGCGCAGCGAGGGCGACGGCCCGGCGGCCTACCCGGCGAGCCGGACGACCCGGGCGCGTACCCGGCGACGGGCGGCCGTGTCCGTGCACGCGATGAAGACCGTGTCGTCTCCTGCCACGCTGCCGACGACGCCTGGCCACCGGGCGCGATCGAGGGCCGCCGCGATCGGGTGCGCCGAGCCCGGCAGGGTGCGGACGACGACCATGGAGCCGGACTCCCCTACCTCCACCGGCAGCTCGCGCAGGAGCGAGCGGAGACGGTCCTCGCCGGTGACGTCCGCCTCCGAGGGGCGCGCGGGGAGCGCGTAGACGTGGACGCCGTCGCGGACGACCTTCACGAGCCCCAGCTCCGCGACGTCGCGGCTGATCGTCGCCTGCGTGACGCGGTAGCCGCGCTCGCGGAGCGCCGTGGCGATCTCCTGCTGCGTCCGGACGTCGCGCTGAGCCACGAGGTCGGCGATCATCCGCTGCCGGAGCCGCTTCATCACCTCCACGGCGACGGTCTCCGGGAGCCAGCACGCGGGCGTGGGCGCCCCGCGAGATGGCCGGTGCGGAGGCCCGCGCGACGGCTCCGCCGGCCGGAGCAGGCGTCGGGGCGGCCGTCCCGGCAGTGGCTCATCGCGCGAGGGCCGCGACGACGATGATCGCGGCGAGCACGAGCCGGTAGGCGACGAAGATGGTCATGCGATGCGTCCGCAGCCACCGCAGGAGGAAGCCGATCGCCACGAGGCCCGTGACGAAGGCGGCGAGCATCCCCACCGCGAGCGGGGCCCACTCGATCGCCACCGGGGTCTCCCCGCGGATGAGCTTGACGGTCTCGTACGCGCCGGTCCCGGCGATGATCGGTGCCGACATCAGGAAGCTGTACCGCGCGGCCGCCTCCCGCGTGAGGCCCAGGAAGAGCCCGGCGGAGATGCTGATCCCCGACCGGCTCACGCCCGGCACGAGGGCGATCGCCTGTGCGACGCCGATGCCCACCGCGCCGAGGAACCCGAGCCGGTCCAGGTCCCGGTCCTTGGCCCCCCAGCGGTCGGCGACCCAGATGATCCCGGCTCCGATGACCAGGGCGACGGCCACCAGCCCCACCTGCCGGATCTGGTTCTCGATGACGTCGTTGAACAGGAGACCGGCGACGGCCGCGGGGATCGTCGATGCGAGGATGAGCCAGGCCAGCCGGCGGTCCGGATCGCCGCGGAACGACCGGTCCCGGAGCACGGCGACGCCCGCCGGGACCAGCCGCACCCAGTCGCGCCAGAAGTAGACGACCAGGGCGGCGAGCGTCCCGAGGTGGAGCATGACGGTGAACTGGAGCGAGTCCAGGAAGGGATCCGACCAGCCCAGCAGGTATGGGATCGCGATCAGGTGCCCGGAGCTGGAGATCGGGAGGAACTCGGTGAGGCCCTGGACGATCCCGATGACGAGCGCCTGAAGGGCGAGGTCCATGCGGCCTCCCGGAAAGCGTGAGCCCGGCCGTCGGCGACGGCCGGGCTCGGGTGGGCTGGGCTAGCGGACGAAGAGCGGGGCGAGCACCAGGGTGATCGTCGCGAAGAGCTTCACCAGGACGTGGAGCGACGGGCCGGCGGTGTCCTTGAACGGATCGCCGACGGTGTCGCCGACGACGGCCGCAGCGTGCGCGTCCGTCTTCTTGCCGATCACGTTGCCGGCCGAGTCCGTGAGGTGGCCGGACTCGATGAACTTCTTGGCGTTGTCCCACGCGCCACCGCCGTTGTTGAGGACCGTGGCCAGGAGGACGCCGGCGATCGTGCCGATCATCAGGAACCCCGCGACGGCCTCGTAGCCGAAGAGGATGCCCACGATGACGGGCGTGAACACCGCGACGAGGCCGGGGAGGATCATCTCGCGGAGCGCCGCGCGGGTCGTGATGTCCACCACGCGCGCGTAGTCGGGCTTCTGCGTGTAGTCCATGATCCCGGGCATCTCGCGGAACTGCCGGCGGACCTCGACGATGATCGCGGACGCGGCCTTGCCCACCGCGCGGATCGCCAGCGAGCTGAAGAAGTACACGATCATCGACGCGATGAACGCCGCCAGGAAGACGTTCATGTCGGCGAGGTTCACCGACGTCATGAGCTCGCGACCGGACCGCAGCAGGATCAGGTTGACCTTGTCGATGTACGCCGAGAACAGCAGGAAGGCGGCCAGCGAGGCGGATGCGATCGCGTAGCCCTTGGTCAGCGCCTTGGTCGTGTTCCCGACGGCGTCCAGTCGGTCGGTGATCTGGCGCGCCTGCGCCTCGGCCCGGCTGAACTCGGTGATGCCGCCGGCGTTGTCGGTGATCGGCCCGAAGGTGTCCATCGCGAGGATGTACGCGGTGGTCATGAGCATGCCCATCGTGGCGACCGCCGTGCCGAAGACGCCGCCCACGTTCACGCCGGCCTCGTTGACGAGCCCTGCCTGCTCGCCGAGCCAATGGCTCACGAAGAGCGCGATGACGATCACGACGGCAGTGACGGCGGTGGTCTCGAAGCCGACCGCGACGCCCGAGATGATGTTGGTCGCGGGGCCCGTCTTGGAGGCCTCGGCGATCTCCTTGACCGGGCGCCAGGCGCCGGCCGTGTAGTACTGCGTGATGTAGACGAACGCGATCGAGGTCGCGAGGCCCACGAGGCCGGCGAGGAAGAAGAAGACCCAGATCGGCAGGTCGTAGGAGCCGGTGGCGCCGTCGGTGTTGGTGCTGCCCATCATCACGAACGTGACGAAGAGCAGGGCCACCGCCGAGAGGGCCGTCGTCACCCAGTACCCGCGGTTGAGCATCCCCATCGGGTCCGCGTCCTCGCGGCCCCGGATGGTGAACATCGCGAGGATCGTGGCGAGGAGGCCGAAGGACCGGACGACGAGCGGGAAGAAGATCCACGCCTCGGGGTTCGGCCAGCCCAGGCGGAGCGCGATCCCGTACACCGCCACGCCGAGGATCATCGCGCCGATGTTCTCGGCGGCCGTGGACTCGAAGAGGTCAGCACCGCGGCCGGCGCAGTCGCCCACGTTGTCGCCGACCAGGTCCGCGATGACGCCCGCGTTGCGCGGGTCGTCCTCGGGGATCCCGGCCTCGACCTTGCCGACCAGGTCGGAGCCCACGTCGGCCGCCTTCGTATAGATCCCGCCGCCGAGCTGGGCGAACAGCGCGACGAAGCTGGCGCCGAAGCCGAAGCCGACGATGAGGAAGGGGGCGACGGCCGGTGTCGTGAAGCCGCCCATGGCCGCGAACATGCCGTAGACGCCGAGGAGGGAGAGCGAGACGACGAGGAACCCGGAGACGGCGCCGCCGCGCATGGCGACCTGGACGGCCTCCACGACGCTGCGCTGCGCGGCCGAGGCCGTGCGCAGGTTGGCCTTCACCGAGATGTACATCCCGATGATCCCGGAGGCCATCGAGCACGCGGCGCCGACGAGGAACGCGATCCCCGTCCGGATGCCGAGCTCGACGCCGAAGATGTCGGTGTCCGCGACCTCCTTCGTCTCGACGACCGAGATCAGCGCGGTGAGGACCACGGCGCCGAGCAGGGCGAGGATCGCGATGGTGGTGTACTGGCGGCGGATGAACGCGACGGCGCCCTCGAGGATCGTCGCCGCCACGTCCTGCATCGCCTTGGTGCCTGTGTCGCGGCTGAGCACGTCGCGCGCGAGGTAGAGCGCGAAGAGCACCGCGATGATGCCCGCGGGCAGGATGATGAGCTGAAGCGTGCTGCTGTCCATCGCCGGGCGTGGTCCCTCCTCACGAGCGCGCGGGCCGCCGCTGGCCGTTCCGGGCCGTGGCCGGCGGGATGCCCGGCGCGCGCGCGGCACACATGTCGGCGCGCTCACGCGGGGCAAGGGGAGTGTATCGACGGGCCGTGGGCCGGGTCAAACCGCGCGAGGGGGCGTCGGGGCGGGTACCGCCCGGGCGGGCGGGGGTACGCTCACCTATACTGCCGGACTTGTGAGCAAACGCCCCCTCGGGTGCCTCTTCGAGATCGTCGAGACGCTCGTCCTCACCCTGATCATCTTCTTCGTCATCCAGACGTTCGTCGCGCAGCCGTACCGGGTGGAGCAGGTATCGATGGAGCGGACGCTCGAGCCGGACCAGTACGTGCTCGTCGACAAGCTCACGCCCCGGTTCGACGACTACAAGCGCGGCGACATCGTGATCTTCGACCCGCCGAGCAACTGGGCAGGCGGCCGCGGGACCCCATACATCAAGCGCATCATCGGCGAGCCGGGCGACAGGCTCGAGATCCGCGACGGACTCGTGTACATCAACGGCATCGCGCTCCAGGAGCCGTACCTGTACGACGGTCAGCCGACCGTGGCGACCGGTGGCGAGGACACCTGGGTGATCCCTCCGGGCCAGCTCTTCGTGATGGGTGACCACCGGTCCGACTCGGCGGACTCGCGCGTCTTCGGGCCGGTCCCGCGCGACCGGGTGATCGGCCGCGCCTGGCTCCGCTACTTCCCTCTGTCCACCTTCGGCGTCCTCCCGACGCCCACCTACCCGGAGCTCGCCGGCGCGCCCGGCGCCGGCGCATCGAGCCCGGCTCCCGGGAGTCCGGAGGCGAGCTCGGCGGCGCCGTGATGGAGCTGCTGGGGTTCGGCGCGGCGATCGTGGTGGTCGCGAGCGCCGTCCTCGCCGTCTCGGCCCGCGACGCGCGGGCCGGGATCGTGGGCCTGACTCTCGCCTCGGCCGCCGCCGCGGTCATCGCGGATCCTCTCCCCGACGCGATCGCGCTCGCCTTCCGCGTCGTGGCCGCGCTGTTCGCGGGTTTCCTGCTCTGGGTGACCGTCCGCGAGACGGATACGCGGACCGGCAGCACCGCGCTCGGGTGGCCGGCGGAGGCGATGGCCGCGGGCGCGGCGTTCGCGATCGGGCTGGCGCCCAGCCTGCTGGAGACCGACCGGGCCGGACCCGACGCCGCGCTTGCCGCCGGGTTCGCCCTGATCATCCTGGCGGTCGTGCCGGTGGTCTTCGCGCGGGACGCGTTCCGGCTGGGGATGGGCCTGCTCCTCCTCCTCGACGGCGCAGCCCTCCTGCGGGTCGGGATCGCGGGGACGCCGACGCCGCTCGAGCAGCTGACGCTCGGGATCCTGGCCATCGGCGTCGCCGGTGCGACGGCGGTCGTCGCCATCAACGCCTTCGCCGTGTCGGGCACTCTCGAGGTCGGGATCGCACCGGGCCCGGAGGACGAGCGGTGACCGCCGCGGGCGGCGGATGAGCGTCCTCGCGTTCCTCGCGATCACCTTCGGCGCGGGCGCGGCCGGACTCCTCACGCGCCGCCGGCCGACCATCTCGATCTCCATCGGGCTGCTGGGACTGGCGGTCGCCGTCATCGCTGGGCTGCTCGTCTCGCCGGGCGACCGGCTCGTCGTGGGCGAGAGCGCGCTCGTCGCGACCGACTTCATGCACCTGTTCATCGTGTTCGGCAGCGTCGCCGCGCTCGCGCTGTGCGTGATGGCCCTGGCCGCCGACGCCTGGCAGCGCAACCTGTCGAGCGCGATGCTCCTGGGTCTCGGTGCGCTGGCGCTCGGCCTCGCGCTCGCGGACCCCGTCGCCGGCCTCGCTGCGACGGCCGCAGCCGGGCTGCCGGGCGTCCTCGTCGCGATCACGACGCCCGTCGACGCGCGGGGGGTCCGCTCCGCGGCCCGGGAGCTCCGGGCGGTGGCCGTCACCGGCGCGCTGGCGCTCGTCGCCGCCGCCCTGGTCTCGGGCCCGTCGGGCCTCGTCAACCTGCCGGTCACGGTGGTGGGCCTCGCGTACCTCGCGATGGCCATCGCGGTCGCCGTGCGGGTCGGCGCCATCCCGTTCCACACGCGCGTCGCGCGCGTGACCGGCTCCGCCCCGACCGCCGCGCTCCCTCTCCTGCTCGCGCTCGCTCCCGCGGGCTTCGCGAGCGCGGCGCTGGTCTGGATCGACGGCAACATCGCGACCACCGCGCTTCCGCTCGACGCCGAGCGCGCCGTGATCATCGTCGTCGGACTTCTCTGCCTCCTGCTCGGCGTCCTCGCTGCGACGATCCAGGACGACATCGAGCACGTCGTGGGTTACTCGGTCATCCAGGACGCAGGCTTCGTCCTCCTCGCCCTGGCGGTCTTCGACCCGCTCGTGTGGGAGCCCGCGCGGACCTGGCTGCTGATCTACGTGGTCACCAAGAGCGCGTTCGCCGGCTGGGCCCTGGCGATGCGGGCGTCGTTCGGCACGAGCCGGATCGGGGAGATCTCCGGCTGGATCCGCCGGGCGCCGCTCCTCGCGGTCACGCTCGCGATCATCGTGGCGGCGACGGTGGGGATCCCCGGCCTGCTGGTCTTCGACGTGCGGTCGCGGATCGCGACGCTCTCGCTCGACTCCCCCCTCGCGTTTCTCGCGATCGTCGGCGGCCTGGCGTCGCTCCTCTACTACGGGCGGCTCGCCCGGGTCGGCATCGGCCCAGTCGCGCCGCTGGTCGCTGCCTATCCGGGAGTCTGGCCGCGAGGGGCTCGGGTCGAGGCCGCCGGTGCTGCGTCCGATCGGGGCCGGGCCCGGGCGTCGGCGGCCGCCGGCGAAGTGGCGATCGGCCCCGACGTGGGGGCGGGCGGCGGGGCGGCGGCTTCGCGCGAGTCCGTGGCTGCAGGCCGGCCGCCGGCCACCGATGGGCCCGCCGGGGGCGATGCGACCGCGCGAGTACGACGTGAGCGACGCGCGCTCCGCGCTGCGATGCCGCTGCCGCTCGACCTCGACACGGGCGAGCCCGGAGAAGACGTCGCGTCGCGCGGGGATCCCGGCCTGCTGGCCGGCGAGACGGGGATGACCCCGGGCGAGGAGACGCCCCCGGCGGCGGGGACCGACCTGGGCGCGGTTCCATCCGGAGCAGAGGATCCGGGATCGGACGTCGCTTCCGCCTGGCCCGACGGCCTCGCAGCGTCAAGCGATGGGGGCGATGCCGCCCGCACGGCGACCTCGGACGAAGGTCCGACGACGACCGCCGCCCCCGCGGCGTCCGCTCGCGCCACGGCCCCCGGCGGCGGGGGCGTGGACCGTGGCGCGTCCCTTGCCGGCTCCGACTCCGCCGCCGACGACGACCTGACGCCGTCCTTCCTCCGACGGTCCGCGGGGACCCGACCATCGGCCCCGGGGGAGTCGCCGGCCGCGCCGCCGCCCACGCCCGGTCCGCCGGCCGCGCCGCGGTCCACGGCTGCGGGCACCGGCCCGTCCGCGGCGACCGACGAGCCGACCTCCGCGCCGGACGTGGCCCGCCGGCCCCGCGAGAGCGCGGCCGAGGAGCGCCCGCCGTCGGTCCGCGGGCCGCGCATCGACCCGCTCCGACGGGACCCGAAGGAGCTCACGCAGGCCTGGGCCCGCGAGGCGCTCGAGCGGGCGGGCCTCGCGCCGCCCTCGGCCGAAGGCGGCGCGCAGGCTCCGAGCTCCACGGGAGCGCCCGCCACCCACGACGGCTCCGGCGCGTCGCCGGGATCGCCCGCGACCCCGGGGGCTCCCGGTGCCGGCCCGACCCGGATGCCGCGCTCGGGCCCGGCCGATCCCCGGGCAGCGGGATCCGCGGCGGAGCCGGCCGGCGAGGGCGGGAGCGACGCCTCGGCGCCGGTCCCGTCCGACCGAGACCCGCAGCGCGCGACCGCATCACCGGCGCGGCGCGCCGCTCGCCCGGCCGCCCTGCGCCCGACCCGTGAGCCCGTGGCGTCCGGCGGCCCGGGCGCGCGAGGGCGTGCCCGGGCCGCCTGGGAGGCGAATCGACTGCTCGTCGTGGCCCTGCTCGCGCTCGGCCTGTCGGTGATGGGGCTGGCGGCGGCGGCCGGCGCGTTCGGGGTGTCGGACGCGGCCCGCGCGCAGGCGCCGGCCCCAAGCGGCGACGTCTTCGTTCCCGGCGACCAGGGTGGCGAGCCGGTCGCACCCGGCGGGCAGGACGCACCCGATGCGACGCCCGGCGCGACCCCGGATCCCGGGACGTCGCTCGGACCGACCGGGGCGCCCGAGCCCGGTTCGACGGCGCCATCCGCCTCGGAGGGCTCGGCAGCCCCTGGCGAGGGTGCCGCGAGCCCGGGTGGGACCGCGGCGCCCTAGCGCACGACCTGCGCTACTCGGCCGGCGAGAGCACCCAGCGGTCAACGTCGCGCGCGTAGTCCACGATCTCTCCGGGTGCGAACCAGAGCGCCAGCTCCGCCGCCGCGGTCTCGGCCCCGTCGGATGCGTGCACGAGGTTCTGGGCCGTCTCCATCGCGAGATCGCCGCGGATCGTCCCGGGCACGGCCTCGTGCGGACGCGTGGCGCCGACCATGGCGCGGACCATGGCGATGGCGTTGGGGCCCTCGAGCGCGACCGCGACGAGCGGGCTCGACGTGATGAACGCGACGAGACCCTCGAAGAACGGGCGCTCGCGGTGGACAGCGTAGTGGGCCTCTGCGAGCACGCGATCGACGGCGACCAGCTTGAGCCCGACGATCTTCAGGCCGCGCTCCTCGAAGCGCCCGAGGATGCGCCCGACGAGCAGGCGCTGGACGCCGTCGGGCTTCACGAGGACGAGAGTGCGCTCGGTCACGATGTCTCCTCCGATGGCTGGGCACGTGTCGCGGTCGACGTGTTCACATCCGACGGGCCGCCGGTCTCGAGCGACGCTCGTGGGTCGTCGCCGGCGGAGCCGCTCGCGTCGGCGAAGCTCCCGGCAACGTCGGCGCCGCCCGGGTCGGCGACGGCGGTGGGGCCCACCACTCCTGCGACGGGGCCCACCACTCCGGCGGCGGCCGCACGGCGCTCGGACAGCGCGACGGCCGCGGCCGCGTAACAGCGCAGGGCGTCGGACTGGTGGCCGACGATGCGGAACGCGTCGCCGCGGAGCATGTCGTATGCCGGGCCGGGTGTCCCGCCGACGGTCGAGAGGATCGCCGGCGCGAGCGCCGGGGAGAGACGGAGCGCCACGGCGAGGTGGAGCGCGGCGCCGTCGCGGTCGCCGGCCGCGAGCGCGTCCGATCCTGCCGCGTACGCCGCCTGCGGATCCGCGGCGGCCGCCGCCTCGGGGGTCGCCGCCACGGGACCTCCGACCGCACGGGCGACCGCGCGCCCGGCACCGATGGGAACGAGCGGTGCGATCGGTGCCGTGGCGGAGGACTCCACCAGGGTGGCGAGGTCCCGGCGCGGCTCCGGCTCCGGCGCCGCGACGTCTACGCCGGGCGGCCACGGGGCGCCGAGAGGGATCCCCGCGACGACCGCGGCGAGCCTCGGACCCGCGCGGCGGATCACCGTGTCGACGAGCATGGCCGCTTCGTCCGCGCCGCCCTGCGCGGCAGCGGCCTCGGCGGCGATGACCAGGGCTGCCAGGTCGTCGCCGCCGGCCGCGAGATGAGCCGCGGCCGCCTCACCCGCCCCGGCGAGGTCTCCCGTCCGCCACCGGGCCTCCGCGATGTCGGCCAGTGCCGCGTCGTCGAGCTCACCGGCCCCGGCCGCGGCCTCCAGCTCCACGCGCGCGAGGGCGACCGCGCCCGTGCGCAGGTGGAGGCGGGCGAGGCGCAGGCGATCGGCGCGCCCGTCGGTCGGCGTGACGGCCGGGCCGGGAGTGGTCACGGACGCCGCCTCCCTTCGAAGCCGAGCGCGGCCTCGATGCCTCGCGCGGACCCCTTCGGTGCGACGAGGGCGAGCCGGATTCCGGCGTCGGCGAAGAGCTCGCCGGCCAGCCGGCGGATCGCCGCCGCGTCGACCGCACGGATCTCCGCGACCGCCTCCTCGAGCGTGTGGACGCGCTCGTGGAGCGCCTCCTGGGCGCCGAGCCAGGAGGCGAGATGTCGCGTCTCCTCCAGGCGGAGCTCGAGCCGGCCGCACAGGTGCCCCTGCGCCTTCCGCAGCTCGTCGGCGGGCACGTCCTCCTCGCGCAGGCGCGCGAGCTCGTCGAGGATGGCCCGGAGCGCGCGTCGGAGCCGCGCCGGGTCCACGCCGGCGCGGACGACGAAGGCCCCCGCATCGGCGTAGTCGACGATGTACGAGTCCACGTCGTACGCGAGCCCACGCTCCTCGCGGACCGTGAGGAAGAGCCGGCTGCTCATCCCCTCGCCGATGATCCCGTTGAGCAGCTCGAGGACCCACTGGTCGGGATGGTCCCGGCGCAGCGCCGGCACGCCGAGCGTCAGCTGCACCTGGCTCGTGTCGCGTCGGTCCACGAGGACCCGTTCGCCCGCAGGGAGCGGCGGCGCGGGATCGACCGGCGGGAGGTCGGCCGGCCCGGCGCCCCGATCATCGGCGCTCCCGGCTGTGGGCTCCGGCCAGGCGAAGGCGGACGCCACGCGGCGGGCGACGTCCGCGTGGTCGATGTCCCCGACCGCCGCCACCACCGTCCGCTCGGGCCGGTAGCGCGAACGCCAGAACGCACGGATCGCGTCCGGCGTCAGGCCGCGGACGCTCGCCTCGTCGCCGGCGATCTCCCGGCCCAGGGGCCCGTCGCCGAACATCGCCCGGTCGAAGAGGATCCCCGCGAACTCCGACGGGTCGTCCTCGTACGAGCGGATCTCCTCGACGATGACGTCCTTCTCCCGCTCGATCTCGGCCGCGTCGAGCAGCGGCCGCGCGACGAGCTCGCCCAGGACGCCCACGGCACGGTCCGCCTCGGCGACCGGGACCCGCGCCCAGAAGACCGTGGATTCCCGGTCGGTCGCCGCGTTACAGCCGCCGCCGACGCCCTCGATCCACCCGGAGAGCGCGCGGCTGCTGGGGTACGCGGCCGTCCCCTTGAACGTCAGGTGCTCCATGAAATGGGCGATGCCGGCGTCGCCGGGCCCCTCGTGACGCGCGCCCGCGAGCACGAACGCCGCGATCGCGAACGAGCGGGCCCCCGGCGCGCGTGCGGTGATGACGCGCAGCCCGTCCGGCAGCACGGTCCGTTGGTACATCGGCGGAAGCGTACCGGAAACGGCGAGCACGGCCGAGGCGCTCCCGGCCTCCTCGTCCGCGACCTCACCCGCGGCGGACCCGGCGCGGAGTCCCGGCCGCGCCGATCCGCTCCCTCTCGGCGCGCGTCCCCGGCGCGCGCCCCTCCCCGCGCCCGCGCCGCGCGCTCTCTCCCGCGCGGCCGGCGACGACCCGGCGTCAGGCCTCGTCCGTCTCGAGCCCGGTGAGCTCCATCTGGACGTAGTCCGACTCGGGCAGGCGCAACTGCCTGTTCGCGGCCGACTCGGCCGGACGGTCGAGCGGCGCGAACTCGATGCGGATGCGCTCGTCGCCCTGGACGAGCGTGTAGGAGAGCAGCTGATCGGCACGCGTGTCGAACTCGAGGTGCTCGAAGGAGTCCACGTTGATGCAGACGACGAGCGGCGTGAAGTACGTGGAGGTCTCCGGCTCGTCCATGACGATCCGTTCGATCCAGCCGGTGCCGCTGGCGACGACCTCGCTCCCGCGCAGGTAAGCGTACGTCACGGTCTGCTTGAGGAGCGGACGCAGGAGGTTGAGCATGTCCGCGCGACCGGTGACGATGCCGCCGTTGACGAAGAACTTCGCGGACATCGGCGGGGCGGGCCTCCTCGCGCGGTCCTGGGCCCCCCGGGGACGGGCGGCGCCGGACGTGACGGATGGTACCGGCAGGGACGGCCGGCGACACGGCCAAGATGCATCCCGGACGGCGGCGCGGCATGCCGGTCTACCATGGGGCCATGCTCCTGCTCGTCGACGTCGGGAACACGAACATCACGGTCGGCACGGAGCGCGAGGGCGCGCTCGCGGCGGTCCGGCGCGCCGGCACGCGGCGCGCGTCCACGGCGGACGAGCTGGAGATCCTTCTCGATGCGCTCCTGCATCTCGACGGCGCGACGATCGACGAGGTGGACCGGATCGTGGCGGCGTCGGTCGTGCCGTCCCTCGACGCGTCGCTGGCGACCCTCGCGCTGCGACGGGCGGTGCCGCTCCTCGCGGCGTCGACTGCGACCGTCCCGGTCGAGGTCAGGGTGGATCGGCCCTCGGAGGTCGGCCCAGACCGGCTCGTCAACGCGCTCGCGGCGGTCCGCCTCCACGGGGCGCCCGCGATCGTCGTGGACTTCGGGACCGCCACGACATTCGACGTGGTCGCGCCCGACGGGGCGTACGTGGGCGGCGCGATCGCGCCCGGGCTGGAGATCGGCCTTGAGGCGCTCGCCGCGCGGACGGCCCGTCTTCCGCGGGTCGATCTGCGGGAGCCGGCCACCGTCATCGGCCGGGACACGGCGACGGCGATGCAGGCGGGGACGGTCATCGGCTACCAGGCGCTCGCGTCGGGGCTGCTCGCGCGCACGCGGGCCGAGCTCGCTGCCGGGACGGACCGCGACCCCGCCTCGATCCGGGCGATCCTCACCGGGGGCCTCTCGGCAGCGCCGTGGGCACGGGGGATCGAGGGCGTGGACGCGATCGACCCCGACCTCACGCTCCGGGGGCTGCTGATCCTGGCCATGGAGATCCCTGCGTGACCGCGCAGCACCGCGCGGGCCCGGGCGGATCCACGACGCCGGGCGCGACCCCCGGCCATCCGACGGCGCCGGGTCAGATGCCCGGGACTCGGGGTCCCGCGCCGGACCCGGCCGGGCGCCTGGCGGGTCGCTTCGTCGGGCTCGGGGTCACCGGCTCGATCGCGGCGTACAAGGCGGTCGAGCTCCTGCGCCTCCTCCGCGCCGAGGGGGCGGAGGTCCAGTGCATCCTCTCGAACGGGGCATCGCGCTTCGTCGCCCCGCTCGCTCTCGAGGCCCTGTCGCGCCGCCGCGTGGACGACGACGTGCTCGCCCTCCTGCCCGACGGGCGCATCGGCCACATCATCGTGGCCGACGCCGCCGACGCGATCGTCGTGGCGCCGGCGACGGCGGCCTGGATGGCGGCGATGGCCGCCGGTCTCGCCAGCGACACGGTGACCGCGACGTGCATCGCCACGTCGGCGCCGATCGTGATCGCGCCGGCGATGGACGGCGACATGTGGGCCCACCCGGCCACGCAGGCGAACGCCGACAGGCTCCGCTCGTACGGGTACGCGATCGTCGGCCCCGACGCCGGGCCGCTCGCGTCCGGGCAGACGGGGCCCGGGAGGCTCGCGCCGCTGCCCGAGATCGTGGACGCGATCGTGGCGGCGATCGGCGACCGACCGGTCCGCGCCCCCAGCCAGGCAGCGCTCCCGCCGACGGTCGGCGACGTGCGCGATGCGGACCTCCTCGGACGGCGCGTCGTCGTGACCGCCGGCGGGACGGCCGAGCCCATCGACCCCGTCCGCTACATCGGGAATCGGTCCACGGGGAAGATGGGGTTCGCGGTCGCCGAGGCCGCCCGCGATCGCGGTGCCGACGTCACGGTGGTCGCGGGGATGACGGCCGCGGCGGCCCCCGAGGGAGTCCGGATCGTCCGGGCCGAGACCGCCGAGGCCATGCGTCACGCCCTGCTCGACCTGCTCGACCCACCCCGGGAGGGCACGGACGTGCAGGCGATGCTCGTCGCACCCGGCTTCGATGCGCTGGTCATGGCGGCCGCGGTCGCGGACTTCCGACCGCGGCGCGTCGCCGAGGCCAAGCTGGAACGCTCCGGCACGATGACGCTGGAGCTCGAGGCCACGCCCGACGTGCTCGCGGAGGTGGCCGGGGTCGCGGGCGAGGTCGCGGCCCGCGCGGCGGCCGAAGGATCGGCGGGCGGCCGCACCGGCGCATCCGGGCGGCCGGTCCTCGTGGGGTTCGCCGCGGAGACGGGGTCGCTCGACCGCGCGCCCGCGAAGTTGCGCCGCAAGGGCGTGGACCTTCTCGTCGCCAACGACGTCGCCGAGCCGGGCTCGGGGTTCGGCACGGAGACGAACCGGGTCTCGATCCTCGCGGCGGACGGATCGCGTGAGGACCTTCCCCTCATGTCCAAGCGGGAGGTGGCGGACCGGATCCTGGATGCCGTCCGCGACCTGCTCGACGCACGGGGCCTCAGCGGGCAGACTGACGGTGGTCCGGCGGGCGCCGGCGAGCATGGAGGCGGCGACGGGATATGAGCGCGACGGGAACACCGGGGGGTGCGGAGCGGGTCGTCCGGACCACGGTGGCCGACATCGCGCGGATGCATGCCGAGGGGCAGCGCATCCCCACGGTGACGGCGTACGACTACCCGAGCGCTCGCCTGGCCGACGAGGCCGGGATCCCGCTGATCCTCGTCGGGGATTCGCTGGGCCAGGTCGTGCTCGGATACGAGACGACGGTCCGGGTCTCGCTCGACGAGATGATCCACCACACGCGGGCGGTCGTGCGGGGTGCGCGCCGAGCCCTCGTGGTCGGAGACATGCCCTTCCTGACCTACCCGACGCCGGACGACGCTCTCGCGGCCGCACGTCGGTTCCTCCAGGAGGGCGGCGCCCAGGCGGTCAAGGTCGAGGGAGGTCGGCGGACCGCACCGGTCATCGAGGCCCTCGTGCGCAACGGCGTCCCGGTGATGGGTCACATCGGCCTCACGCCGCAGGCGATCCACGCCATCGGCAAGGTCCGCGTCCAGGGCAAGACGAAGGACCAGGCACGGGCGCTGCTGGCCGATGCGCTGGCTGTCGCCGAAGCCGGCGCGTTCTCGATCGTCCTCGAGCTGATCCCGGAGCAGCTGGCGGGTGCGATCACCGACCGCCTGCGCATCCCGACGATCGGCATCGGGTCGGGGCCCCTGTGCTCCGGCCAGATCCAGCTCTTCACCGACATCCTCGGCCTGTCGGTGGATCACCTGCCGCGCCATGCCCGGCGGTACCTGCACCTGCGCGAGTCGATCGCGGAGGCGCTCGCCGCCTACGCCTCCGACGTCGCCGAAGGCTCGTTCCCGGGAGCGGCCGAGACGGTGCGCATGGACGAGTCGGTCTACGCGGAGGTCCTCGGGCGATCGCCGCTCGACCAGCCCGACCTGGAGGCCGGCGCGTACGACACGCTGCCGCTCGACCGCGACCTGTGACCGCCGACGCCGGGACGCGCCCGGTCGTCGCCCGGACGCGCGCGGAGCTGCGCGACGCCCTCGTCGGGACGCCGGGCCCGCGGGGCTTCGTGCCCACGATGGGCGCGCTGCACGACGGCCACGTCTCGCTCCTTCGCCGTGCGCGGGACGAGAACGCCACCGTCGTGATGTCCATCTTCGTCAACCCGACGCAGTTCGAGGACGCCACGGACCTTGCCGCGTACCCGCGCGACCTGGCGGCCGACCTCGACCGCGCCCGCGATGCCGGGGTGGACGTGGCGTTCGTGCCGGACGTGGAGGCCGTCTATCCGCACGGGTCGTCGACCACCATCGATCCCGGCGCGATCGCCCGTGTCCTCGAGGGCGCCTCGCGACCGGGGCACTTCTCGGGCGTCGCCACCGTCGTCGCCATCCTCCTCGGCCTCGTCGCCCCGCATCGCGCGTACTTCGGCGAGAAGGACGCGCAACAGCTGGTGATCGTCCGGCGGATCGTGCGCGACCTGGCGCTGCCGGGCGAGATCGTCGGATGCCCCACGGTGCGCGAGCCGGACGGGCTCGCGATGAGCTCCCGGAATGCCCGCCTGGCGCCCGCGGATCGCGCGGCGGCGACGGTGCTGCACCGCGCGCTCCTCGCGGCGCGCGACCTGCACGGTTCCGGGACGACCGAGGCCGACGCGCTCCGGGCCGCGATGCGCGCGGTGGTCGCCGCCGAGGCCCGAGCCCGGCTCGACTACGCGAGCGTTGCGGACCCCGAGATCCTGGAGGAAGCCCAGGGCCCGCAGGTCGGCCCGCTCCTGCTCTCGCTCGCCGCCGACGTCGGCGGCGTGCGGCTCATCGACGCGGAGACGATCGGGAGACCCTGAGCGACGCCGGCGCCTCAGCCCGGGGAGGGCTCGGCGAAACGCTCCAGGATGCGGTCCACGTCGAGGTGTTCCGCCACGAGCGCCTTGATCGCGTCGATCTTGTCCGTGTCGGCGGGATGCGTCTTGACCAGCAGGTCGTGGATCCGCGAGGCGGCCCGGTAGGTCTCGTGCTCGACGAGGAAGCAGAAGAGGTCGGCGCGGCGGACCTCGTCGATGATGAAGAGGTTGGGCCGGTAGCCGCCCGTCAGGACCAGGCCGGCCGGTCCGGCGCGACGTGGGTCGCGACCTTCTTCCAGGGCACGGACGCGACTGGCGGCGGCGTGCGCCGCGGCAGCCCCGACGACGTCCTCGCGGTCGCCCGGCACGATGATCAGGCCGCCGTCCTCGGTGTTCTGCATGGCGTGCTCCGCCCGCATCGCGGCGATGGTCACGTCCTCCACCGGCCGGTCGAGGTCGATCCCGGGGTGGATCAGCTCGCCCTGCATCTGCTCGGTGAGGATGGCGAGCGTGGGGTTCGACAGCAGGGGGACGTACGGGAGGACGCCGAGCAGCTCGATCCCGTGGAGCTCGAGGCCCTTCTCCAGGATGCCGTGCAGCGTGGGGTGCGTCTCCTGGTCCACCTTGTTCACGACGGCGCCCACCACGTCCACTCCGTGCCGGGCGAAGAGCGCCCGGTTGAGCACGATCTCGTCGATCGGACGGCCCACGCCCGCCTCGCTCACGATGAGCGCCCGGGCGCCGAGCATCCGCGCCACGGCGGCGTTCGACAGGTTCACGACCGACCCCACGCCGGCGTGCCCCGTGCCTTCGACGAGCACCACGTCGCGGCCCCGGGCCACCGCGTCGTACCCGACCAGGATGCGGGCGCCCAGGTCCTCGACGACCTCCCCGTTGATGAACGCCTTGGTGAACCCGCGCGGGATGTGGACGGGGCTCAGCGACGACGGAGGGTCCGGCAGCCCGAAGACGTGCTTCATGAGGATGGCGTCCTCGTCCGCCGGGACGCCGTCGAGGTACGCGTAGCGCTGGCCGACGGGCTTGATGAACCCGGTGTGGAGGTCGCGGTCGAGCAGCGCGGCCAGGAGCCCGAGGCTGACGGTGGTCTTGCCGCGGTTCTGGCCGGTGGCGGCGAGGTAGATCTGGCGCATGCGCAGCGAGCGGGCGTCAGTCGCGGCGGGCGGTCTTGCGGTCGATGAGCGCGACCGCCTCGTGGAGGCGCGTGATCGACTCCGGCTCGACCGCGTCCGGCTCCAGGTACGGGCCGAGCCGCTCGAGGATGTCGGCGGCGAGCGCCACGAAGACGCCGGCGTCCGCGACGAAGAACTGCGGCTCGTTGTTGTAGCGGACGAGCGTCAGCCGCCCCTGCAGGACCCGCCGCTCCTCCACGTGCGCGACCTGGGTCGCGAACGAGTGGCCCTGGATCCCGTCGGGGTTGTTCAGGAAGTTCAGGGCGTTGTCGATCGCCAGCCCGAACCGCGCCCGCCAGGCGACCAGGCGCTCGTGCACCTCGGGCGGGATGCGGACCTCTGCGACCTCGTCGAAGATCTCGGGCGCGACCGTCAGGAGGCCCACGAGCGTCGTCCCCGCACGTGCGCCGAGCATGACCTGGAGCGAGCGCTCCAGCGTGAAGACCTCCGAGTCGAACCGCGGGCTCGTGATGACGTCGGTCAGGAGGTCCTCGACGTTGTCGAGGACCGCTCCGTCGGCGAGCGCGTCGCCGAGGTGCAGGATCTCCTCCTTGAACAGGAACTTCTCTTCGTGGTCGAGCATGGCCGCGATGGTACACCGCGCCCCGTGAGGCCCGACGACGGCCCGACGGCGGCGGGACGTCGGCGGCCGGGCGGGTCCTGTCGGCCGGCGAGCCCGGCTCTCCGCGGCTGCGCCGCTGGCGCCAGCCGGGCGGCGGAGCCGCACCGGCGGCGCTTGCGCGGGTGCTCGCCGCTCCAGCCGGGCTCGCCGCCCACCACCCGCGACCCGGCCGCCCGTGCAGTGGCACGGCGCCGGGATCGCCGCCATCCCGACCGTCAGGCCGAGAAGCGGTCGAGGACGTTCGCCGTGATGCGTGCCACCCGCGAGTCGAGGGGCGTGCGCCGGCCGTTGAACGACCGCAGGCCGTATGCGTCGAGCGCCCATGACCACTGGAAGGTGCCCGCCGCGAAGAGGCCGCCGCGGCCGCCGGCCGGGTCGCGGATCGCCGCGGAGTGGACCGGCGGGCTCACCACGTTCCCTTCCCCGTCCGGGTCGCGGCCGCGGAAGCGGACGGGGGACCGGGCGACGACCTCCGTGCCCGCCGGCGCGAGCTCCGGGAACCAGGCGTCGTATTCCTGTCCCACCAGTGCTTCGATCGCGTCGCCGTCGCGGAGGCCCGTCCCCTCGTAGAGCCAGTGGCTCGATCCCGCGACGATCCAGTCGGCCGGACGCGCGACGACGTGGCCGTACATGACCCCGAGGAAGGTCGCCTCGGGCGCGAGGACGGGCGCCTCGCGCCAGCGGCAGGTGGCGAGCTCCGGCCTGGACCGCGTGATCGGATCGCGGAGCGCGGACTTGTAGCAGGTCACGCGACGGCCGGCACCCAGGGGCGACGCGTCCAGGCGGACCTGCCAGTACATCTCGTTGCCGGTGAAGAACGCCGCATTCGTCCCGGCGGCGACCGCGGCCTCCATCGCCCCGCGCATCGGGCGCGACCAGTACTCCGGGTGGCCGGCGAGGACGACGAGGCGACGGCCGGCGAGCACCTCCGGCCGCACCTCCAGGTCGACGTCGGTCGCGTAGTCGACCGCCCGGCCCGTGCGCTCCAGCCAGCGCACGAACTGGGCCTCCCACCGGCGGAGGTGGCCGAGGCCGCCGTCCACGTCGTACGGCCGGTCGAAGCTCACGACCGCCGCGGCCGTGGTCCCAGTGGGCGTCGGCGCGCCGCGGGAGTTGTACGAATAGAGGCTCTTCCCGCCCCACGCGTTGTACGCCTGCCACGTGGCGTGCGCCGAGAGGAAAAGCGCCGGCGCCATCGCCCGCAGCGGCGCACGGACGACGAACGGGACCCCGCGCGGCGCCGAGCCGTCGCGCGGCCGAACGACGGCCACGTACATCCCGCTGGGCCACGCGTCGGGCACCGTGATCGCCGCGCCCTCGGGCCAGACGGCCTCGACGAGCCCGGTCGCCGGGTCGGTCCGCAGCGTCCCGGCGGGGGAGGCCGGGACACGGGAGTCGCGGTGGACCCGGCGCGCCCCTGCGCCGCCGTACCAGCCGAGCCGGTACCAGTCCACGTCGTACGCGGACGGGGAGCTCACGTGGAGCGCGATGCGCTCGCCGGGCTCGACGGACGCGGGAGCCGCGAACGCCTCGAGCGACGAGGGCCGGCCGATCCCCGCGTCCCATCCCGGGCTCCCCGGGAGGCTGTTCTCGGCGACGACCGACGCCGATGGAGTCCCGATCGGCCCGGGGACCGCGGACGGCCCCGGTGTGGCCACGGACGCCGCGGAGGGCGTCGGGGCGCTCCGCGCGGGCAGCGACGAAGCGGCCGGAGATGCGGGTGGTCGCGGCGCTTCGCAGGCAGCCAGCGCGGCGGCACCGAGCGCGAGCCCCGCACCGGCGGCGAGGCGCAGGAACGCACGGCGCGGGAGGGGGTCGCGATCGGTCATGGGGCGTGCCGATCGTACGTCCCCGCGCACATCCTCGCCGGGAGACGAGCCGGCGGCCGGACCCCGGAGGGTCCGGCCGCCGGCATGGGCAGCGTGGTGGTGGGGCGACGACCTACGGATAGAGGCCGCGCATCCCGGTGGCATCGGCGACGCGCTTGACCGCGAGGAGGTACGCGGCGGTCCGCATGTTCACCTTCTCGCGCTCCGAGACGGCGACCGTCTCGAAGAAGGCGCGGTCCATGATCTCCTTGAGCTTCGCGTTGACGACCGCCTCGCTCCAGTGGTCCCGGTTGAGGTCCTGGACCCACTCGAAGTAGCTGACGGTGACGCCGCCGGCGTTGCACAGGATGTCCGGGATGAGGAAGACGCCCTTCTCGTAGAGGATCTCGTCCGCCTCGGGGGTCGTCGGGCCGTTGGCGGCCTCGGCGACGACCTTGGCCTTGATCCGGCCGGCGTTCTGGCCGGTGATCTGGTTCTCGAGGGCGGCGGGGATGAGGATGTCGCACTCGACCTCGAGCACCTCGGCGTTCGAGATCTCCTTCGCGCCGGGGAAGCCGACGACGGTGCCGTGCTCCTTCTTCCAGGCCCCCACCCTCGCGATGTCGAGGCCGTCGGCCTTGAAGATCCCGCCGGTCGAGTCGCTCACGGCGATGACCGTGGAGCCTTCCTCGACCATGAGCTCGGCGGCGATGCGGCCGGCGTTGCCGAAGCCCTGGACGGCGACGGTCGCCTTCTTGAGGTCGATGCCGAGCCGCGGGGCGGCGTCCACGATCGTGTAGACGCAGCCGCGGGCCGTGGCCTCATTGCGTCCCTCGGAGCCGCCGAGGCTGATCGGCTTGCCGGTCACGACGGCCGGGACCGTGTACCCGACGTGCATCGAGTACGTGTCCATGAACCACGACATGATCTGGGGCGTCGTGTTCACGTCCGGCGCCGGGATGTCGCGCTCCGGGCCGATGAGGATCGAGATCTCGGTGAAGTAGCGGCGGCTCAGGGCCTCCACTTCCTTGGCCGAGAGCTTCTTCGGGTCGACGACGACGCCGCCCTTGCCACCGCCGTACGGGATGCCCACGACGGCGCACTTCCAGGTCATCCACATCGCGAGGGCCTTGACCTCGTCGAGGGTGACGTCCTGGTGGTACCGGATCCCGCCCTTGGCCGGGCCGCGGCTCAGGTTGTGCTGGACGCGGTAGCCCGTGTAGACCTGGACCGAGCCATCGTCCATGTGCACCGGGAAGTGCACGGTGAGCTCGCGCCGGGGCTCACGGAGGACCTTGCGCATGCCCGGGTCGAGGCCGAGCTTCTCGGCCGCGAGGTCGAACTGGTGCTGGGCGACGGCCCACGCGTTGAGCGTCGCGGCGCCCTTTTCCGTGGTCATGGAGAGGGGAACCTCCCGTCACGTGCCCTGCCGGGACACGTGGCTACGGGCCGTCGGGGGGACGGCCGACACCCACGCCGACCTCCACGTGTCCGCCGGGAGGCCTGCGCGTCCTCTTATGCGGCCGAGTATATGGGGGCGTGGTGGGCACGGAGGCAGGGCCGTCCGGGCGGGGCGCCGGGGCCGACCGGCACGTCGCCCCCGTGCCGGGCGTCAGGGCCGCGACGGGCGCTCACGGACCCCCGGCGAGCGGCTGCCGGGGCGACGTCGGCGCGCGAGGGCCCGCCTGCCGCGTCGGCGGCGCGCGTTCGGCGCGGCGGCGCGCGTTCGGCGCGGCGCCGCGCTCCTCAGTGGCGCCGGAGGACGATCCCGCCGGCGAAGCCCGGTCCCACGTGGGGCCCGATCGACGGTCCCACCGTCTCGACGAGGATCCGGGCGGGATCCAGGTCGGGCAGCTTCCGCATCACGTCGGCGCGAAGCGCCTCGACCTCCGACCCGGGGCCCGACAGGAGCGCGATCCGTTCGACGGGCCGCTCGGTGAACAGCTCGACCACGCGCGCCCGCGCCTTCGACCGCGTGCGCACGCGCTCCGCCTGCACGACCTCGCCGTCGCGGATCGCGATGATCGGCTTGACGGACAGGATCTCGCCGACCGCCGCACGGGCGCCCGAGATCCGGCCGCCGCGCCTGAGGTACTCGAGCGTGTCCAGGGCCACGTAGAGGTCCAGGTCCGGCACGCGGCTGCGGAGCGTTGCCGCGATCGTCGCCGCGTCCGACCCCGCGGCCGCCATCTCCGCCGCCATGAGGGCCAGGATCCCGATCCCCATCGATGCGTTGGCCGAGTCAACCACCTCGATGTCCCGGTCGGGGAGCATGTCGCGGGCGATGGTCGCGCTCTTGTGGGTCGCCGACAGCTTGCTGCCGACGGTCACGCAGACGATCGCGTCGGCGCCCTCGTCGAACAGCCGGTCGTACGCTTCCTTGAACGTCCCCGCGCTGGCCGCGGCGGTGGTGGGCAACGGAGCGCCGGGGGCGAGCATCTTCTCCCAGAAGGCATCGGCCGACAGCTCCGTCCCCGCCTCGTACTCCTCGTCGCCGAACCGGACGACCAGCGGGACGACGGTGATCCCTGCCGCGGCGGCGGTCTCGGGTGCGAGGTCGCTCGCGGAGTCGGTGACGATCGAGACCCTGGCCACTGTCCCCTCCAGGCGGTGGTCGGCGCCCCGTGCGCCGGGGGCCCGCGGTCCGACGACGTCGGTGGCGGGATGATACCCGGGCCCGCGACACGTCCCCGGGCCCGCGACACGTCCCCGGGCCCGCGACACGTCCCCGGGTTCAGTCGGCGGCCGTGACGGGCGGCGTGTCCGGCGTCGGCTCGATCCGGTGCTCGTAGGCACGCAGCCGCCAGAGCGGCAGCACCGCGATCGCGAGGAGCACGAGGGTCGCGATGAGGAGGCCGTCGATCCCGCGGAGGTCGGCCGCCACACCGCCGAGGAGGCTGCCGCCGATCTGGCCGAGCGCGAGGAAGACGGAGTAGAGGCCCATGATCGCCCCCCGGTCGTGCGGGTACGCCTCCGACATGTCGGCCAGGAGACCCAGTGCCGCCGGGGTCGCGCCGGCGAGCACGAAGAGGCCGACTGCAGCGACGACCACGGCCGCGCCGAGGACCAGCCACGAGGCGTCGGCGCCGCGGTTGACGATCAGGCCGGCCACGGCGAGCGCCGCGCCTCCGGCGACGCCGAGGCCGATGATCGTCGTGCGCCGGAACTTCTTGAACCGGTTCCCCCACCAGATCAGTCCGGCGAAGAAGACGACCCCGGCCACGACGAACCCGGCGCTGATGGCGACCGGCGAGAACCCTCCCATGAGCGCCTGGTCGGCGAACTGCGGCGGGGGCTCGCGGACGAGCTGGAAGATCGACTGGCCGGTCCACAGGCCGATGGCGGCGTTCACCGCGACCCATGTCGGGGCGAGAAGCCAGACGTGCGAGGCGCGGAGGATCGCGATGTAGCGGCGCGGGCTCCCCGGCCGGTGCTCGTGATGGACCGCGTGGTCCGCCCGGGCGTCGATCACGCCGAAGCGGTAGATCGCCCAGGACCCCACGTACATCGCGGCGTTCATGAAGAACGCGACCGGTCCCACGAGGGTCCACAGGGGGCCCGCGACGACCATGCCCGCGCCGAGCCCGGCGAGGGTCGCGGCCTCGAAGCGGGCCGACGCCTTCCCGCGCAGCGCCACGTCGCCGGCGGTGGCAAGGGCGATGTAGCCGAGGATCGAGGGGACGCTCGCCGCCGAGGACGCGCCCTCGAGCGCCCGGGTGATGCCCAGCAGGAACGTGTTCGTGGTGAGGCCGGTCATGATCACGGCCACGAAGCCGAAGAACGGGCCCAGCTCCATCACCCGGTGGTAGCCGACGCGGTCTCCCAGGCTCCCGAACGCCGGCGAGAGGAGCAGCTCGGCGGCGAAGAAGACCGCGCCGAAGACGCCGACCACCAGCGGGCTCACGGGCTCTCCGCCGTGCTTCGGGAGGTCCGCGAGGTAGTAGACCAGCAGCGTGCCCGTCAGGCCCGTGCTGAACCGGAGGGTGAAGGTCCCGACGATGACGGCCCAGAGCGAGCGCTGCACCCACGCAGCCTACCGGGGCGAGCGCAGGCGGGTGGGCCTGCCCGGGGCGCGGATCGGGGCCGCAGGAAGCGCGGATCGGGGGCCGGGGCCGGGCCCCGGACCGGCGCGCGACCGCGCGCACGCATACGATCGCACGCGTACGATCGGCGGATGCAGCCCGATGCCACTCCCGGCACGCCCGCGATCCTTCCCGACGGCCGGCCCTTGGTCCCTGCGCAGCTCGCGCGCGGCGCCTCGGGCGCGGTCGTCGCACCCCACCACCTGGCCACCGCGGCCGGCCTCGGGATCCTGCGCGCGGGCGGATCCGCGGTGGACGCCGCGATCGCGACGAACGCCACGCTGGCCGTCGTGATGGGTGGCGCCTGCGGCCTCGGCGGCGATGCGTTCTGGCTCGTGTGGCGGGAGTCGTCCGCGACCCTCACCGCCCTCAACGGGTCGGGGCGCAGCGCGGCGCGCCACCCGGATGCCGTGCGGGCGGCCGGCCTCGACCGGATGCCGCTGCGCGGCCCGCTCGCGATCACGGTGCCGGGGGCGGTGGCGAGCTGGGGCGAGGCCCACGCGCGATGGGGCCGCCTGCCGTGGGCCGACCTCCTGGCACCCGCGATCGAGCTCGCGGAGGGCGGGTTCCCCGCGTCGGACGGATGGATCGCCTCGGTCGAGTCGGGGTTCGCGACATTCGGCGCAGCGCCGTCCGGCGACTCGGCGATGCACGGCCTGGATCCCCGCCCGTGGGCCGCGGCCTACCGGCCGGCCGGCCGGCCCTGGCGCCCCGGCGAGCGCGTGCGGCTTCCGGCCCTCGGGCGGACGCTGCGCCGCCTGGCTGACGCCGGCCCATCCGACCTTTACGCGGGTGAGCTGGCCGAGCGCCAGGCCGCAGGGTTGGCCGCGGCGGGCTCCCCCATCGACGCGGCGGACCTCGCCGCCCACCGGACGGACGTCGGTGAGCCCCTGACCGCACCCTACCGCGACGTGGTCGTGGCGACGCACCCGCCGAACAGCTCCGGCATCGTCGCGCTCGAGATCCTCCGCGTGCTCGAACGCCTCGGGGAGCCGGACCCGGCCGCGTACGCGACGGGCCGGGGCGCGGGCGGGCCGTGGAGCCACCTGGGGGTCGAGGCGGCGCGGCGGGCGTTCGCCGACCGCGACGCGTTCCTCACGGACCCCGATGCACTGCCGTTCCCGGCGGCCGAGCTCCTCGCGGACGCGCACGTCGCCGAGCTTGCCGCGTCGATCGACCCGGGGCGAGCGGCAGACCCGGCGCCGTCGCTCCTGCCACGGGGCGGCGGCACGATCTTCCTGGGCGTGGTCGACCGCACCGGCGATGCCGTCAGCCTCATCGAGTCGAACTACCTCGGCTTCGGGTCCGGCGTCGTGGACCCGGCGACCGGCATCGCCTACCAGAACCGCGGGGGCTACTTCAGCCTCGACCAGGCGCGCGCGAACCGCCTCGCGCCACGGAAGCGGACGCTCCACACGCTGATGCCGGCCATGCTGCTGCGCGGCGGTCGGCCGTGGGTCGTCGTCGGCTCGATGGGGGGCGATGCCCAGCCGCAGGTCCACGCCCAGGTGATCCCGGCGCTGGTGGACGGCGGCCTCTCGCCCGCCGCGGCGGTCGCGATGCCGCGCTGGTTCGTGGATCCGGTGGACCACTACGCCCCGCCGCGCCTCGTCCGCGTCGAGCCGCGGGCCGGTCCGGGGACCATCGACGGGCTACGGGCGCGCGGCCACGAGGTCGTCGAGGCCGCGCCGTTCGACGCCGGTCTCGGGCACTGCCATGCGATCGAGCTCGTCGACGGCGGGCCCGCGCGGGGAGGCACGCTGGCGGCGGCCACCGACCCCCGCTCGGAAGGGGCGCCGGCCGCGTGGTGATGGCCGACGGACCCCTCGGCGGCGAGGCCGGCGGCGAGCGGGCGCTGCGCCTGTTCCTCGCGCGGGCGGCGAGCCTCTCGCGCGAGCAGGTGCTCGCGCTCGGCGAGGCCGTGGCCTCGCTCGTCGCCGAAGGCGCGGATCGCGAGCGGACGACGAAGGGCTACCTCTTCGCCTGGTATGAGGGGCCACGCCTCTCGGACGCGGAGTCGCGCGCATTCGGCGACTACTTCCAGGAGGTGATGGCGTCGCTCGCCCTCGCGGTCTCCGGGACGGACCCGCACATGCTCGTCCCGGACCGGCGGGCGAAGGGCGGCCTCACCGATTCGATCAAGCAACTCTTCCTGCCGTACCAGCAGCGCAACGAGCTGGGCGAGTTCGCGGTCCGGATCCTCGAGACGTCGGTCGCGCCGGCGGAGACCCGGCCGATCATCGTCGCCGCCTGGAACGCGGGCTGCGCCGTCTGGATGCGGGGCCGGATCCCCCATGAGATCGAGGATGCGTTGACCGCGCCGTGGCGCCGCGCCGTCGGCGACCTCCCCTCCTGACGGCCCTCCGGCGTCGTACACTCGGGCCGCGGCGAGCGGCGCCGCCACCTGCCCATCCCGGAGGCGCGCGTGTCCTCGAACATCGGCCAGAACTACCCGTACTCCAGCGAGACCGAGGCGGAGCGATCGGCCGCGGTGGACGCCATCCTCGCCGCACACGATGGGCTCGCGGACACGATCGCCGCTGAGACGACGCCGCTCGGGGACGAGGCTCGCTGGTGGACGTGGCGCTGCCGGAAGCGCGGGTGCGGCGGGGTCGTGCATGCGGCCGGGTACGCCCGCGAGAACCGCGCGGTCTTCGTCGTCTGCGACGTCTGCGGGTCCACCTCGCTGCGCTGACCGGGTGTCGTCTCCGCCGTCGGCCGCGGACCTGACCGGGGGCGCCCCTGCGCCGGACGCCCTCCGCCTCTCCCGACGCCGGGCCGCGCTCGACGCGAGCGGGATGGCGATCGCTGCCGTCGCGTTCGGGATCGTCTACGGCCTCGCCGCCCGCGGCGCCGGCTTCTCCGTCGTCGAGGCCGCGGCGATGAGCATCTTCGTCTTCGCGGGCGCGGCGCAGTTCGCCGCCGTCGGGTTCGTCGCCCAGGGGATGCCGTGGCTGGCGATCGTGGTGCTGACGTTCCTGCTCAACGCGCGCCACCTCCTCTACTCCGCCGCACTCGCGCCGTGGCTCCAGCGGACGGGGCGCGGCGAGCGCGCGGTGATGGCGCACGTGCTGACGGACGAGTCCTTCGCGGTCGGCCTGTCGCACTTCCGGCGTCTCGGCCGCGCCGACGTCCCGGGGTACTGGATCGGCGCGCTCCTCATCCTCATCCCCTGGCAGCTGGCCACGATCGGCGGGTACGTCGGCGGTGAGCTGGTCCCGGATCCCACCGTGCTCGGGCTCGACGTCGTGTTCCCGGCCGCCATGGGCGCGCTCGCGGTCGGGGTGATGTCGGGGCGGCGCGAGGTGACCGCGGGCGTGGCGGGCGCGGTGATCGGGGTCACGGTCGCGCTCGCGACGTCCATGTCCGCCGGCGTGATCGTGGGCGGCCTCGCCGGGCCGCTCGTGGGCCTGGCGATCCCGCACCGTCCCGGCGACGCGCCGGACGGCGCGCCGTCCGCAAACGGGCACGACGAGGCGATCGGGGTGGCGCCGTGAGCCTCGACCTGGTCGTCCTCGCGCTGCTCATGGGCGCCGTGACGTACCCGTCGCGCGCGATCCCGCTCCTCGCGCCCGGGCTCGAGCGCATGCCGCCGGTCGTCCTCGCCTACCTCCGGCTGGTCGGGCCGGCCGTCCTCGCCTCGCTCGCCGCAGTCAACGCCCTTGTCCTCGTCACCCCGGACGGAACCCCGCAGCTGCACCTGGGGATCGAGGCGGCGGCGGTTGCCGTGGCCGTGGCGATCGTCGCGTGGCGCCGGACGCTGCTCCTGCCCGCGATCGTCGTCGCGGTCGTCGTCGTCGCCGGGGCGCGGGCGCTGGGCCTCGCCTAGTCGCCGACCACGGAGGCCGTGGCGGCTCCGGGCGCGCCTCCGGCCGCCAGGTGCGCCTCCGCCTCGACCTCCACCCGCAGCGTCGGGTCGATGAGCCCCGCCACGATCACCAGCGTGGCGGCGGGCCGGGCCGTCGCGAACAGATCGCCGTGGACCGCCGTGACCGCCGCGACGTCGCCGGGGTCCACGACGTACATCCGCGTCCGGACTACGTCGTCGAGGCTCGCGCCCGCCTCGGCGAGGGCGCGCGCGACGATGCCGAACGCAGCCCGCGCCTGGGCGCCCGCGTCGCCAGGATGCAGCGACCGCCCGTCCGGGCCTGCATCCGTCGTGCCCGAGACGAGGACCCGGTCCCCGACCACGATCGCGCGGCTGTACCCGACCGCCGCCTCCCACGGGCCGCCCGACGAGATCCGACGGCGCGCCCCGCTCACCGGGCGCCCCGCGGGGCGAACGTGGCGTCGCGGGCGACCGCGATCATCAGCGCGGCGAGGAGCGTCGTCCGCGGCACGATCGACGCGACCTCGACGTACTCGGACGGCGCGTGGTCCGACCCGCCGATCGGCCCGAGCCCGTCGAGCGTGGGCACGCCCATCCCGGATGTCGTGTTCCCGTCCGACGCGCCGCCGGTCGCCACGTCGTCGAGGTCGAAGCCGATCCGGGCCGCGATGGCGCGGGCGTGCGTCGCCAGCCGGCCGGCCGCCGGCGTCTTCTCCATCGGCCGCCAGCTCGACGTCGCTGTCACCTCCGCGGTCACGTCGGGGACCGCCAGGCCGGCCGCCTGCGCCCGGACCTCCGCCAGCGCAGCGTCGAGCTCCACGCCGGTCGCCGCCCGGAGGTCCACGTGGAGGGCCGCACGCTCGGCCACGACGTTCGGCCGCGTCCCGCCGGCGATCACGCCCACGTTGCAGGTGACCGTGGCGTAGCGCGCGGGCAGCGCGTGGAGCTCGGTGACGAGGTGGGCCGCGGCGAGGATCGCGCTCCGGCCCTGCTCCGGCTCAACGCCGGCATGCGCGGCGCGACCGGCGATCTCGATGCGCAGGTCGATCGTCCCCTTCCGAGACGACACGATGGCGCCGCTCGCGCGCGCGCACTCGAGCACGAGGGCGACGTCGGCCCGCTCCGCCTCCGACCGGATCAGGGGGGTGGATGTCGGCGAGCCGACCTCCTCGTCGGCGTTCGCGAGGTAGACCACGTCACCCAGGGTCCCGGGCAGGACGGACCGGACCGCGGCGAGCGCGTGGATCCCCGCGAGGAGCCCGGCCTTCATGTCGGCCACGCCCGGCCCGGTCGCGATGCCGTCGGCGATCCTGAACGGACGCGCCGCGGCCGTGCCCTCGTCGAAGACGGTGTCGAGGTGTGCGAGCAGGAGGAGCCGGGGTCGCGCCGGGTCGCCCGGGAAGGTCGCCGTCAGGGAGTCGCCCATCTCGGCGTGCGGCTGGACCGCCACGGTCCCGCCGAGGCCCCGGAGGAGGGCCGCCACCCGGACGCCGACCGCGTCCACGCCCGCCTTCGTGTGGGTCCCGCAGTCGATGGAGACGAGGGCCTCGAGCTCGGCGAGGAACGCCGGCTCGGCGGCCGCGATGGCGCGGCCGAGCGCCTCGATCTCGGCGGGCGTCACGGCGGTCTCGACGTCGGGGGTCACTGCTCCTCCGGCTCCGGCGCGGCAGGTGCGCCGCGGACGGTCGAGTGTATGACGCGCGCGCCGCCCTCCGCGCGCCGCGGCATGGTCGCGCCCGCCGGGCGCCGCGGCGTGGTCGCGCGCACGCGGCGCGAGGTGGCTCCCGCGGCGCGACGTGGCGCCCGCCGCGCGAGGACCCGTTCGCGTGCGCGTGCGCGGCCTCCGCACGCTTGCGCGCCCGCCGCCCCTCCGACCATCATGCGGCGAGCGGCGCGGCGTGCGCCGGCGGACCTGCCGGGAGGAGGACGTGGTCGTCGGGGCCCCGGGGATCCGCACGCGCGGGGACGCGCTGGCGCGCCGCTCCCGCGCGCACGCGGGCGTCTGGCGGCGGGCCTTCCGCCGCGAGGTCGGACGGCTCCGCGACCCGCGGCGCCTGGCCGCGATCGTCATCCTGGGGATCGTCCTCGGCGTCTTCTCGGCCGGGCTCCTCGCGCGGGGCGAGGCCGCCGGCGCCGACGCCCGCGCCTACTGGGCAGGCGTCCGGATCTGGCTCGCGGGGGGCGACCCGTACGCGGCGGTGGGGCCCTTCATGCCGTACGTGTACGCCCCGTGGATGCTCCCGCTGTTCCTCCCATGGGCGCTGCTGCCGTGGGATGTCGCCTGGTTCGTCTGGCGCGGTGCGACGGTCCTGCTGCTCTTCTGGACGGCGGGCTGGGCGTATCGCCGGCATCCGCTCGCGACCGCGGCCGCGGTGCTGCTCCTGTCCTTCCCGATCGCGGCGAACGTGGACACCGGGAACATCAACCTCGTGCTCGCCTTCATGCTCTGGGCGGCCCAGGTGGTACGGCCGACCATCGCCGGACTGCTGTGGGCGCTGGCGACCGCGATGAAGTGGGTCCCCGTCGTCTTCCTGCCGCTCCTCGCGCCGCGGGCACGGGGATGGGGCATGGCCTGGCTCGGGCTGGCGGCCATCCTCACCCTCGCGACGCTGCCCGCCACGATCGTCCAGGTCCAGACGGTCTTCGCCTTCCCACGCCCGGCGCGGATCGACTACCTCGTGCTGCTGTGGGCGGCGATCCCGTGGATCTGGAACCACCCCGATCCCTTCTGGTGGGCCCGGCCGTCGCGATGGCCGGGGATGCGCGGGGCCGCGGCCGCCTGGACGGGGGGATGGCGGGGACGGTTCCGGGCGGACCGGGGCGGGACGGCGCGCGAGGCCCTTCGCGCATCGCGGAGGACCGTCCTCGCGTGGTTCGGGGTCGTCACCGCCTGAGGCCCTTCGCGCATCGCGGAGGACCGTCCTCGCGTGGTTCGGGATCGTCGCCGCCTGAGGCGCGGCGCCCGGAGCGGGCGACCGTGACCGCGGCGCGCCGATCGACGGATCGCTGGCAGGCCGAACGGAGGGTCAGGAGACCGGCGGGGCGGTGGGGAGCCCGGCCCCTGGATCGGCGCCGGCCGCCACCCCGCCGCCATCGCGCCGACGGCGCGGCTCGCGGACGGGGACGAGCAGCATCGCCGCGACGGCGTACGCGACGATCGACACGGCGAACGCCGCGCGCGGACCGGACCCGGCCTGCGCGGGGCCGCCGACAAGGTCCATGACGATGCCGCCGAGAGCGAGTCCGATGATGCCGGAGGCCGCCGTCGCGACGTTCGAGAGGCCCATGTACCGTCCGGAGGAGGCCTTGGGGATGATGTCCGTCATGAGGGCCCAGTCCACGGCGAGGAAGACGCCGTTCGCGATGCCGTAGAGCGCGACGCCCGGCAGCGCGACCGGGACGCTCGGTGCGACGACGAGGACGGCGAACGCGATCATCCCGATCGCGGTCGCGGCCCAGATGACCGGCTTGCGGCCGACCCGGTCGGAGAGCCGCGCGGATGGGACGATCGAGAGGACGGTGAAGCCCGCGACCATCACCCCGACGAGGATGCCGACCGTCCCCACGTCCTCCTGCGGCAGCCCCTGGGCACGCGACAGGTAGAAGAGCGACAGGTTCAGGAGGATCCCGCCGGCCAGGAGGAAGAAGAATCGCGAGCCGAGGAGCCAGAGGAAGCTGTGCTCGTGGAGGATGTCCGCGCCCCACGCCGACCGGGCGACCGCGAGCCACGACCTCCCCGCCCGATCCTTGGCGCCGCGACCCTCCTGGACACGGAAGAACACCACGAGCATCGTGGTCACCTCGATGATCCCGAGCCCGATCGTCGCGAGGGCGTACTGGCCGGTGGAGACGCCGAGGTTCCCGACGATGACGCCGGTGACGTTGCCGAGGACCTGGAAGATGCCCAGGAATGCCGATGCGAGCCCGACCTGCGGCTCGGGGACGAGGTCCGGCACGTAGCCCTGGAACGGACCCTGGGCGACGTTCGAGCTCACCTGGAGCAGCAGGAAGAACGCCGCGATCATCAGGACGGTGTTCGACGTCGCGATCCCGGCCAGGAAGAGCACGTCGAGAAGCGATCCGACGAGGATGTAGGGCTTGCGGCGACCCCAGCGGCTCGCCGTGTAGTCGCTGATCGCGCCGACGGTCGGCTGGAGGACCGCCGCGATGATCGAGCCCACGATCGTCATCTGGACGAGGGCCTGCCCCTCCGTCCCGGCGGGGACCAGCTCCTCGTACTCGAGTCGACCGCCGAGGATGTAGTCGAGGCCGGTGAAGATGCAGCTCAGGCCCAGCCAGTAGACCGAGATGTCGAAGAGCTGGCGGAGCGGGAGCGGGCGCGTCGGACGGGCGTCCTCCCCGGCGGCGGCGAGCGGCCCCGCGATGGCATCGGCCATGGTCCGAGCTTCTCCCGTCGGCTGACGATGAGGTCGTCGCAGCGACCTTCCCCGCGGTGGGTCCGGCAGTCAAGAGCCGCGCGTCGCGATGCTCGCGCGGGCCAGGTGCGCGGATCCGGGTCAGTCGAGCGAGGCGGTCCGGTTCTGCCGGACGACCCGCCGGTCGCGCGCCTCCGGGCAGACGTATCGGAAGAGCGAGCGGTCGACGGAGTAGATCCCCGTCGAGAGGACGTGGACCGTCCCGAGGCGGAAGCCGAACACGGGGTTCTCGGGGTTGCCCGCGTAGTGGTGGACGCTCCCGTCCGGGAGCAGCACCGCGAAGTTCGCCTCGCCGCCGAGGGCGTCGTGCAGCGCGCCGAGAAGGTGGGCCGGCTTCTCCCCCGCCTGCCACTCGTCCTCCAGCCAGCGGGCCGCGACCTCCGAGTCCGCGCGTCCGTGGATCCGGCTCTGGGCGCGGTAGCGCTCGCGAAGATGGCGGTGCTCGCGGAGGTCGCCGTTGTGGCTGAGGACGAAGCGGGCGCCCGGATCGACGAACGGCTGCGTGTCGGCGTCCGTGAGGGTGGACAGCCTGGACGGACGCCGGAGGTGGACGAGGAGACTCCGCGTCTCGATCGAGCCGATGCGCTCCAGGGCCGGGTCGTCCCGGAACGTGCCGAGGTCGCGGTGGACCCCGAGGGAGCCGTCCCCGGCGATCCACGCGGCGCCCCACCCGAACCCGGCGATCCCGAAGCGCTCCAGCTTCTCGGCGAACGACCAGAGGCTGTCGATCCGGAACGGCCGATCCGAGCGGGCGACGAACTGCTCGCACATGGGCGGCGATGATACCCGGGCGGGCCGCCGTCCCGGGGCTCGGTGCCGTACCCGTCGGCCACGCCGCGTCGCCGGGAACGGCGCCGGCCCGCCCGGGTCGTGGGCGGCGGTGGGGCGCGGGTCAGCTCGAGCCGGCCGCGTCGCGCGACTCGACGCGGGCCTCCGTCCCCGACCCCGGCGCCTGGCATCGCGGGCACCAGGTGCGCCGTCGCGGAAGGTCGCCGTGGCGCCGCGCGAGCAGGGTCGTGCCGCACCGCCGGCAGGGTCGGCCCGCGCGTCCGTAGACCCAGAGGCGGTGGCCCCGGGCTGCCATCGGCCCTGGCGTCGTGGTGCGGATCGCGCTCTCGCGGTTCGCCCGCAGAAGGTCGCGGGCTCTTCCGACGAGCCGCTCGATCGTCGTCCCCGGCAGGTCGCCCACCGGCGCGAAGGGGTCCACCCGCTCCAGGAACAGCGTCTCGTCGCAGTAGACGTTGCCGATCCCCGCGAGGGCCCGCTGGTCAAGGAGCGCGGAGGCGATCGACAGGCCGGCCCGCTCCGGGGCGCGGAGCCGACGCACGGCCTCCTCCGCGTCGAACGCCGGCGAAAGCAGATCCGGCCCGAGCCGCCCGAGCGGGGGGTGCACGACCTCCGCGCGCGTCTCGAGGATCTCGGCGGTCGGCGCGTCGAAGCAGACGGCGACGGCGCCGGGGACCTCCAGCGCGATGCGGGCGCGGGCGGGCGGGCGGCGCCACCGCTCGCCGGGCCGGTACCGGTGCCACGAGCCCCGCATCCCGAGGTGCGTCCGCAGCTCCACGCCCGAATCGAACCGGATGACGAGGTTCTTCCCGATCGCGAGGACCTCGGTGACCGACCGCCCGACCAGGAGGTCCGCCCGGGGTCCCGGCTGGCGCGCGTGCGCGGCGACGACCTGTCGGCCGACCAGGTACGGCCGCAGCCCCGCTGCCGTGCGGAAGAGCGTGTCGCCCTCGGGCATCGATCGCTCCGGCCGGTGCGCCGCTACACGCGATCCGGGCGGCCGGGCGCCGTCGCGGCCGTCGCGGCCGTCGCGGCCGACCCGCCTGCCCCGCGGAGTGCCATCCCGCGGTACGCGGGCACGAAGCCCGCGTCGGCGAGCAGCGCGCGGCGGGAGGATGCGGCGACCGCCTCCCCGTCCACCCGTCCGACGACGACCTCGCGGACCCGGCCCGACGCCTGCAGGACGGCCAGCGCCCGGAGTGCCCGGAGCGCCACCTCCGGCTGGTCGAAGGCGGGCAGGGTGACGATCCCCTTCGCGTCGCGCTCCGCGACCAGCACCGGGACGCCCTCCACGAGGACGAGGTGCGCGCCGGCCGCACGGGCGATGACGCGGCGGTCCTCGTCGCCTCGCCTCGGCCACGCGAGCATCCCGCCCCAGGGGCTCGCCGGATCGGCGGCCGCGACCACGTGGACGACCGGGTCGGCGGCCCACGCGTCCCGGACCGCCCGGAGCCTGTCCACCGCCCCCGGGAGCGCGAATTGCGCGGCGCCGAGACCGTCCACGAAGTAGCCGCGACGGACACGCCCGGCATCCTCCATCGCACGCAGGACCGGGTAGAGCCCGGAGAACCCGCCCGGGATCGCCTCGGCCACGACTGCCGCGCGCGTCACCACGCCGTAGCGTTCCAGGAGCGCGAGCGCCACCGCGTGGAGCCGCTCCGTCGCCACGCGCGGGTCGGACGGCGGCGCGACGGCCTCCACGAGCGACCACCTGCCCGCCGCCTCGGGCGGGCCCAAGGCCGCGACACGGGGGCCGCGGCGCGCCGCATCCCGACCCGGCCGTCGCCACCGCAGGGCGCGGAGCGGCGCGAACGTGTCGTTGGTCACCTCGCCGGCCCAGACGAGGTCCCACAGGGCATCGAGGACCTCGCGGTCGGGCCCGCCGCCGGCCGCCCCATGGAGCTGGCGGTAGAAGAGCGCGCCGCGGTCGCGCAGGGCGGCGCGGATGGCGTCATGGATCGGCCCGCCGGGACGGCCGGCCTCCCCGGCGCCACCGATCGCGTCGGCTGGGGCGATCAGCCATTCCCGGCCGGGGCGGACCAGGGCGATCCGGCCATCGTCGCGCCCCAGGCTGCCCCGGCCCACCCATGCCACCTCCCCGAGTGCCCCGAGCTCGTCGAGCATCCGCGGCAGGTAGCCGGGCACGCGCGCGGGGAGGACGTCGCGCTCCAGCACGGAGGCGGGGATCGGCAGCCCGGCGAGCTGGTCCACCGCCTCGGCGAGCCGCTCGAGCGCGACCGCGCCGCGCGCGGGCGGGTCGGCGGCGCCGGCCGGGGCGACGCCCTGCCAGGCCAGCAGGAAGCGGGCGTAGGCGGCCTGCTCGACCGGCTCCACCTCGCGCCTGAGCCGCGCGAGCGACCTGCGACGCAGCTGACGGAGGACGTCCGCGTCGCACCATTCCCGCTCCGCGCCGCCGGGGCGGAACTCCCCACGGAGGATCGCGCCCGCGCCCAGCAGCGCGGCGAGCGCCTCCTCGACGGCCCGAACGGGCAGGCCCCAGCGGGCCGCCGGCTCGGCCGCGGTGAACGGGCCGTGCGTCCGCGCCCACCGGGCGAGCAGGCCGCCGAGCGGGTCGGCGACGGGGGCGAGGAACGCCGCCGGCGTGCCGGGGGGCGGGACGACGCCGGCGGCATCCCGGTACCGGCCGACGTCCTCGATCGCGACCCACCGCTCGGCGCCCGCGACGCGGATCCTGACGGCACGACGGCTCGCCTCCAGCTCCGCGAGCCATGACCGGGCCGCCGCCTCGCCGCCGGCGCATCGTGCGGCGACCTCCGCCTCGGACAGGTCGCCCACGCGGCGGAGGAGATCGTGCAGGGCATCGGCGGTGCGCGCCTCACGGCCCTCGGCGAGTCCCTGGAGCGCGATCTCGGCGTCGGCGAGCGCGGCCGGGTCGAGCAGCTCGCGGAGCTCTTCCTGCCCGAGCAGCTCGCGCAGGAGGTCGCGGTCGAGCGTGAGGGCCTGCGCCCGGCGCTCCGCGAGCGGCGCGTCCCCCTCGTACATGTAGGCCGCCACGTAGTCGAAGAGCAGCGACGATGCGAACGGGGACGGACGCGTTGTCTCGACCGAGTGGACCGCGATGGTCCGCGCCCGGATCCTGGCGAGCGTCTCCCGCAGCGCGGGGAGGTCGAAGACGTCCGCGAGACACTCGCGGTAGGTCTCCACCAGGATCGGGAACGACCCGTAGCGGCTGGCGACGGACAGGAGATCCGCCGAGCGCTGGCGCTGCTGCCAGAGCGGGGTGCGGGCACCCGGGCGCCGCCGCGGGAGCAGCAGCGCGCGGGCCGCGTTCTCGCGGAAGCGCGACGCGAAGAGGGCGGAGCCACCGACGGCCCCGACGACGAGGTCCTCGATCTCCTCGGGGCCGGGGAACAGCAGGCTCTCCACCCCGGCCAGGTCGCCCTCGGGCAGGCGCACGGCGATCCCGTCGTCGGACCAGATCGACTGGACCTCCGATCCGAGCCGCTCGCGCAGGCGGGCCTCGACGGCGAGCGCCCACGGAGCGTGGACCCGCCCGCCGAAGGGCGTCAGGAGCACGAGGCGCCAGTCGCCCAGCTCGTCCCGGAAACGCTCGACCACGACCCGAAGGTCGGTCGGGAGCGCGCCCGTCGCCTCGCGCTCGTCCTCCAAGTACGCGAGGAGGTTATCCGCGGCGAGGTCGTCGAGCATGTGGTCGGACGCGAGCCGCGCGGCGGCACGCGCCCGCGCCCTGGCCCCGGCCCCGAGGTCGGCCTCCACCTCCCGGACGAACGCGCCGATGGCGCGCCCGAGTTCGATCGGCCGCCCGATCGCGTCGCCGTGCCAGAACGGCAGCCGGCCCGGGATCCCGGGGGCCGGGGACACCAGCACGCGGTCCGGCGTGATCTCCTCCACCCGCCAGCTCGTCGCCCCGAGCGTGATGACCTCGCCGACGCGGGTCTCGTAGACCATCTCCTCGTCGAGCTCGCCGACGCGCCGCCCCGTCATCCCCGGGTCGCCCACGATGAAGACGCCGAACAGGCCCCGGTCCGGGATGGTCCCGCCACTTGTGAGCGCGACGGTCCGAGCGTCCCGCCGTCCGACGACCACGTCGGTCGCCCGGTCCCAGGCCACCCGCGCCTTGAGCTCCGCGAACTCGTCGGATGGATAGGCGCCGGCCAGCATCGCCAGGACGCCGTCGAACGCCTCGCGCGAGAGCTCCGAGAATGGGGTCGCCCGCGTCACGGTCGCGTACAGGTCGTCCGCGGCCCACGGCTCGACGACCGTCATCGCCACCACCTGCTGCGCGAGGACGTCGAGCGGGTCCTTCGGGACGACGGTCGGCTCGATCGCGCCGTCGAGCATCCGGCGCGTGACCACCGCGGCCTCGAGCAGGTCGCCGCGATACTTGGGGAAGATGACGCCGCGGCTGGGCGCGCCCACCGCATGGCCGGCGCGCCCGACGCGCTGCAGGCCACGGGAGACGCTCGTGGGCGATTCGACCTGGATGACCAGGTCCACCGCGCCCATGTCGATGCCCAGCTCCAGGCTGCTCGTCGCGACGAGCGCCGGCAGCCGGCCGGCCTTGAGCTCCTCTTCGATCGCGACGCGCTGCTCCCGCGAGACCGACCCGTGGTGGGCCCGCACGAGGTCCTCGCCCGCGAGCTCGTTGAGGCGCTGGGCGAGACGCTCGGCGAGCCGGCGGCTGTTGCAGAAGACGATGGTGCTGCGGTGGGCGCGGACCAGCTCAAGGATGCGCGGGTGGATCGCGGGCCAGATGCTGACCCTGGCCTCCGGCCCGGCCGCGGGGCCGGACGGCTGCTCTTCGAGCGGGAGCGACTCACCGATCCGCGAGAGGTCCTCCACGGGGACGACCACCCGCAGCTCGAGCGTCTTCTCGCCGCCTGCGTCCACGATCGCCACCTCGCGGCCCGGACCGGAGCCGCCGAGGAAGCGGGCGACGGTCTCGAGGGGTCGCTGGGTGGCGGAGAGGCCGATCCGCTGCGGCGGCCGCGAAGCCAGTCGCTCCAGGCGCTCGAGCGAGATCGCGAGGTGCGCGCCGCGCTTGGTCCCGGCGACCGCGTGGACCTCGTCCACGATCACGTGCTCCACCCCGCGCAGCGTCTCCCGGCCCCCGCTCGTGAGCAGGAGGTAGAGCGACTCGGGTGTCGTCACGAGGATGTCCGGCGGCGCCTTGAGCAGCCGGCGGCGCTGGTCGGCCGCGGTGTCGCCGGTGCGGGTGCCGATGGTGATCGCCGGGGCGGGTCGGCCCAGGCGCTCGGCGGCGAGGGCGATCCCGGCGAGCGGCGCACGCAGGTTGCGCTCGACGTCGTACGCGAGCGCCTTGAGGGGCGAGATGTAGAGGACGCGCGTGGTGGGCGTGGCGGATCGGGGCACGACCGCGAGCCGGTCGATACACCAGAGGAAGGCGGCGAGCGTCTTGCCGCTGCCGGTGGGCGCGTGGATGAGGGCGTGCGCGCCGCTGGAGATCGCCGCCCACCCGCCGACCTGGGCGCGCGTGGGCGCGGGGAAGGCACCCGAGAACCAGGCGCGGACCTCGGGCGAGAAGGGCGCGAGCGGGTCGGTCTGGGCGCCGGGCCGCGCGGCCGGGCGGCCGCCGTGCCCGGCGCCGCGGGATCGGGTGGGCACCGGGTGACGAGCATACACCCGCGGCGTCGAATCAGACCATCCGTTCTAGTTCGGAGAAGGCGGAGCGGCTGCCCCCACCGGCCGCCCCACCCTCGTCCGTCGTGGATCCGGAAGTGTCAGGCCGCCGCAGGGGCCTCGGCGACGGTGCCCGGGACCTCGATCGAGCGGCCGCGCTGGTCGTCGGCCGGGTCGCCGGAGAGGAACCACGTGCGGAACCAGCGGTTCCGCGTCGCGAACGCGGTCCGGCCCGCCCACGCGTCGAGCCCGTAGTACTTGCCGGCGCCCATCCCGCCGATGGCGAGGAAGACGACCGCATACGTCAGCTGCTGGTTGACGATCCCGTACGCGAAGTCCCAGGACGCGAGGAAGAAGATGAACATCATCAGCGCGCCCAGGATCGACGAGAGGCGGGTGAGGATCCCGAGGACCAGCGCGACACCGATCAGGAGCTCCCCGCCGATGACGAGGGCGTCCACCGCCTGCATGGCGGTCGCGTTGCCCGCGAGGCCCACCCAGAAGTCGTGGAGCGGGTTGAAGATCGTGCCCTCGGCCGGCTCGCCGCTGACGAACGGCCAGCCGAGAGTCCCCGCGGTGGCGAACTTGAGGAAGCCCGCGGCGGTCCACCCACCCGGGGTGCCGATGAGCTTCTCGAGTCCGGCCCAGAGCATGACGATGCCCACGACGACGCGCAGGAGCGCGGCGCCGCGTGCGTGCCAGGGATTGGTGATGACCATCCGATGCTTCCCCTTCCGTCGAAGGCGCGGCGCAGGACCGTACCCCCGACGGGGGACGCGCGTCGGCCACCACCGATAGTGCCAAGGACGGCGGATCGCGTCCACCCCGGGCAGGTCCGTCACCGGGCCGGGGCCGCGGCGGGCAACTGGGCGCGGCCTCCGCGGCGCCCTCAGGGCGCGGCGAAGGCGGGCGGCGGCGCCTCGGCCGCGAGCAGCGCCTCGAGCGCCTCCGGCTGCGTCACCGGCCTCCGGCACGCGAAATCGCGGCAGACGAACGCCGTCGGTCGCCCGTCCAGGGCGAAGCGCGCCTGCAGGAGCGGGACGGCGCTGGCAGCGGGCTCGGGGCCACAGGCGACGACGACCCGAGGCAGGAGGGACCGTCGCGTCACGGCGAGCAGCGCCGCCGTCGCGGGATCCGACGCATCACCCACGATCGCGACCTCGTCCACGCCCCGCACCGCCATGTCCATGGCCACGAGCCACCATGCGAACGCGAGCGGGTGGCGGCCGGCGAGGTCCCCCACCCCGTCGATCGCCGACGCCGCCGCGCGCGCCTCCTCCGCCTCGCCGCAGTAGGCCGCCAGCCGCAGCAGGACCGACGCGGCCATCGCTCCGCCCGACGGGACCGCGTTGTCCTGCAGCGACTTCGGCCGCACGACGAGCGCCTCCGCGTCGTCCGCGGTGTCGAAGAACCCGCCCGCCGGATCGCGGAAGTGCGCCAGGATCGCGGCGCCCCGCTCGTGCGCCGCCCGGTACCAGCGCTCGTCGAACGTGGCCGCATACACCGCCAGGAGCCCGTCCGCGAGGTCGGCCTCATCCTCGAGCGTGGCCGCGCTACCCGCCCGCCCGTCCTTCCACGACCGGCGCAGTCGCCCGTCCGCGCCGACCGCGGACGCGAGGACCGCCTCGGCGGCGGCGACCGCAGCGGCACCGTACGCCTCCGCCCGTCTCCGTTCCGGCCCATCGGCGAGGAGCCGGGCTGCGTCCGCGAGCGCGCCGATCACGAGGCCGTTCCAGGCCACGATCGCCTTGTCGTCGCGGGCCGGCTGCGGACGGGCGTCCCGGCGGGCGAGCAGCGCCGCCCGAGCCTGCGCCAGGCGACGCGCCACCTCGTCCGGCGCCACCCCGTGTCGTGTCGCGAGCGTGGCGTCGTCACGGACCCGCGAGAGCACCGTGCGCCCCTCCCAGTTGCCCCCGTCGCTCACGCCGTACGCGTCGCGGAAGAGGGCCGCCAGCGTCCCCGGCGCCCGGCCGTCGCCCGGCCCCGCGGGCCGGCCATCCTGGTCCCCGGGCCCGTCTCCGGTGGCCTGCGGGTCCTCCGCCTCCGGCCCACCCACGCCCGCGAGGACCTCCTCCACCTCGTCGGCCGTCCAGGTGTACGTCGCCCCCTCCACGCCGTCCGTGTCCGCGTCGAGGCTCGCGGCGAACGCGCCGTCGGGGAGTCGTATCTCCCGGAGCAGGAAGTCGAGCGTGTCCAGGGCGACCTGGAGATACCGCGCCTCGTGCGTGACGAGCCAGGCGTGGAGGTAGACCCGGGCGAGCTGCGCGTTGTCGTAGAGCATCTTCTCGAAGTGCGGCACCAGCCAGACGGCATCGGTCGCGTACCGCGCGAACCCGCCGCCCAGGTGGTCGCGGATGCCCCCGTCCGCCATCCGGTCGAGCGTGCGGAGCGCCATCGCGAGGGCCTCTGCGTCGCCCGTCGCCGCGTGGTGCCGGAGCAGCCACTCGATGGCCATGGGCTGGGGGAACTTCGGCGCGCCGCCCCAGCCGCCATCGCGCGGGTCGAACGCCGTCGCGAGGGCGGCGCACGCGGCGCGGAGCACGCCGGGACCCGCGCCCCCGTCCGGTGCGGGTCGCGCGGCCATCTGCCGGGCGACGGCGTCGGCCACGGCAGAGCCCGCCTCCTCGATGTCGCTCCGCCGCTCGCGCCACGCCTCCTCGATCGCGGCGAGCACGTCGCCGAAGCTCGGCAGGCCATGCCGTCGCTCCGGCGGGAAGTATGTGCCGCCGTAGAACGGGCGCCCGTCCGGCGTGAGGAAGACCGACATCGGCCAGCCGCCGCTCCCGGTGAGCGCCTGGACCGCGTCCATGTAGATCGCGTCGAGGTCGGGTCGCTCCTCGCGGTCCACCTTGATCGAGACGAACGCCTCGTTCAGGCGGGCGGCGGTCACCGGGTCGCGGAAGGACTCGCGGGCCATCACGTGGCACCAGTGGCACGCGGCGTAGCCGATCGAGAGGAAGATCGGACGGTCGAGGGCGCGGGCGCGGGCGAGGGCCTCCGGGCCCCACGGATACCAGTCCACGGGGTCGTGGGCGTGCTGCAGGAGATACGGGCTGGTCTCGCCGGCGAGGCGGTTCGCCGGTCCGGTCCCGTGGTCGCCGCTCATCAGGCGTCGAGTGTACGGCCGGTGCCCGGCGGAGGACCCGGCCGCTCCGGGGGTGCCCTGTCCGGGACGCGATGGGGCCCCGGCCGGCGGACCGGGGCCCCGCGAGGTACGGACGATCGGTGGCCTACTCGGGCGGGAGCTCCTTGTAGACGAGGTCGATGTCCACGCCCTGGCTCCGGCGGATGAACTTCGCGCCGAAGTACACGACGAGGCCGATCACGATGATCATCCCGATGAAGGCGGGGATCCACCAGATGTTGTCCGGGTTCCCCATCATCACGAGCGCCGGGTACGCGACCGTGCACCAGACCAGGAACAGCATGCACAGGATCGAGAGCGGCGCCACGATGTACAGGACCGGGATGCCGAGGAACTTCACGTTCGCCGGCGACGCCTGGTAGAGGTCCGGCCGCCGCGTCGGGAAGACGAGCGCGGCGATCGCGACGATCACCACCGTCACCACGCCGGCCAGCACGCCGAGCGTGAGCCAGGTGATGAAGTCGGTGGTCGCGATGCTCCAGATGAGCATCGCAGTGATGATGATCATCTCGGCCCAGATCGCCCAGACCGGCGAGTGGGTGCGCTCGTTCACCTCGGAGAGCTTCTCCGGGAGGAGCCGGTCGAACGACCACGCGAACATCGTGCGGATCGGCATGAACGTGTTGCCGACCATCGCCGGGAGGCTCCAGAAGAGGAAGGAGCCGACGATGATGAACGTGAGTGCCGGCGCCGCGTAGACCAGCGACGCCATGAAGTGGTACCAGGGACCGGTGGGCAACGCGTACGCGGCGTTCCCCGCCGTGTTCACCGCGACCATGAAGTCGTAGCCGGTGACCTTGAACAGGAGCAGGGCGCCGAGCGCGATGAAGATCACGTCCCACGCGAGTGCGCCGAACATGATCGACAGCTGCCGGCGGCGGTTGGAGGCGGTCTTCAGCTCGCCGCTGAGGTACACCGACCACCAGTTCCACATCATGAACGTCATGACGATGAAGACGGTGGGCAGCGTCGCGTCCAGCTTCGTCGGGTCGGGCGTCACCCCCGCGACGCCCGCCGCGTTGATCACGTCCTGCGCGGTGCCGCCGCCGAACTTGGCGTTCATCTCGCCGAAGTTCTTCACGAAGTCGGCGTTCGTCCCGATCAGCAGGACAGCGAACGCGATGAACGTCCCGACGGACGCGATGATCCAGAAGGTGTTCTGCCACGCGAAGGTCATCCGCAGGCCGGCGGTGAGGATCAGGCCCATGAGGATGACCATCACCATCGCGCCGGCGAAGATCCAGGTGCTGTCCGTCTGGAAGTTCGTGCCCCAGGTGATGAGGTCCTGGTTGTCGAACGTGATGCCCAGCGTCACGAGGATCGGGCCCAGCGCGAAGACCGGGAAGTACCGCGCCCAGTACGTCGCGCCGATCGTGGCCGACAACGCCGCGGCGAAGTTGCTGATGAGCGCCAGCGGGGGCGACAGGATCCGGCTCACCCAGACGTAGTCGCCGCCGGTCCGGGGCATGCTCGACGCGAGCAGCGCCATCATGATGAGGACCGGGATGTTGATGATCCCGGCGATGACGGTCGCGGTCACGAGGTCCGCGCCGGGGAACATGCTCAGCGCGGCGAAGATGCCCCACGCGAGGGTGGCACCGACCGGCGCCGAGAACACCGCGTTGAAGATCGTCGCGTCGAGCGCGTTCGCCTCTCTCACGAGGCCCGTGCTCTGGCGGACGAAGAGCTGACTCTTGCCGTCCGACTGGACTGCCACCCTTGGCCACCTCCCTCGTCGCGCGCCCACGCAGGGGCATCGCCCCGGCCTCGCCTTGAGGCCACCACCCGGTCGGGACCGGGTGGATCGGGCGCGAGAGCGGCTCACGGCCACGGGTGCTCGGACCACCGACGCGGCCGCGTGGCGCTCCGCTGACGATGGTGACAACAACGAACACCCGTTGTCAACTGATCGTGTCAATCTGCTAGGCTGTCGCTGTTGCATGTCGTGCGCCGGCCGTCCATGCCCCCGGACGGCCGGCGCCGGCACCAGCCGGCGGGCAGCACGGGAGGGCGGTGCGGACCGATGCTCGCGGTCGATCGGCGGCTGAGGATCCTCGAGCAGGTCGCGGAAGACCAGTCGATCCACGTGAGCGAGCTGGCGGCGCACTTCGGCGTCTCGGAGATGACCGTCCGGCGCGACATCCGCAGGCTCGAGCGCGACGGCTTCCTCAAGCAGACCTACGGTGGCGCGACCGCCCATGTGACCCGCTCGTTCGACCTGTCCTTCAATGCCCGCGCGCTCCACTCGGCACGCGAGAAGCGGCTGATCGCGATGCGCGCGGCGGACCTGGTCGGCGACGCGACGACGATCTACCTGGGCGTCGGCACGACGGTGGAGCAGTTCGCCCGATACGTGCCGGTCCGTCCGGAGCAGACGATCGTGACGGCGTCCGTGGTGGTGGCGAGCCTGCTGGGGACACGGCCTGTGCGGACCGTGGTGCTCGGCGGGACCGTCCGCCGCGAGGAGCTCACGTGCGTCGGACCGATCGCGCTCGCCACCCTCGCCCGCTACCGGTTCGACCTCGCGGTCGTCGGCGTGGCGGGCGTGTCGGCACGCTGGGGGTTCACCGAGCTCGCCGACGAGGATGCCGAGGTGAATCGGGTCGCCCTGGAACGCGCGGCGCGGACGGTCGTGCTCGCTCACGGCACGAAGTTCGGGCACGTGGCTGCGGCGGTGGTGGGGCCCGTGACGCTCGCGACGACGATCGTGACCGATCCCACGGCGCCGGCCGAGATGCGGGACGAGATCGAAGCGCTGGGCGTGGAGGTCGTGCTCGCGGCCCGCGCCGCACCCAGGGAGCACGCGGCCGCGGCCGCCGGAGGGACGTGAGGATGGGGACGCTCGAGCGGATCTTCGGGGTGCGCAAGCCCGTCATCGCGATGCTCCACTTCCCGGGGCTGCCGGGACGGCCGTGGCACGACGTCGGGGCGGGTCGTACGCGGCTGGTGGACGTCGTCGGGCGCGACCTCGCCGTGCTGCAGGACGCCGGCGTGGACGGCGTGCTCTTCTGCAACGAGCAGGACGTCCCGTACCATCTGGGGGTCGGCCAGGAGACGGTCGCCGCGATGGCTGCGGTCATCGGGGAGCTCCGCCGCGACGTGCGGGTCCCCTTCGGCGCGAACCTCCTGTGGGACGCGAAGGCGTCGCTCGCGGTCGCCCGCGCGACCGGGGCCGCGTTCATCCGGGAGGTGCTCACCGGGGTGTACGAGAGCGACCTGGGGATGATCGAGCCCCGCATCGGCGAGATCGCCGACTACCGCATGCGGATCGGCGCGGGCGACGTCGCGCTGTTCGACAACATCGCGCCGGAGTTCGCCAGCGCCGTGGGGTCGCGCTCGGTCGCGGACCGCGCGAAGGGCGCGCACTTCCTGGGCGTGGACGCGATCCTCATCAGCGGCCCCGCCGCCGGGACGCAGTTCGCCATGAGCGACCTGCGGGCGGCCAAGGAAGCGGTCCCCGAGGCCGACGTGGTCGCCAACACGGGCGTCCGGGCGGAGACGATCGCCGACATCTTCACGGTCGCCGACGGGGCGATCGTGGGCACCAGCCTCAAGCGTGACGGCCACATCTGGAACGAGGTGGACCCGGACCGGGCCCGCCGCCTGGTCGACGCCGCGCGCGCGGCGCGCGCCTGACGGCGGCCGACGGATGGGGAAGAAGACCAAGGTCTACTTCGCGACCGACCTGCACGGGTCGAGCAAGTGCTTCCGCAAGTTCATCAACGCGGGGGGCGTGTACGGCGCCGACGTGCTCGTCCTGGGCGGCGACGTCGCGGGCAAGGCGCTCCAGACGATCGTCCGCCAGCCGGGCGACCGCTGGACGTGCGAGTTCATCGGCACCCGGTACGACGTCGCGGACGGTGCGGAGCTCGAGGCCCTGGAGAAGCTCATCGCCGACCACGGCTATTACCCGTACCGCGCGGAGCCGGGCGAGCTCGACGCGCTCGTCGCCTCCGGCGAGATCGACGCCGTCTTCGAGCGCCTGATGAACGAGCGGCTGGAGGGCTGGCTGGCGCTCGCCGACGGGCGCCTGCGCCCGGCCGGGCGGCGCCTCTTCCTCATGCTGGGCAACGACGACCCGGTGAGCCTCCGGACCCTCCTCGACGCCGCGCCGTGGGGCGTCCACGCCGAGGGGAAGGTCATCGCGCTCGACGACGACCACGAGATGATCAGCTGGGGCTTCAGCAACGTGACGCCGTGGCACAGCCACCGCGAGCAGACGGAGGAGCAGCTCGCAGCGTCCCTCGCCACCATGGCGGGCAAGGTCCGCGACCCTGCCAGGACGGTCGTCAACGCGCACGTCCCGCCGTACGGCTCGGGCCTCGACGACGCCCCGGTCCTCCAGGACCTCCAGGTGCAGACCCAGCTGGGCCAGGTGAAGTTCGCGCCGGTCGGGAGCACGGCCGTGCTCGACCTGATCCAGGCGATGCAGCCGCTCCTGGGCCTCCACGGACACATCCACGAGGCGTCGGGGATCAAGCGGATCGGCCGGACGATCGTGATCAACCCGGGCAGCGACTACTCGACCGGCACGCTCAACGGCGCGCTGATCACCCTCGAGCGCGACAAGGTCGCCGCCCACCAGCTCGTCCGCGGATGACCGCGCCCGGCCCGGGACGGGGGACGGCGGGCCGGGCGGTGCCGGGGAGTCGCGTGCAGGCCGGCGACGTGCTCCTCGCGATCGACGTCGGCACGTCCGGAGCGCGGGCCGCGGTCTTCGACCTCGACGGGCATCGCCTCCTCGAGGTCCGCCGCGCCTACCCGACGGTCGCGCCCCACGAGGGCTGGGCCGAGCAGGACGCCCGACTCTGGCGAAGCTGCTCGCTGTCGGCGGTGCGCGGCGCGGTCGCCGCGCTCGCGCCGGGGACGCGGGTCCGGGCCATCGGCCTGACGGGCCAGTGCCCCTCCGTCGTCGGCGTGGCCGCACGCGGCGAGCCGACCGGCCCCGGGCTGATCTACCGCGACAACCGCGCGGTCGCCGAGGCGGACCAGCTGCGCGGCCTCTACGGCGACGCGGGGATCCACGCGCGGACCGGGCACCTGCCGGCGGCGTTCCACGTGGGGGCCAAGGTCCTGTGGCTGCGCGGCCACCGGCCGGACCAGTTCGCGGCGACGCGGCGGTTCCTGCAGCCGCGGGACCTCGTCGTCCGGGCCCTGACCGGCGAGGAGGTGACGGACGGGACGCACGCGTCGGCCACCCTCTTCTTCGACATCCGGACGCGGGCATGGGCGGACGACCTGCTCGATGCATGGGACCTCGAGCGCGACGTCTTCCCGACGGTCCGCGGCTCCTGGGAGGTCGTGGGCGAGGTCGGGCCCGGCATCGCGCGGCGGCTGGGGCTCCCCGGGGGCGTGCCGGTCGTGCTCGGCGGTGCCGACAGCCAGGCCTGCGCCCTGGGGGCGGGCGTCGTGGCGCCGGGGACGATCAGCGAGATGGCCGGCTCGTCCACCTGTCTCAACGCCGTCGTGGACTACCCCCTGCCCGTCCTCCTGGTCACCCACTACCCGCACGTGGTGCCGGGCCCGTACACGACGGAGACCGGCATCAACACGACCGGGCTCGCGATCGACTGGGTCGCGCGCCTCGCGTACGGCGGTCGGCCCGGACGGCCCCGGGCCGCGGACTGGGCACGCCTGGACCGCGAGGTGGCGGACGTGGAGCCGGGCAGCGCGGGCGTCGTGGCGATCCCCGTCCTCGGCGACGGCGAGCGGACCGACCCGGACCTGCGCGGCGCGTTCACCGGCCTCTCGCTGCGCCACGGGCGGGCCCACCTGGCGCGCGCGGTGCTGGAGGGCGTCGCATGCGAGATCCGCGAGCAGATCGACCTCGTGCGCTCGGGCGGCGCCCGCGTGGACGAGCTCCGCGTCTCGGGCGGCGACGCGCGGCTGACGACATGGAACCGGATCAAGGCCGACGTGACCGGACTGCCCGTCGTCGCCATCCCGGGCGATGCAGCGGTGACCGGCGTGGCGATGCTCGCGGGCATCGGCGCGGGCGTCTACCGCGACGTCGCTGACGCTGTGCGGCGCTGCGTGCACGCGGATCCCGCCGTGGAGCCGGACGCCCGGAGGCGGGCGCGGTATGACGACCTGTACCGGGCATACCGGACGCTCATCGAGTCGGCGGTGGTCCGGCGCTGAGGAGGACGACGATGGCCGGGGTGCGCTGGTCGCTGGGCGTCAACGATTGCTTCGCGGTCAAGCGGTGGCCGAGGCCGGCCGACTGGGCGCCGGTCGTGCGGGACCTCGGGGTCGAGCGCGTCCAGCACTCCCTCGACCTGGAGGACCTCGACGCGCCGGACGCGGCGATCGCGGACGCCGGGGCGGCCGCCGGCGCCGTCGCGCGGGCGCACGGCCTCACGTTGCACTCGACCTTCACCGGCCTCGCCGCCTACTCCTCGAACCTCCTGCTCCACCCCGACCCCGTCGCGCGCGATCGCGCCGAGGCGTGGTTCGCCCGCGCCATCGCGTTCACCGCCGCCGCGGGAGGGATCGCCACCGGCGGCCACGTCGGTGCGTACTCGGTCCCGGACGCGCGCGACCCCGCGCGGCGCGCTGCGCTCGCGGACGACCTCCGCGCGCGCCTGGCGCGCCTGGCCGGTCGCGCCCGGGATGCGGGCCTCGCCTACCTCGTGGTCGAGAACCTCGCGGCCGCCCGCGAGCCCGCGACGATGGCGGACGTCCGTGCGCTGCTCGACGACGGGGACACAGGCCGGGTGCCGGTGCGGCTCTGCCTGGACGTCGGCCACATGTGCGTGCCCGGGACGAGCGGCGATGAGCGAGACCCCTATGCATGGGCACGGGCGCTCGGAGCCGCGGCGCCCATCGTCCAGCTGCAGCAATCCGACGCGGACGGCGACCACCACTGGCCGTTCACCGAGGCGGCCAACGCGGCGGGCCGCGTCGAGGCCGGCCGGCTGCTCGACGCGCTCGAGGCGTCGGGCGCGGCCGAGATCGCCCTGGTCCTGGAGGTGATCCCGCCCTTCGAGCAGGACGACGACGCGGTCCTCGCGGACATGGCCGCGTCGGTCGCCTACTGGCGCGAGGCGCTCGCCGCCCGGGGCGTCACGGTCTGAGGCCGTCTCAGTCGAAGGATCGCGTGTCCGCGTACGCGTGGAAGCTGAGGCGCTCCGCGAGCCGGCGCGACGCCACGTTGTCCCAGGTCGTGCTGTAGAGCGCCGTGCGGCCCGACGCCTCGACAGCGGCCCGCCAGGCTGCGACGACCCGTGCGGCGAACCCGCGCCCACGATACGCGTCGACCGTCGCTGCGCCGGCCTCCGCGGCCGTCGGGCGCCGCCGCGCGCAGTAGCAGGCCGCCACGGCGATGCCGTCGACCAGCAGCGCCGCGACGGGCGCCCGCACCTCGAGGTGGTCGCGGGTGTAGGGGAAGTGGCGATCGAGGACGTGTGCGGACGCGGCGCCCACCAGCACCGGCTCCACGCGCGCGGAGCCGCCGGCGGGCATGCCACCGCGGCTCACCGGCGCGGCGCGCTCCGTCGCGAGGCCACGCGCCGATGGCTCGGTCCCGGGGACCGACCGGGACGCCGGCCCGCCCCACTCCTCCGTGACCGCTCTGTCGGTGGCGAGCGCGCGTCGGACAGGCTCGAAGACCGACGGGTCCGGCTCGCGTCCGTCCCAAGCGGGCAGATCCCGGACGGCGGCGCCGCAGCGCGCCGCCGTCCCCGGCGACACGTCGGCGCCCAACCAGGCCCGCACGCCGTCCGGCCCGCGGACCAGGTAGAGCCTGGGTGGGGCCTCCGGCTCGGGCTCGTTCGTCCGCAGCAGGCGGCCCCGGTCGTCCACGTCGAAGAGGACGCTCACATGGAGCGCGCGCAGGCTCACCTCGGACCAGTCCTGATCGGTCACGTCCGACCTAGTGCCGGACCTCCTCGGGGGTCTCGTACCAGCGCATCCGCTCGCCCACGCGGGCCCGGGCCTTCCAGCGCGCGGACTTCGGCGAACTCTCGATCGCGTCGAGCAGCGCGGCCACCTGGGCGTCGACGGCGAACGGGACTCCGTGGACCGGCTGCTCGCGCCAGAGGCCGGCCACGAGGCCCAGGTTCCGCTCGACCGTGTGGCAGAACCCCCAGTCGGATCCGAGGACCTCCCGGATGCGCCGCAGGTCGATCGCGTCGGCGTCGTGCTCGGCGAGGGGGTGGTCGGCCAGAAGGCAGAGCGCGTCGCCGAGGTCCTTGCGGTTGATCTCCCAGATCTGGAGCTTCGTCAGGAGGAGGTCGGCCAGGTCGATCGTGGGCCCGGTGCCGGAGGTGCGGCCGCGGAGGTCGAGCTTGTGGGACATCGACAGCTCGTCGAGCACCACGTCCACGGTCCAGCGGCCGTCGGGCGCCCAGAAGTTGAGCCTCGTGGCGCCGTGGAGGGCGTTGAACAGCTTCTCGGGGACGTAGCCCTCGTCGGAGAAGAACTGCTTGATCCGCGACACGCCCTTCTTGTCGCCCGCGAAGTCCATGTCGCGATAGGGGCGCGCGAACGGGCCCTCGCGCACCGAGGGGGAGGTCAGCCAGATGGCGAGGCCGCCCATGAGCCGGAGCGGGACGCCCGCGGCGACGACCTCGCGGCCCAGCCTCTCGGCCTCCGCATGGATCTCGCCGAGGACGATGTCGGGCACGGGCGCGTCGGTCACCGCGCGAGTGTAGCGAGCGGGCCGCCGGCGTGGGGGCGGGCCTGCGTCGGGCCAGGGCCCGTGGGCGTCAGTCGTCGGCCTGCGACCCGGGGTTCCCGGCGTCCGTGGGCGTCAGCCGCACCCCTGCGCGGTCCGGACGGCCACCAGCGCGTTCTCGATCTGCACGAAGTTCTTGTTGGCGGCACGGACCAGGACGGACCCGGGTGCCGTGGCCGAGGCGAACGGGGCGTCGCTCTCCAACGCGAGCCCCAGCGTCCTGTCGAGCGAGCGGAGCAGAGGAGCGGCGTTCTTCATCGCGGGATCGGGCCGCACCACCGCGATGGCCTTGGTGAACTTCGTGCGGTCGAACTCGATGGGCGACTCGGGGCCCGTCATGTCCTCCCAGGTCGTCTCGTCGGCCATGGTGAAGAACTGCAGATAGAGGTCGATGGTGTCGATGGCGTCGTTGATCTTCTGGCACTGCGTCCGCAGCGGCGGCGTGGGCGACGCGTTCGGGCTGGCCGTCGGCTGGGGCGTGGGCGCGTCCGACGGGATCTCGCCCGTGTCGTCCGCCGGCGGCGTGGGCTCGGCGTTCGGGTCGACCGATGCGGACGGGGAGGCCTCGGGGCCGACCGAGCCGGAGGCGTCCGGTGCGGCCGACGAGCCGGGGGATGCCGAAGGAGCGGAGGAGGACGTCGCAGGTCCACTCGCCGATGCGGAGGGCGAGGTCGTGGTGGACCCGCACGCGGCAAGGACGAGCACGGCGAGGAGGGGAAGAGCGAGGAGGCGGCGCATGCGTGACTCCGTGGTGGCCGCCGACCCGGCGGCCCCGAGAGGATAGCCCGGGGTCGCCGGGACCGCTTCCGGCGAGGCCCCGGCCACGTTCGCCCGCGACCGTCCGCGCTATGCTCGGGCTCCTCGTGTCGCGCTCCGCCCGCTCCCCCGCCGCACTCGCCGACTGGCGACTCTTCGCCGGCCGGTACCGGAAGTACGCCGCCGTGGGCGTCTCCCAGGCCGGGGTCACATCGCTCGCCGGCGACAGCCTGACGATCCCCCTCCTCCTCGCGCTCGGCACGCCGGCCGCGGCCGCGACCGCGATCGGCGCACTGCCGGTCGCCGGCTCGGTCGCCCAGCTGGGCGTCCCCTGGCTGCTGCGGAAGGCGCATGGCGATCTCCGCGGCGTCACGCTCGCCATCCTCGCGGTCGGCGAGCTGCGGGGCTTCTGGTTGGCCGTCATCACGCTCCTGTCGGCGACCGGGACGATCCCGAACCAGGCCGCGATCGTCCTGATCGCGGCCGTGATGGGGCTCGCCGGGGCCGCGGGCACGATCGGCGGCACGAACCTCCAGGCGTGGTACGGGGCCGTCCTGCCCGAGAACGACCGGCGCTTCGTGGCGCCCAAGGTCGTCGCGACCAACCTGGGGCTCGGCTCGGTCATCCTCCTGCCGACCGCGCTGCTCATCCAGTGGGCCTTCCCGCAGTTCGGGACGGTCGTCTACGCGTGGGTCTTCGTCGTCGCGGGGATCGTGGGCGTCGGCGAGCTCGCGGCCGTCCTCCGGCTGCGTCGGCCGGGCCGCGTGGTCGTCCACGAGGAGGCGCCCGCTCCCGACGCTGGCGCCGCCCGGTCCGGCGAGGCGCCCGGTCCGGACGCGGGCACGAGCGCCTCCACGTCCCGGGCGGCATCCGGCCCCGGCACGAGTGGCGCCGGAGCCCCGTCGGGCGACGCCGGTGCCCCGTCTGGCGGCGCGGCCACAGCCGCCGTCTCGAGCGGCGTCCGGCGCGCCTCGCCGACCGGGCCATTCTCGGCTTCGCTCCGGCGCTTCCTCCGCATCATCACGATCGCGGCGTTCGGGGCGGGCTTCGGCCCCTACTTCTCGATCTACGTGATCAGCATCCTGCACATGCCGGCGTCGTTCGCGATCCTGCTGTCGGCGCTGTCGTCCGCGTCGGCGCTCGTCTCGTCGGCCGTCATCGGCGGCTGGCTGCACCGCGGCTCGTCCTCGCGCCTGCTGCGCCTCTCGTTCCTCCTCCGCGGCGGCACGCTGCTGCTGGGCCTGCTCGCCTTCCCCCTCAATCCATTCGCGCCCCTGATCATGGCGGTGCTCGCGGTCGTGGTGAGCGCGGGCTACTCGGCGGGCGTCCTCGCCTCCAACGAGCGTCTCCTGCGCCTCGCGTCGGGCCCGCAGCTCATCCGCGCCCAGGGCAGCTTCGTGGCGGGGACCGCGATCGGCGCGACGGGCGGCCAGTTCTCCAGCGCGACCGTCCTCGCGCTGCTGCCCGTCGGCTACCCGGCGTTCGCCATCCTGTTCGCGGTCTCCGGCCTCATCCGGGTCGTGCTCATCCCGTTCGTCGAGGTCTCCGACTCCTGGTCGAACGCGACGATGGTGTGGAACGTGGACGAGCTGGCCGGCGAGAAGGCCCGCTCGCCCGATCGGGACGAGGCCGGGCGCCTGTAGGCGACGTCAGGCCGTCCCTGGCGCGGGGCACGCGCCGGGGTGGGGCGGTGCTAGCGTGCGCCGCCGGGCGGGCCGCCGCCGCCGATCGCGCCCGTCGGACTCGGTGCCGTGGTCGGCGGCGCCGACGACTTCCCGACCAGCACCCGGCCGTCCACCTTGTTGTAGCGGCTCTTCCAGACCTCGCGGTGGAGCACCGTGCCGGACCGGTCGGTGACCGTCCGGGTCACCTCCACGTACATCCCCGGGTGCGGGAACTCGAGCCGCTTGACGGCCCCCGCCGGCAGCGAGCTCGTGTACTCCGTGTAGTCGCCCGCGGCCACCCGCCCGCTGACCTTCGGGCTGGAGAAGGTCACCTTGCGGCCGAGCGGCAGCGAGTACAGCTCGAAGGTGACGATCCCCGGCTTCGCGATGGCCCGGATATAGACCGGGGCGGTCGAGTCGTTGCGCCACTTCACGGACTGCTTCGAGCCGCCGTCGATCCAGACCGTGGCGTCCAGGCCCAGCGGGTAGCGGTCGATGTAGTAGTAGTGGGGGACGCGGCTCAGTATCGGGAAGCCCGCGCGCAGGGCCGCGTTGAAGATCGTGGTGGAGGTCGAGCAGATCCCGCCGGCGAACGCCCCGGTGGGCTCGCTCTTGCCGTTGATGATCGCGCCGCCGGCCTTGTAGCCGTCCTTCGCGGTGGGCGTGCCGACGACCTTCCAGAAGTCGAACGTCTCGCCGGGCATGACGATCGTCGCGTTGATCTTCTTCGCCGGGATGATGATGTTCGCGCCGAAGCCGTTGTTCTCCCCAACCTGCCAGTGCGTCGTCCAGGCGGAGATGCGCCGGAGCTTCGGCATCATCTCGGTCGCCTTCTCGGTCGTGAGGGCGGGCTTGACCGGGCCGACCACGAAGGCGGCGAGGTCGTCCGACCAGTCGAGGGCGGCGCGGCGCCAGAGCGCGTCCATGATCGACCGGGCGGACGCGGACCGGATGAGCCCGCGCCCTTCCTTCGACGGCACGACCTTGATGAACCGGCCGGCCGTGTCCATCCGCCACGCGGCATTGCGCCCGGGGACCGCGTACTGCGGCAGGTACTGCGTCAGCCAGGTGACGATCGACTGGCGGTCGATCGTCACCTGCGTCGCCAGGGGATCGACCGTCGGCTGAGGCGTGGGCTCGGCGAGGGGATCGGGCGTGGTGGTCGGGGAAGCGAGCGGATCGGGCGGCGGCGTGGGGGACGCCACCGGGCCGACCGTGACCCACGCGGACAGCGTCTCCACCTCGATCTGGACGGCGAACCCGTCCGGCCCGACGACCACGAGTGGCGCGGCCGTCATCCGGGCCACCTGCTCCTCCGGCGTGCCGACCGGGACGGGGGCCGGAGTCGGGGCGGGCGTCGCGACGGGGCTCGGGGACGCCCCAGGGTCGGGCGGAGGCTCCTCCGCGCGGACGGGGACGGCGGTGGCGAGCGTGCCGACCGCGAGCACGGCGGCGACGAGGCCGCCGACGAGGGCGGAGCGGCGGATCGGGCGTGTGTGGCGGGTCATCTCTTCCGGTCCTGGTGGCCGCGGGACGGACGGTGCCGATGGGCAGGCGGCCGGGCCTCGTGCGCGCCCGCGTCCGGAGGCGCGCGTCGGTCGCCGCGTATCGTGCCACGACTCGGCGAAAATCGGGGCTTGGCGAGCGCGCATCGGGCGTGGTAGCCTCCTCGCGACCGTCCGACAGGGATGGACGGCGATGGCCCGGCGGTTCGAACACTCCTCTCACGGTTTCCGCGAGACACGAGGTCGCGGAAGCCGGTCCGAGAAGGAGTGTTCTTGGTGTATACGGACAAGACCCTGACCTGCGCCGACTGTGGCCAGCAGTTCGTCTTCACGGCGAGCGAGCAGGAGTTCTACGCAGGTCGCGGCTTCACGGAGCCGCGTCGGTGCTCGTCCTGTCGCGCCAGCCGGAAGGCGGCGCGCGGCGACTCCGGCGGGTACGGCGGCGGGAGCAGCTACGGCTCCGGCGGCGGGTACGGCGGCGGCGGTGGATACAGCTCGCGCGGTCCGCGCGAGATGTTCACGGCGACGTGCTCCAGCTGCGGCCGCGAGGCGCAGGTCCCCTTCCGCCCGACGAGCGGGAAGCCGGTCTACTGCAACGACTGCTTCGCCAGCCGCCGCAAGCGGCGCGGGGCGGTGAGCGCCCCGGACAGCGCACGGAAGAGGCCCGGCGGGCGACCGCCGGGCCTCTTCGCGTCTAGCGGACGCGGCGGTAGGTGCTCTCGGAGCGGCGCGCGACGCGCAGCACGACCACCTCGCGCGCAGGATTGTCGACTGCGTAGACGACTCGGAGATCGACGGCCCGCACCCGCCACAGGTCCGACCCCTGGACCCGCGAGGCCCCCGCGGGCCGCGGGTCGAAGGCGAGGGCAAGATCGGGCCACGCCCGCGAGCGGCGTCGCCAGGCGGCAGCCGCCCAGTCCCGGACGGGTGATCACCCGGCGGCCCCGGCTGGACGGCGGGTTGATACTGCACGGGTCGCGGCCCATCGCGACCCGCCGGGCGGGACACCGGCACCGGGAGATGCGCCCATGCGTTCCCTGCGTCTCGTGGCCGCGGTCGCCGCGGTCTCCCTGCTGCTCCCGGCGCTCGCCGCGCCGGCGTCGGCCGCCGGACCGCGGCCAGGCGCATCGCCGAGTCACGAGGTTCGATCCAGCGTGCGATCCGCCGACGCACCTCCGTACGCGGTCGTCGTCGATTCCTTCGAGTGGTGGTTCAACGGCACGACCTTCTCGGTGGTGGGTGACGTCCGCAACTACCTGGACGTCCCCGTCATGAGCGTCAAGGTGCACAGCGCCGCGTATGCCGCTGACGATTCGGTCGTCGCAGAGGGCACCGACTACCTGATGTTCGGTCGCCTCGATCCCGGCGAATACGGGACGTTCCAGGTGGACGCCCGGCTCGCCGGCACGATCAGCAGGGTCAGCGTCTGGGTCGACGACTGGGACCAGTCCTCGATCGTCGCCAACCACTACTTCAGCGCGTCGGGGACGTTCACCACCGTGGACACGTACACCGACCGGGTCCAGGGCTCGGTGAAGAACCTCAACACCGTCGACGCGCGCGACGTGCGCGTGGTCGCCACCATGTACGACCCGGACCTCAACGTCGTCGGCGCCGGCTACGTCGATCTGCCGGGCACCATCACGGCGGGCGGCAGCACGACATTCTCGATGGACGTGTCGCATCTGCGACTGTCGTACACCCCGACGATCTACGTGTCGGCGGAGTCCGACTCGGACCCCGAGCAGATCGTCACCTTCGAGGTCTTCCCGACCTCGCTCACCTATGGTGGCCAGGTGACCGTGTCGGGGCGCACGACGCCGGGCGCGGACATCCGCATGCAGTACTACGACCAGCCGTCGGCCGACTGGCTGGACGTGCACGGCGAGATCATCGCCGCACAGCCCGACGGGTCGTACTCCCTGACGCTGACCCCGACGGTCGGGACCACGTATCGCACGAGGTCGGGCGACAACGTGAGCGTCCCCGTCGTCCTCTACGTCCATGCGAAGGTCACGATCAAGGCGTCGACGAAGAAGACGACGGTCGGCAAGAAGGTGCTGATCTCCGGGACGGCCGGGCCGGTCGATCCGGGCGCGAAGGTCCAGATCCAGCGCAAGGTCGGCTCGACCTGGAAGACCCTGACGTCCGTGACAGTGAACTCCACGGGCGCGTACTCGTACGCGTGGAAGCCGACGGCGAAAGGCTCATACGTCCTGCGCGCCTACGTGGGCGGCCAGTCGCTCGTCTTCGACGGTTCGAGCTCGTCGGTCACGGTCGTCGTCAAGTAGGGCCGCGGGGACCCGCTGGGCGCCGGACGCGGGCGCTGGCCGACTCGCGCCGGGAGCCGGCGCCGAGAAGCACCGAAGCCCCGGAGGGAGGCCGGGGCTTCGGGATCATCGGGACGCTCGGGGCGGTCCGAGGGACGCGCCGCCCGATGAGGCGAGAGTGTGCGGGGAGGACGCTCACTCTCCAGTTCTTCGGTTTCGGGTCCGCGGCGCGCTCGCCGCGTTTGGTACGGACCAAATATACCAGCCCGTGGTTGACCGTGCAACCCTGACCTTGGTCGAACGTGCGGGAGCCATCTGTCCCGGGCCGCGCGTGCCGGTCGGATGCCACGGAGTGGTCCGGACCGCGCGACCGGCGACGGCCGGCCGCGCTGGGGTGACGCAGCCCCGGGCGAGTCGTCCGGCGTAGCACGACGCGCCTGCCGGGGCGCCGTGATCGCCGGGCCGAGCGACGATCGCCTGGCTCCACGACGAACCCGCGGACCTCGCACCTCAGCGCTCCTCGTCGCCGATCCGATGCGCGCCGTCGACGAGTCGGCCCGCCACGGCCAGCACCAGCGCGCCGAGGGCGAGCGGCATCGCGACGAACATGGCACCCGCCGCCGACCTCGCAGCGGCGATCACGAGCGCGAGCGTCAGGCAGCCGGCGCAGCCGCATCCCGCGCAGCCCGACCGCGGCCGTGGCCCTGGCGGCGGCCCTGGCATGCCCGACCCATCGCCGGCCGGTTTATCGTCGACTGCGGCCACGATGAGCGTCAGGTCCTCCGGGTCGGTCAGATCGACGTCGAATGGCATCCGGCCTCGGTACCTCCTTCCCGCAGGATGGGCCGCTCCCGTGTCAGCCGTGTGGCACGACATGCCCTGTTTCGCTCGTTGACCGCCCCTCGGAAGACCCGGCACCAGGAGGAGGGCCTCCCGTCCCGGCTGTCGCCGCATCGGATGCCGGGCTTCGAGTCGAGGACGATGGAGTCCTCCCGCGTCTCCTGCGAGGAAGGCCCAGCCAGGTTCGCAGCTCCGCGCCTGCTGGCCAGGCGCATGACACCCGGATTGACACGTCATTTCGGGTGTCACACACTCGCGTGGTGACACGCGTGAAGCGGACGTACAACCTCCCCGAGCGGACGGTCCGGCTCGTGCGTGACCTCGCGGCGGTCCACGGTCTCGCGGAGACGCAGGATGGGATCGTGGAGCTGGCGGTGGACGAGCTCGCGCGCCACCTCGTCGAGGCGGACGAGGCTCGCATCTGGGCTGGGGCCGCCACCGACGCCGAGTTCGCGGCCGAGAGCCGGTCGATCGAGCGCGAGGTCACGCCGGCCGAGCGCGACTCATGGCGCTCATGGTGACCCGCGCCTCGGCCGTGCCGCCCACCACGCCGGATCGGCTGAGATGGGGCGTCGTCCGGATCGCGCCGGAGCCTGGGGTCCGGCGGCAGCACGCGGGGGATCGGCGTGCCCTGGTGGTCTCGATGGAGGCCGTGCACCGGGCGCGGATGGCCACCGTCCTGCCGATCACGGCCGTCCGCGACGAGCCGCGCTACCCGGGTGAGGTGGTGCTGCCCGTGGGTGAAGCCGGCCAGGTGCGGCCGGGGGTGATCCTCTGCCACCAGGTCCGGACGATCCCGCTGGACCGGCTGGCCGGCCGGGCTCCCGACGGGTTCGTGACGTCCGCGGCGACCCGCGCCGCCGTGCGCCGCGCGCTGGCGCACCACCTGGGCCTCGACATCCCCGCGGTCGTCGACGGGGCTCGCGCGCCCGACTGACGGCAGCGAGCCTGATCAGCCCTGCCGCGGGCCGGGGTCCCTCGTCCTCCGCCGGGGCTCGGGCACCGCGACCCCCGACGCGTCGGCCGGCGGCTGACCCGGGGTCGCCAGCGAGGCGAACGATGATCGGCGGTGCCGTCCGGGCACGACGTCGATCACGATGCTGCCGTTCTCCACGCGCTGGACGGTCTCGTCCCCGGCGTGGATGCCGAGCTCCTCGCGGATGGCCTTCTCGATGGTGATCCGGCCCCGCTCGTCCACGCTGCTCACCGTCGGACCTCGCTCGTGCTGCCTCGGGCGAGCATGGATCGGCCGGACGTGCAGGTCAACAGCCGCATCGCCCCTCCCCTATCCGAGCCGCACCACGGTGGCCCCGCCCACGTGGACGTACCGGTCAGGGAAGCAGGTGAGGACGATGACCTGGGTGGAGGCGCCCGCACGCGCCAGGACCGCGCCCATGGCCTCGAGGCGCTCCGGGTCCGACCACCCGAGCGCGTCATCGAGCATCACGGGGACGCCGCCATCCGGCGCGACGATCTCCGCGCATGCGACGCGGACGAGCACGCCGAGCTGCTCTCGGGTCCCGACGCTCAGCTGATCCCAGGCGATCGTCCGACCTCCGCGGGTGAGGCTGGAGACCGCGAGCTCGTCGGAGACGTCCACGGCGACATCCGGGCCGAAGACGATCCGCCCGAGGGACTCGAGGCGCTCGGTGAGCGGCAGGACGTAGCGCCGCCGGGCGGCGTCGCGGTGGCGCCGGAGCGTGTCGTGGAGGAGACGGGCCGCGTCGGCCCGACGGCGGAGGCGGGCGAGGTCGTCGCGGGCCCGCTCGGCGGCGGCCTCGGCCTCCTCGAGGCGCTCGCCGAGCCCATCCTCCCCGCTGCGCGCCAGCGAGCCCGAGAGGCGCGCCTGGTCCACGACGAGCTGCTGTCGCCGAGCGTGGATCGTCTCGAGGGTCCGGCGCGCGTTCTCCGCGAGAGCGCGGGCCTGGTCGGGATTGGCCTCGGCGAGCGCGACGTCCGCGGCGGCCCGCGCGGCGGCGGCGTCGCGGACCTCCGCCTCGGCGGATGCCGAGCGCAGCGCGAGCTGGTCGTCCGGCAGCGTCGCTCGCTCGGCGGCCAGGGCCGCCTCCGCCTCCCGGGCGCGAGCGGCGGCGACGCCGAGCTCCACCCTGCGCTCCTGGCCCGCGGCGCGCTCCGCGTCCGCGGCCGCACGCGCAGCACGCTCGGCCTCCTCGGCCACAGCGAGGTCGGCGGCCGCGGCCCGGTCGGCCGTCTCGGCGGCCTCGAGGTCAGCCGCCGCCCGGACGGTGTCGGCCTGCGCGGCGAGGCCCGGCACGCCGAGGCCCGGCACGGCGCCGTCCCCTCCCAGGCTCGACTCGGCCTCCTCCACCCGTGCGCGCAGGGTCGCGATCCGCTGCTCCAGCGCGAGCGGACGCTCGCCGGCGAGGATCGCGGTCGCGGCCTCGCGCGCGCGACGAGCCGCCTCCTCGTTGCGGAGCCGGTCGGCGGCGCGGGCGCGCGCCTCGGCGACGTCCACGCTGCCGGCGGCGGCGAGGCCGGTGGCGAGCGCGGAGTCCGCGTCGGCGATCTCCGCCCGGAGCGCCGCGACCGAGCCGCCGGGCCTGGCGACGATGCGGGCGACGCCGGGGATCTCCACCGCGATGCCCTCGCCGATGGGCCGGACTGCCTCCTCACCCGGCGCGAGATGGACCGGCGCGCCGTCCACGACCGGCGTGACGGGCGCGATCGCGGCGATCCGCAGCTCGCCGGCGCCTGCGTCGAGGCGCGCGCGGGCGAGCTCCAGGCGGCGGGCCGCATCCTCGACGCGGCGCAGCACCTCGTCCGTGACGGGGTTCGCGTCCGCAGCGGCCTGCGCGGCCCGACCCTCCTCGGCCTGGCGGTCCAGCCGCGCCTTCTGCTCGAGCGCCGAGCCCAGATCACCGCGGTCCCGCAGAAGGTCGCGCTCGGCTCGGCGCCGCGTCACCAGGGCGGCCGCGGACAGGCGCGCACCCCGCGCGTCCGCCAGGGCCCTCGACGCCGACCCGAGCGCTGCGTCCAGCTCGACCATGCGGTCGCGGGCAGCGGCATCCGCGACCGAGAGGGCGTCGCGGCGCTGCGTCGCGTCCGCGAGCGCGGTCGTCAGCTCCTCGCGACGGCGGGCGATCGCGGCGACCTCGGCCGACCGGGCGGTCGCGGCGTCGAATGCCGCCTTGTGGACCTGGGCCGCGGCTGCGAGCCTGTCCACCTCGGCAGCGCGTGCCTCGCGCTCGTGGACCGCGGCCTCCTGTGCAGCGATCGCCTCGCGCATGCCCGCCAGCTCGGCCGAGGCGCGGGCGAGCGCATCGGCGTCCGCGTCAACGGCCGCGATCGACGAGCGGAGATCCGCGACCGTGCGCTCGGCGGCGGCGACCGCGGTCTCGCCGGCCGTCAGCGGGTCGCGGGCGCGGCCCGTCGCCGTCCAGTAGATCTCGCTCTCCGCCCGGGCGCGCTCGAACAGCCCGGCGCCGTCGGAGGGGTCGGAGCCCCCGGCGGCGCGTTCCAGGGCGGCCCCGAGCGAGCCGGCCGCCTCGACATGCGCGGGAGCCACCTTCTCGCCCTGCATCAGGCGGAGGGCGCGCCAGAGGCCGAGGTCCGCCTGCTCGGCGAGGATCGCGTGCACGCGGTCGTGCGCGGCGTCGCCGACGTGCTGCTCCGCGCGCGGCTCGCGCACCACGAGCGTGGTCGCCCGATCGCGGATCCATCGCTTCCGGTAGGTGAAGCGCCAGGGCCCGGCACGAAGGTCGGCCTCCACCATCGGGCCCGCGTCGGTGCCGACCGGCTGGGCGGCGAGGACGTCGCGGTGCCGCGACGCGTCGCGGAAGTCGAGGAGCATGTCGAGCGCATCGGCGAGGCTCGACTTGCCGGTCTCGTTGGGCCCCTCCACGACGGTGACCCCGGCTTCGGCGAAGCGGACCTCGCGCTCGCGGACGCCGCGGAAGTCCGTGACCCGGATCCGCTCGATCCGGAGCGGGCCGCTCACGCCCGAGTCCCCGTGGCGGTGCCCCGGCCGCCGCGTCCGCGGCGTCCGCTCGGCCGGCCGCGTCCGCTCGGTCGGACCCCGCTCACGCGGGCCTCCCGGCGAGGCGCACGAGAAGCGCCAGTGCGTCGGCTGCCGTGGCTGCATCCGCGACCCCGCCGTCCGCGGCGCGTCGGAGCTCCGCCACCGCGTCGGCCGCGTACCCGCCGAGGTCCAGGTCGGCGAAGTCCGCGTCGTCGGGGATGACGACCAGGTCCGCGTGGCGCTCCCACTCCTCGATCGCGGCGAACCGCTCGCGCTCCTCGGCGAGGAGCGCGTCGAGGCGCGCCTTGTCCCGCAGCGCCAGGGTGCCGCGGAGCGTCACCTTCACGACGGTCCGCTCCTTCCCGGGCATCGCCGCGAACCAGCGCCCCAGGGCCTCCAGGTCCGCTGGGCCGTCGAGTCGGTGGTCGCCGAGCACGAACCGCCAGGTCCCGACCCGGAGCGGCGTCACGGCACAGGGCGCGGCGGCAGCGGCCGGCGTCCCCGCCCCCGATTCGTCGATCTCCACGAGCAGCACGTTGCCGGCGTCGGTCTCGACGTAGGCGGTGGGCTCCGGGGCGCCCGCGTACCAGGCGCGCCCTGCGGCGTCCACGCGGGTGGTGGAGTGGCGGTCGCCGAGCGCGACGTATGCCACGCGGCCGTCGGCGATGGCCGCCTGGACCGGCGAGAGGCGGATCCGGGTCTCCTCGTCGGGCGCATCCCCGACCGGCATGACCGCGTCCACGATCCCGTGGCCGACCAGGATCCGGGTCACGCCGGGCGCCGGGGCGAGCGCGGAGTACCCCGGCTCGAGCGGGTCGCCGAGGGTCCGCTTGGTCATCCGCGGGGCGCCCACGACCTCCAGCCCGGGCCGGCCGTCGATCCGCCGGGGCTCGGTCGAGTCGATGACGACGACGTTCGGCGGGGCCGACCGCGCGAACGTGGGTTGGCGGAAGACGCTCGTGGCGTCGAGCTGCTCGTGGTTCCCGGGCAGGAGGAAGACCGGGACGTCGATCGACCGGAGCGCGTCGCACGCCCGGAGGACCGTCTGGCGCGTCACCTGGTTCGTCTCGAAGACGTCGCCTGCCACCACGACGAACTCGACGCGATGCTCGCGCGCGAGAGCGCCGATCCGGGCGATGGCGTCGAGCCGGGCCTGGGCGAACCGGGCCTGCGCCTCACCCGAGAGGAAATGACGCGTCATCCCGAGCTGCCAATCAGCGGTGTGGATGAAGCGCACCGTCACGTGGCCGGCCCCGTGTAGCGGTCCGGGCACAGCGCGGCGTAGTCGCAGCGACTGCACGCCTGGTCCGACGGCGTGGCCGCGAAGTCGCCGGCGCGCATCCGCGCGACCGTCGCCGCGATCCACGCGCGCATCGCGTCGAGCTGGACGGGCGTGCGGGTGGTGGTGACCCACAGGCCGTGCTCGACGAAGAAGAGCGTGAGCAGGTCGGGTGCAGGGATGGTCTCGCCGGTCACCTCGTCGCTGACCGCGCCGTCGGCCACGGCGAGCGCGTACAGCGTGAGCTGGTCGTCGTGGTCCACCTGTGCGGGGGTCTTCGCGCGCCCCGTCTTGTAGTCCACGATCTCGATGCGCCCGTCCCCTCGCCGGTCGATGCGGTCGATCGCGCCGTGGACGCGGATGGGCGGGCCGTCGCCCTCGCCCGGGACGACGAAGTCGAACCGCGCCTCCACGGCGACCGGCTGCGCGTCGCGGCGTCCCTCGTGCCCGAGATACTGCTCGAACGCGACCCGGGCGCGCCGATGGAAGTCGTCCCGCTCGACGGGGGTGGCCTCGCCGGTGGACGAGTCGAGCCAGACCCGTGCGAAGCGGTCCGCGAGCGCGTCCAGCGCGCCGGGGGCGGCCGCCTCCCCCGTCCGCCGGGCGGCGATCCGGGCCCGGACGTCCGCCTCGAGGACCTCGTGCACGCTGGAGCCGAAGGTGAGGTACGCGTGCTGCGGCGGCCGCAGGAGGTAGAGGTAGCGGAACGCGTACCGCAGGGGGCACGCGCGGTACTCGGACAGCGACGAGTGGCTCTGCTTCTCCCGCAGCAGGTCGGCGTAGCTGGGTGGGGGCGCGATGTCCACGCGGCCCGGCGTCGGCCCGTCGAGCGTCCGCAGCAGGTCGGAGCGAAGGGCCTCGCGGGCGGCCGGGTCGGTGCGCGGGTCGTCGAGCAGGGCGAGGATCCCGAGGACCATGCGCGCACGGCCGAGTGACGGGTCCGTGGCCCCGACCGCGTGGGTGAGCCCCATGGCCGCGAGGGCGGCGGCGCGATCGAGCGCATCCGGCATCTGGTCGCGGCGCGCGTCGCGCAGCGTGACGTCCGAGGGCACGCTCCCGGCGAACAGCTCGTCCGCCGGGAGCGTCCCGGCGGCCGAGACGTCGCGGTCGATGCCGAGCAGGTCGTCCACGAACGCGCTGCGGCGCTGCGCCCCGCGGCCGGGCGACAGGGCGTCCACCGTGGAGACGATCAGCCGGTCCCGTGCCCGCGTCATGGCGACGTACAGCAGGCGACGCTCCTCGTCCACCTCGAACCCCGGCTCGGGCTGCTGGCGGAGCAGGGCGACGGGGATCGGGAGCGCCTCGGCCCGCTCGTCGGGCAGCTCGCCCGCGCACACGCGCGGGACGACGACCGCGTCGAACTCGAGGCCCTTGGCCTGGTGGATCGTCATCACGCGGACCGCCGAGGGCGCCGGGGGCGTGGCATCCTCCACCTCGAGGGTGCCGCCGACCTGCGCGAGGTCGTCGAGGTGGCGGATGAGGGCGTGCAGCGGCAGCGGTCGTCGCCCTCCCGCGACGTCGCCCGCGTACGTGAGGAACCGGGCGATGGCCCGCAGCCGCGTGACCGAGCCGAGGTCCGCGAGCGTCGGCGACGCCCCTGCGTCGTCGCCCGGGGCCGGCTCGCCCGCGGCCGGTGCCGCGAGCGCCTCCGCCACCGAGCGCAGCAGGGCCGTGGCGCGCACCGCGGCCGCGTAGCCCGTGTCGACGCGCGCGAGAGCGGCCACCTCGTCGACCGCGGCCACGGCCGCGCGGACCCGGGCGCGGAGCGCGTCGAGCTCCGGGTCCGGCCACGCGGCGGCCCGGCGGGTGGCCGGCATCGGGCCGGTTGCTGCGGCGTCGGGCGCGGGATCCGACTCGTCGGCAGGCCGATCCTCGGCGAAGAGCCGAGCCCCGTCGAGCAGCGTGCGTCCCCGCGCAGGGCGCTCGCGCAGGAACCGGGCGAACCCCTTGTTGCCGAGCGCCCACGGGCCCGCGAGCAGGACCCGCGCGGTGGCGATGTCGTCGGCCGGGTCGTTCGCCGCACGGAGGAGCGCCACGATGTCCGCGACGTCCGGCGAGGCGAGCGCGTCGGGCCGGGCCTCCACGTCCACGTCGATCCCGCGCCGACGCAGGGTCGCAACGAGCGCGTCGGCGTGCCGGCGCTTCCGCACGAGGACGGCGACCGTGCCCGTGGCGCGCAGCGCGTCGATGCGCGCGCCGAGCAGCTCGGCCTCGCGCTCCGCGGTGTCTGAGACGACCAGCTCGACGGGGGCTCCCGCCCCACGGAGCGCGTCGAGGCGGAGGTCCTCCTTGAGGCGCCGGGCGCTCCGCTCGATGAGCCGCGACGCGGCCGTGACGACCGGCGCCACGGACCGGCGGTTCTCGAGCAACGGCAGCCTCGCGACCACGCGCTCGAGGCTGGCGGGGTCGCCGTCACGGCGACGCCCGAACCGCGCGGCGAACTCGTCGAACGCCGCGTAGCTGGCGCCGCGGAACCGGTAGATCGACTGGTCGTCGTCGCCGACGACGGTCACGTCCGGCACGTGCCCGGGCGCGAGGGTGACGAGCTCGAGCAGGTCGATCTGCGCGACGTTCGCGTCCTGGAACTCGTCCACCAGCACGTGCCGGTATCGGTCCAGGTGCTCCCAGCGCACCTCCGGGCGCTCCCGCAGGAGGAGCGCGGCCAGCCGGATCTGCTCGGCGAAGTCCACGGCGCCGGTCCGGACGAGCTCGGCCGCGTACTCCTCGTACGCGACGGCCTCCTCCAGCACCCCGAGCGCCGCGAGCACGCACGCCTGGTCGTCCAGCCGACCGGCGAGCTCGTCGGCCGCGCGGAGCTGCTCCGTGGTCATGCCGCCGGCCGCGTCCCGGCCGTCGCCGCGGACGATCCGTCGGGCGATCGCGACGATCGACGCCGGATCGTCGGCCTGCTGCCTGGCATGCGTCGCCTTGGCGGCGGCCAGGCCGTCCGGCCGGTCCAGGGCGGCGAGCGCCGCCGCGTACCGGTCCTCCCCGAGCTCCGCTGCCACCGCTTCGAGGCCCGCCTGCGCCACGGCGCGGTAGTCGTCGGAGGTCACGCCCTCGTCGCGAGCCCGGTCGATCGAGGCGATCAGCTCGCGGAGCTCCGCCTGGTGCCAGCCCCACCCGTCATACAGGCGGAACCGGATCCCCCCGCGCAGACCCTGCAGCAGGAGACGCTGGCCCACCTCGTCGAGCACCATCGGGTCGGCCGGCAGGCCCAGCTCGCGCCAGTGCCTCCGCACGATGCCGAAGCCGAAGCCGTGGAAGTTCTCGACTGTGAGCCGCCGGGCGACCTCGAGGCCGAGAGCGCGCTCGAACCGTCCGAGGAGCTCCTCGGTCGCCTTCACGTTGTACGTGAGGACCAGGATGCCCTCGGGCTGCAGGCCGGGCTCCGTCGCGAGCAGGTGGCGGACGCGCTCGACGATGACCGTGGTCTTCCCGGTGCCGGCGCCCGCGAGGACCATGAGGGGCCCGCCGCGCCATTCGACGATCGCCCGCTGCTCCGCCGTCGGGACGAGTGCCGTCCTGACGCCCGGAGCGATCCCCGTCACGCGAGCCTCCGGGCGACGGCTGGCGGTGCGACCACGATCAGGTGGTCACGCGCGCGGGTGATGCCGACGTAGAGCAGCTGGTCCAGCCGCGGGTCGTCCGCCCGCAGGTCCGCGAGGATGGCGACCTTCTCGTCGAGGCCCTTGAACCGGTGGATCGTCTCGCACAGGACGGTGTCCATCGGCTGCTCCGGGACGGCGTCCGCGGCGAGGCCCAGCTGGTGTCCGTCGTCGGCCACGCTCCCGTTCCAGAGGACCTGGTTGCCGAACACGCGGGCCCTCCACACGTCGCTGCGATGCAGGGCCATCCCCACGAGCACGACCACGTCGCCCGGCGGGACGCGCCCGTCGTCGATGACCGCGTGCAGCGCGCGCCGGACGGCATCGACCGTCTGCGCGCCGGGCTCGGCCGAGACCACCTCCACCCCGCCCGGCAGCTCGCGGAGCGCGACGGTGGCCGTGGCGCGGCCGCCGAACCGCTCGGCGAGGTCGTGGATGTCGCCGGCGTTGCGGCAGTCCTCCTGCAGGACGTAGGGGGTGAGTCCCAGCGCCGCGACCTCGTCCGTCCGGTAGAGCCCCTGGCCTGGATCGTGGAAGACGTACAGCGGGTCCTCCGCAGGGTCGTCGAGCAGGAACGGCAGCGACTCGAGCCAGGCGCGGGCGAAGTCCTGGCCCTCGTCCACCACGATGGCGTGGAACCGGAGCGGGACCCGCTCGACGGCGTCGAGGAACCGGTCCGCGATGGCGTCGAACCATGCCGCGAGGTCCGCCGGACCGTCGGATGCCCCCGGGACCGGCGGGAGGATGCCCGCCTCCTCCTCCAGGCGCCGGGCGAGGTCGTGGAACGTATGGGCCTCGAGCATCCCGGCGTCGATCAGGGCGGCGAGCGCAGGGTCGCGTGAGAACGCCCGCGCCAGGGGCTGGTTGAAGCACACGAGGAGCGTCCGGAAGCCGTCGCGCGCGAGCCTGCGGGCACGCTCCATGGCGAGCTGGGTCTTGCCCGTCCCGGCGCCGCCCGAGATGGACGCGCGGCGATTGACGGCGCACAGCCCCTCCAGGATCCGGGCCTGGTGCTCCGTCATCGTGCGGGTCTCGCCCTCGCCGGCCTCGACGGCGCGGCGGAGGAGGGGCCGCAACGCGACCGGACGCGCGACCGCCCTGGCGATCACCTCGAGCGACCGGGGCGGGATGGGGCGACCGCCGCCGGCGCCGAGCCAGAACGCCCATGCGCGCTCGATCCCCGCCGAAGCCGCCGCATCGGATGCGAGGTCCGCCGCGTCCAGGCAGATGGCGCGGGGCGCGTCCGCCCCGAGTGCACGGACGCCCGGGCCGGCGGTGGTCCAGTCCACGCCCGGGAAGGCCACGACGTGGCCGGCGGCTGGCTCCGGACCGAGCCAGTCGGGGTCGGCCGTGAGCAGACGCACGAGGCGATGCTTGCCGCGCTCCGCCTGGGCGAACGGTGACATCTGCAGTGCCCTACGCCCCGCGTACCAGCGGCCGTAGGCGTCCGCGTCCACGACCCCGCCCTTCACCTCGACGACGAGGATCCCGCGGTCCGGGTCGACGACCAGCAGGTCCGTCTCGCCGTCCGCGTTGGGCCCCCCGTCCTCCGGCGCCGCGATCCAGCGGACGTTGCGGTAGATCCGCACGGCGCCGGGCAGGGCCGAGCGGAGCCGGTCGAAGACAAGGTCCTCCGGCGATGCGGCGTCGCCCCCAGGCCCGCCTCCGGCCGTCGCGTCAGGATCCACGGACGCCCCCCGTGCACGCGTCCGCGGAGAGGCGGATCGCATCGAGATGGAGCGTACCGCGCGTGGCTCACCCGCGGATCGCCGCGACGCCGCCCTCCGGCCGCGGTCGGACCGCGAGCGCATCGCGGCTGGTGCGGGACGGCCGGGTGCCCCCTCTGCCGGCCGCCCCGCATGTGCCCGGCGCCGGGCCGGGCGTGGACATCGCGCCGCTTGGCTCCTCGCCGTCGTCGCTGGTCGCCTCACGGGACCAGCCCGTCCGATGGGTCGTCCGGCTCGCGTGGGAGGAGCGCGAGCTGCACGGCGCGGCCGTCCGCGACGCGAGCCACTCCCTGGACCCGTTCGCCGACGATCCGCACCTCGGATCCCGGGGTCGCGCCGAGACGCGGCGCGATCGTCGCCCCGTCGAGTGCGATCGCCGCGCGCCGCAGGAGGCGCACGGCCGCGCCGTCGTCCGGCGACCGGCGGCCGGGCGGAGGAGTCGACCCCGCGGCCACGGCGTCCCGTTCGGCGCGCCAGGCCTCGACCGCGCACGCGACGAGGTCGTCCCATGCCGCGGCGAGCGCATCGTGCCCGTCGAACGCGTGGAGGGAGACGATGCGGTCGAAGACGCCGACGGCGACCCCGGTCACGCCCGGCGGCAGGGCGAAGACCGCCGCGACCGGGTCGTCGAGCGCGGTGCCGGAGGCCGCCCGGTGGGTGCCGCCCGGCTCGCCGCGCCCGGCGCCGAGCAGCACGAGCGTCAGCCCGTCGTGCGACTGCGTGGCGATGGGCCGGAGTCCGGCGATGGCCGCGGCCACGGTCAGGCGCGCACGACCGGGATCGGTGGGGTCGGCGGGGTCGGCGGGCCGATGTGGGACCTGACCGCGGGCCGGGAGTGCGTCACCCATGGCACGAGGCTGCGTCGCCCCCGTGACAGGTCGGATGGCACGCGGATCGCTGGACGCACCCCGGGGTGCGCCCGCGATGCGCCGCGCGCCGGAAGGCCCACGCGCCTACACCCCCGTGCGGGCCTCGATCCTTCCGTCGGCCACCGCCGCCTTCAGCTCGGCGAGGTCCCGCTCCGTCTGGTCCGCGTAGGCGTCGGCGAAGGCCGCGACGGACCGCTCGAACGCCGTGCCCGATCCCAGGTACCCCGCGAGCATCACGGGGTCGCCCGACCGGGCGTGCGCCCGGGCGAGCGCCGCGCCGCAGAGCCGCGCGTACGCGTCGAGATCGACCGGCCTCATCGTCGCGACGTCGAAGCTGCCCTTCCAGTCGCGCAGCTGTCGCCAGTAATAGTCATGGCCGTCCTCGTCCCAGCCCCACCCGAGGAACGCGTCCGAGGCCGCCTGGACGATCCGCTGCCCGGCGACGACCCGCTCGCCGTGGCTCCGGAGCCGGCTGCGGCCCAGGAACCGCTCGAGCACGGACGCCTGCGCCTCCTTGACCTGGAGGAACAGGGGGTCGTCCCGGCCGGCCGACAGGTACGCGACGAAGCACCGCGTCCCGACGGACCCGACGCCCACCACCTTCAGCGCCACATCCGCGAGACGGTATCGGGCGAGCAGCGCGCGACGGTCGCTCACGAGCGTCCGGCGATACCGCTCGAAGCGTCGCCCCAGCCGGTCGAGGTCGACGAGGTCCGGCCGGTGGACGATGAGCGGCGGCGCGTCCGCGATGCGCTCCTCGCCTGTCGCGGGGTCGGTCCGCAGGTCCACCGCGTGGGTCGTGTCGCGCTCCAGGGCCTTCCCGACCACTTCCTCGAGCATCCGCGCCGCCGGCCCGTGCGCCGCGGCCGCGATCTCGGACTCGTCGATATGGGCGTACCACACGTCGAGCCTGCGCAGGCGGGCGAGCGACCGCGTCACCCGCCGGTAGGCTTCCGTCGCACCGCGCGCCGCAGCGAGCCCCTGCGCCCGGGGATGCCCCATCGAGCGCGAGGCGACGACGGCGCTCGCCGCGAGCCGCTTCACGTCCCACTCCCAGGGCCCGGGGAGGGTCTCGTCGAAGTCGTTGACGTCGAACAGCAGGTCGCGCTCGGGGGAGGCGTAGAAGCCGAAGTTCGCGACGTGCGCGTCGCCGGCGAGCTGGACCCGGATCCCGCTCGAGGGCGTGGGCGCCAGGTCGGCGGCCATCACGAGCGCGGCGCCGCGCAGGAAGGAGAACGGCGAGGCGACCATGCGGCCGTACCGGATCGGCACGAGGTCGGGGACCCGCGTCGCGGCCTGCTCCTGGAGGAGGGCGATCGGATCGGGGCGATCGGGCGCCGGCCGCCACTCGGCGTGCGCCTCGCGCGGCGCCCGGTCCCGCAGCGCGCGCCCGGCGTCGTACCGGGCGGAGCGGTCGGCGTCGGAGCGCAGCGGGAGCCGGGTCGGGGGCGGCGGGACGAACGGACGGACGGTGCGCTTCACGCCGCGAACCATACAGGGCGGCGTGTCCGCGGCGGAGCGGGCATCCTGTCCGCGTGAGCGCGCATCGCACCACCCTGCTCGTCTGCGGCGAGCCCGAGCGCGGCGACGATGCCGCCGCCGCGGCGGCGGTCGCCGCGCTGCCGCCGCTGGTCGCCACCCGGGTGACGATCGTCCACTGCGGCCAGCTGGAGGTGGACCACCTCCTGGCGGTGCCGGACGGCGCGCGGTGCATCGTCGTGGACGCGGCCGTCGGGGTGGCTCCCGGGACGATCGTCACGATCCCCCTCGCCGATGTCGCCGTCCGCACGGGCGGCGGAGCGCCCCGCTCGTCGCACACGATGCCCCCGGACCAGGCGATCAGCCTCGCGGCCGCGCTCCGCGGCCGGCCGCCCGAGGGCACCTTCGTGGGGATCGGCGGACGTGCGTTCGGGATCGGTGCGGCCTTCTCGCCCGAGGTCGCGGCCGCGTTGCCCCTCCTCGTGGACCGGCTGGTGGAGGAGATCCTGCGCCCGCACGGGTGACGCCCGGGGACGGCCGCCCTGCCTGCGCCCATCGGCCCGCGGCCGCCCCGCACAGACGCGGCGCGGCGAGTTCTGCCCGAGGGACGTCCGCCGGGCGCACTGGCGACGCCCGCCACCGGCGGACCGACGGCCGTGACCCGCGCGTACGACGGCCGTCGCCCGTCCGCAGAGATGGTCCGGGCCGGTCGTGCCATGGGGCCCCGGGGCCCGCATCGTTCGGCTCTCGCCTCACCGGGAGCGCGCGCCTAGCCTCCGGAGCATGGGAGACCCGGCGGCGCTCGTCGCGGCGCTCAACGCGACGTGGTTCGGTTCAGGACTGCCGCCCGACGCGCAGACGCGTCTGGCGGACATGGGGCGCCTGGAGACGTACCCCACGGGCACGGAGCTCCTCACCGAGGGAGAGGTCTGCGAGGAGGTCGGCGTCGTCATCGCCGGCCGCATGGCGCTCCGGACGCTCGTCCCGGAACGCGGGATGGTGACCATCCTGACGATCGAACCCGGCGACATCTGGGGCTGGTCGGCCATCGTCCCGCCGTACCGCGGGACATCCACGGTGGTCACGATCGAGCCCGTGACGTCGGTCGTCTTCGAGGGCGCGGCACTGCGCATCGCACTGCGCGAGGACCCGCACCTCGCCCAGGTCCTCTATCCGCGGATCCTCGTGGCGGTCTCGCGCCGCCTCGCGGCATCGCGGCTCCAGCTCCTCGACCTCTTCGCGCGCGACGCGACGGCCGGAGCGTGACACGCGTTCGGAGGCCGCGTCCATGATGACGACCGAGATCACGCGACCCGAGCGGACGACGACGGCCGGACGCTGGTACCTCGAGCGCTCCGGCCTCGAGGACCTCGTCGCCGCGCTGCGCGCCGACGGCCGGACGGTCATCGGGCCCACGGTGGCGGACGGCGCCATCGTCTACGACGAGATCCGCGGAGCCGGGGAGCTGCCGCACGGCGTGGGCGACGTCCAGGCTGCGGGCCGGTACCGCCTCACCAGGCGCGACGACGCAAGGGCGTTCGGCTACGTCGTGGGACCCACCAGCTGGAAGCGGTGGGTCTTCCCGCCCACCATCGAGCTGAACACCGGCCGCCGCGCCGGCCACCGCGTGGAGTTCGCACCCGTCCGCCCGCAGGCGCAGCGGCTGGCGTTCGTCGGCGTGCGCGCCTGCGAGATCGCAGCGTTCGACGTGCAGGACCGCGTGCTCGACGCGGGGCCCTTCCGCGACGCCGACTACGCGGCCCGCCGCAGCTCTGCGTTCATCGTGGCGGTCCAGTGCACCACCGCGGAGCCGACCTGCTTCTGCACGTCGATGGGGACCGGCCCCGAGGTGGACCGCGGCTACGACATCTCGCTCACGGAGCTCGACGAGGGGTTCCTCCTCGACGTGGGCTCGCCCGCCGGCCAGGAGCTCGTGGACGGGCCGCTGGGGAAGGCGCTGCGCCCCGCGACGCCGGTCGAGGTCTACACGGCTGCGGCGGACGTCGCCGCGACCCGGGCCCGGATCGGCGACCCGCTGCCGACGGCGGGACTGCATGACCGGCTCCTCGCGCAGCTGGACAACCCGCGCTGGGCGCAGATCGCCGAGCGGTGCATCACGTGCGGCAACTGCACCCTCGCCTGTCCCACGTGCTTCTGCACGAGCGTCATCCAGAAGACGGATATGGAGGGCCAGGCGGCGACGAACGAGCGCTCCTGGGACAGCTGCTTCAGCCCTGGGTTCGCCCGCGTGGCGGGCGGCTCCTTCCGGAGCCGTCCGCGCGACCGGTACCGGCAGTGGCTGACGCACAAGTTCGGCACCTGGTGGGACCAGTTCGGCACCTCGGGGTGCGTCGGCTGCGGCCGGTGCGTCACCTGGTGCCCGGTCGGGATCGACGTTCGGGAGGAGCTCGTTGCGATCGCTCCACCGATCGCGCTGTCGCCCGAGCCTCAGCGGGTGGAGCCGGTCGCCGCGAGCTTCGACGACTTCGTGGTCGCCCAGGTGGTGGCCACCCGTCACGAGACGGCGGACACGGTGACGCTCACCTTGTCGGGGGCGGACCCCGCCTTCAGCAAGGGGAGCCTGGGCCAGTTCGCGATGGTCGCCATCCCGGGCTTCCCGCCGCTGCCGATCTCGATCAGCCGGTTCACGGTGGACGGGATCGAGCTGACGATCCGCGGCGCCGGACCTGCGACCAAGGCCATGTGCGCCCTGAAGGTCGGCGACCAGCTTGGCCTCCGCGGGCCGCTCGGCAACAACTGGCCGATCGACCGCGCCGTCGGCCGCGACCTCGTCATCGTCACCGGCGGGATCGGCCTCGCGCCGCTGCGGCCGGTCATCCACGCCCTCGCGGCCGACCGCCGTCGCTTCGGCGACGTCCGCCTCTACTACGGCGCGCGCACGCCGGCGGACATCCTCTACCGCGAGGAGATGGAGCGCTGGGCATCGCGGGGCGGCATCGAGGTCCACCTCACGGTGGACCGCGCCGGTCCCGAGTGGGAGGGACGCGTCGGCGTCGTCACCCAGCTGTTCGACCAGGCCCAGTGGGAGGGCGCGAACGCGATCGCCTTCGTGTGCGGGCCGGAGCGGATGATGCAGGCCACGGCGAACACGCTCGCCGGCCGCGGCGTCACCACCTCCCGGATCTACGTCACGCTCGAGCGGCACATGGAGTGCGGCATCGGCCTCTGCGGCCACTGCCAGATGGGACGCTTCTTCGTCTGTCGGGATGGCCCCGTCTTCTCGCTCGAGCAGCTCGGCGACACGTTCGGCCGGGAGGGCATCTGATGGCTGCCACGGCGCATCCGGCCGATCGCGGCCGCCAGGGCGAGCATGGCCGGACCGCGAGGGGCGGGGCTCCTCGACCGCGCGTCGGCGTGGTGAAGCTCGCGAGCTGCGACGGCTGCCAGCTGACGATCCTGGACCTCGAGGACCACCTGCTCGACCTCTCCGACCACTTCGAGATCGTGGACTTCCCCGAGGCCAGCTCGGCACGCTCCGGCGGCCCGTACGACGTCCTGTTCGTCGAGGGCTCGGTCAGCACGCCCGACCATCTCCGGCGCGTGGAGGAGCTGCGGCGCCAGGCCCGCGTCCTCGTGACCATCGGCGCATGCGCGACCTCGGGCGGCATCCAGGCCCTGCGCAACTGGGCCGACCACGACGCGTACCGGGCAGCCGTCTATCCGACGCCGGAGTACGTCGAGTCGCTCGCCCGCTCCACCCCGATCGCGGAGCACGTCCCGGTGGACTTCGAGCTCCGAGGCTGCCCCATCAGCCCCGACCAGCTGGTCGAGCTGCTGACGGCGCTCGTGACCGGGCGGCGCCCGCAGCTGCGTGATGAGGCGGTCTGCATGGAGTGCAAGCGGCGCGGGGTCGTCTGCGTGATGACCGCTCAGGGGATCGCCTGCCTCGGCCAGGTCACGCAGACCGGCTGCGGCGCGATCTGCCCGCGGATGGGACGCGGCTGCTACGGCTGCTTCGGCCCGCGCGAGCAGGCGAACGCGGCGGGGCTCGCCCGATGGTTCCAGGCGTCCGGCGAGCGATCGGCGGAGGAGGTGGGCCAGCTGTTCGCCGGCTTCACCGCGTACGCGGAGCCGTTCCGCAGTGCGATCACGGACCTGGGCGGCACCCGAGGCGCGAGACGGACGGGCGGCGGCGGGTTCATGGCCGCCGGCGGCGCCGGGGCGGGCCGCACCGGCCTCATGCCGCGGGGCCGGTGGATGGAGGGGAACGACGATGACGACCGCTGAGTCCCCTTCCCGCGAGAAGACATACGAGGTCGACGAGCTCACCCGCGTGGAGGGCGAGGGCTCGCTCGTCCTCCAGGTCCGCAAGGGCAAGGTCGTCGAGGCCCGCCTGAAGATCTTCGAGGCGCCGCGCTACTTCGAGCAGATCGTCGTGGAGCGCACCCCCGACGAGGTCATCGACATCGTCGCTCGCATCTGCGGCATCTGCCCGGTCGCGTACCAGATGAGCGCGGTGCACGCCTTCGAGGACTGCTTCGGCGTCAAGGTGGACCCAGAGGTCCGCGCCCTGCGTCGGCTGCTCTACTGCGGGGAGTGGATCGAGAGCCACGCCCTGCACATCTACCTGCTCCACCTGCCGGACTTCCTCGGCTACGACTCGGCCATCGCGCTCGCGCAGGACGACCGGCCCGCAGTGGAGCGCGGCCTCCGGATGAAGAAGGCGGGCAACGAGATCCTTGCGGTCCTCGGGGGCCGGCCGATCCACCCGGTCAGCGTCCGCGTCGGGGGCTTCAGCCGGGTGCCGCGTCGCGCCGAGCTCGAGCCGCTGCGCGCCCCGCTGGCCAGGGCGCTCGACGACGCGAAGGAGACCGTCCGGCTGGTCGCCGGCCTGTCCGCCCCGACGTTCGAGCGGGAGCCCCGCATGGTGGCGCTCCACCACCCGGACGAGTACCCGTACAACAACGGCCACATCGTCAGCTCCGACGGGCTGGACCTCCGCCCCTCCGACTGGGATCGCGCCTTCCGAGAGGTCCAGGTGGAAGGGTCCATGGCGCTGCACGCACGAACGAAGGACGGCGGGACGTACCTGCTCGGACCCGCGTCGCGCATCGCGCTCGACGCCGACCGGCTGCACCCACTCGCGCGCGAGGCGCTCGCGGCGACAGGGATGGCGGACGCGATCAGGACGAACATCTACTGGAGCATCCTGGCCCGGGCGATCGAGCTGCTCCACGCGATCGCCGAGGCGATCGACCTGATCGACGGATACCGGCCGCCGATCGAGTCGCGGACGGCCTGGACCGCCCGACCCGGCGTGGCGGCGTGGGCGACGGAGGCGCCGCGCGGCCTCCTCTTCCATCGCTACGAGGTGGACGAGCGCGGACGCGTGGCGAAGGCCCAGATCGTCCCGCCGACCAGCCAGAACCAGGGCGCGATCGAGGACGACCTGCGGGCTTTCGCGCCCTCGGTGCTCGACCTGCCGGACGACGCGGCCACCTTGCGCCTGGAGCAGCTGATCCGGAGCTACGACCCATGTATCAGCTGCGCGACGCACTTCCTCGACGTCCGGATCCTGCGCGATCGATAGGACGGAGACGGGCGGCATCCCGGAGTCGACCGGCGCGGGCGGCCTCCCGGATCCGGCGGAGGCGCACTTCGTCGGGCGGCCGGTCGCGCTCGCGACGCTCGCGCGCGTCCGGACGATCCTCGACGCGACCGGCCCGTACGTCGTCCGGGCGACGAGGAGCCAGGTCGCGTTCCGGCGCACGCGCGGATTCGCGTGGCTGTGGGACCCGGGCCGGTACCTGGCGCGGCCGACGGCCGAGGTCGTGCTCACGATCGCCCTCGGGCGGCAGGACGGTTCGCCGCGGTTCAAGGAGGTGGTGCACCCGTCCCCGCGCCACTGGGTCCATCACCTGGAGATCCGGGACGCCGGCGAGCTGGACGACGAGGTCGAGGCCTGGCTGCGCGAGGCGTGGGGGCGGGCGGGGTAGAGGGCGCGGGAGACACGGTCGGCCACCCCGCCGCGGGGCCTTCAGGCGAGCAGCGTGATCGCGACCCCTGCGAGGACGAGCACGGCCGCCCCGAGCGTCGCGCTCCGCGGCCGCGTGCCCTCGCGGCCCCACTCGTAGACGAGGGCCCAGAGCGGGGTCGTGGCGACCATCGTCTGGACGACGGCCGGGCTCCCCTGCCCCACCGCCACGATGACGAGGACGAAGTACGCGGTGATCGCGGCCGCGCGCACGACCATCCGCGGCGCCTCGCGGAAGTCCACGTCGCGCGGCCGGATCGCGAGGGTGAAGATCACGCCCGCGATCGCGGTCCGGACGACGTACGTCTCCACCACGCCGACGCCCTCGTCGGCGAGGAGCTTCGCGGTCATCGTCAGCGCGGCCGTCATCGTCGCCACGGCGACGATCCGGAGGACGGCGCCGCGCCGGCCGAGCGAGCCGAAGGCGTCCCGGAGTGCGAGGACGACGCCGATCACGACGACCACCGCGGCGACGACCTGGACCGGGTGGAGCGTCCCCGGCAGGAGGAGGCCGGTGAGGACGACGGCGGGGAGGGGCGCGAGCGCCACCGCGGTCAGCTGGGACGAGGCGGGGCCATGGGCGAGGAGGTCCCAGCTCGCCAGCGCGTTCACGAGCATCGCCCCGACGGCACAGAGGTGGAGCGCGACGATCGCGGGGCTCCAGGTCCACTCGGCGAACGGGGCGAAGGGGAGGACGAGCGCGCAGTTGAGGAGGTAGAGCGGGCCGATCATCTGGCGTGCCGGGAAGCGTCGTGTGAAGTCCTTGCTCATGAGCATCCCGGCGGCGTTGGCGAGCGCCGCGGCGAGGCCCAGGACGACGGCCGTCACCGGGCGGCCCCGCGGCCTGCGGGCGTGGCCAGCGGCCCCCATCGGGAGCCGTCCCGGGGCGCCGTCGGGCGCCGAACGGACGCGCGCACCGCCGGCAGGCCCGCCCGGGCGCGCCGGACCGCCCGAGATCGCGGCTGCTGGCGGCTCACGGGATCTCCAGGACGGCCGCCCCCTCGACCTCTCCCGCTGCCAGGCGCGCCAGCGCGACGTTCCCGGCCGCGAGCGGGAACCGGTCCACGGCCGTGCGGATCGGGATGGCGGCCGCGAGCGCGACGAGCTCCTCCGCATCCCGCCGCGTGAAGTTCGCGACCGAGCGGATCGACCGCTCCCACCACAGCAGGTCGTAGTCGAAGGCGGGGATCCCGTCGAGATGGATCGCGTTGATCGCCACCGTCGCGCCCCGGTCGAGCGCCCGGAGCGCCGCCACCACGACGGAGCCTGCCGGCGCGAACGTCACTGCCGCGTCGAGCGGAGCGGGCGGCGGGTCGTCGTAGCCGCCCACCGACGCGGCCCCGAGCGCGAGGGCGCGCTCCTGCTCCCGTGCCGACCGCGTGGCCACGTGGACCTCGCAGCCCCAGTGGCGGGCGACCTGGATCGCGATCAGCGCCGACGCGCCGAACCCGTACAGCCCGAGCCGGCCGCCCGGCGCGATCCCCGACAGCCGCAGCGCGCGGTAGCCGATGACGCCGCCGCAGAGCAGCGGCGCCGCGTCGATGTCCGCGAAGCCGTCGGGGATCCGGAGGGCCGCGTCCGCGCGGACGGCGATCCGCTCCGCGAAGCCGCCGTCGCGGTCCCATCCGGTGAAGACGGCGGCGTCGCAGAGGTTCTCGCGGCCTGCGCGACACCGCGCGCACGTCCCGCACGCGCCGCCGAACCACCCCGCCCCGGCCCGGTCGCCGACGGCCCAGCCCGCGACACCAGGCCCCACGGCCTCCACGCGGCCCACCGGCTGGTGGCCGGGCACGATCGGCAGCCGCCGCGCCGGGATGTCCCCTTCCGCGATCTGCAGGTCCGTCCGGCACACGCCGCACGCGGCGACGCGGACGACGATCTCGCCGGGGCCCGCGACCGGATCCGGCAGGTCGAGAAGGCGCAGCGGGCCCTCCGGGCCGGGGGCCGCCGGCGCGGGGCGTTGGACGACGAGCGCGCGCATGCCGAACCCCGTCAGTCCGGCAGGACCTTGCCGGGGTTCATGATCCCGAGCGGGTCGAGCGCGCCCTTGACGGCGCGCATGGCGCGCACCGCACCCTCTCCGCGCGTCCGCTCGAGCCAGTCCCGCTTCGCGAGGCCGATCCCGTGCTCACCGGTGACGGTCCCGCCGAGCGCGATCGCCGCGGCGTAGACCCGCTGCCGCGCGCGGTCGATCCGCTCGGTGCCGTCGGGGTCGTCGCGGGCGACGATGAAGCTCGGGTGGAGGTTCCCGTCGCCGACGTGCCCGAACGTGCCGCCGGGCATCCCCTCGGCGTCGAGGACCTGCTCCACCTCGGCGACGAGGTCGGCCATGCGGGAGCGCGGGACCGCGACGTCCTCCATGCGGGCGAGCCCCAGGCGCTCGATCGCCCACCAGGCGGATCGGCGCCCCTGTCGGAGGAGATCCGCCTCCACGGGATCGGTCGACGAGACGGTGAAGGTGGAGCCCGCGTCGCGGCAGGCGCGCTCCGCCACGGCGAGCTCCTCGGCCGCGGCGCGGCCGGGCGCGTCCGACTCCACCATGAGCATCGCCGCGGCGGTGGTGTCGAAGCCGAAGTGGCCGTACTCCTCGACGGCACGGATCGTGAAGCCGTCCATCATCTCCAGCGTGCAGGGGACCACCCGGGACGCGGTGATCCGGGCGACCGCGTCACCCGCATGGGGGAGCGTCGCGAAGAACGCGAGCATGGTGAGCTTCGGCGGCGGGGCGGGGCGCAGGCGGACCGTGATCTCCGTCACGACCCCCAGCGTCCCCTGCGACCCGACGAAGAGCCGCGTGAGGTCGTAGCCCGCCACGTCCTTCATGGTCGCGCCGCCCGTCCGGATGATGCTGCCGTCGGCGAGAACGACCTCGAGAGACAGGACCGACTCGCGCGTGACGCCGTACTTCACGCAGCAGAGCCCGCCGGCGTTCGTGCCCACGTTCCCGCCGAGCGAGCAGATGTCCTGGCTCGCGGGGTCCGGCGGATAGAAGAGACCCTCCTCGGCGACGAGCGCCTTGAACGTGGCGTTGATGAGCCCGGGCTGGACTGTCGCGACGAGGTCCGCCGGGTCGATCGAGACGACGCTCGCCATCCGCCTGAACGTCAGCGTCAGCCCGCCGGCGACCGCGGCCGCGCCGCCGGAGAGCCCGCTCCCCTCCCCGCGCGGGACGATCGGGACGCGGTGCGCGGCGGCGAGCCGGACGATCTCCGCGACCTCGCCGGCGGAGGACGGCGAGGCGACGGCGAGCGGCAGCGGCGGCTCCAGGTTGACCGTCTCGTCGCGTCGGTGAGCCTCGAGATCCGCGGGATCCGTGCGGACCGCGAGGCCGGGCAGGCGCGCCGCGAGGGCGGAGAGGAAGGCGGCGGACCGCGCGGGGTCGGGCGGAGGGGCGGCGGCGGTGCGCCCGCCACCGATCGGCTCGACGGGGCCGGGCACCGTCAGCGGTCGGCCGACCGCCGGTCGATGAGCCACCAGCTCGCCCGGAGCGCGCCGGCGGAGAGGACGACCTTCAGCACGTCGCCAAGGAGGAACGGGACGAGGCCGAGACCGACGGCCTCCCCGAGCGGGACGTCCAGCGAGATCGCGAGCCACGGGACGCCGACCGCGTAGATCGCGAGCGTCCCCAGGGTCATCGCCGCCACCGCCCCGCCGGGGGTCCGGTCCCAGCCGAGCTCCGCGAGACGACCCACGAGTCCGGCCGCGACCACGAATCCGATGAGGTAGCCGCCCGTCGGCGCGAGGTGGATCCCACCGGCGAGCGAGCCGAAGGTGTCCGCACCGGACGCCTGCCCCGCGTAGACCGGCAGGCCGACGACCCCCAGGAGCAGGTAGAGGGCCGCGGCCATGATCCCGCGACGGAACCCGAGCGCGCTGCCGACGACGAGGACGCCGAACGTCTGGCCCGTCACCGGGACGGGCGTGCCCGGGATCGGCACGGCGATGTTCGCCGTGAGCGCGATGAGGAGCGCGCCGAGCACGACGAGGCCGACGTGGCGCATCCGCGAGGACATCCGCTCGCCCATCCGCACCGGGACGAGGAAGTCCCCGATCGTGATCCCTCGCTCCGCAGCGGGCACGCGGACGAGGCGCGGGGTCGCGATCGTCATCCATCCCTCCGGGACCCGGGCACACGCGGGTCGCTGTCCGGCCAGTCTACCAGCAGGAGGGCGGCGCGAGGCGGCCGACGACGGGCCGCCATCCCACACAGCGGGGCGAGGCGGCCGACGTCAGGCTGCCGGGCGGGGCGGTGGCGTGATGCCCGGAAGGCTGCCCGCCCGGTGCCCCGCCTGCCACGGGGGACCCGAGGCTACTCACCCCTGACGGCGCGGATGATCGAGACCCTGCTCGCGAGCCGAGCCGGATACGCCGCGGCGAGCATCGAGACCGCGACGCCGAGCAGGCCGACCGCGACGATCGTCGCCCACGGCGCATCCAGGATCGCCGACGGGCGCGCGCCCTGCGTGGCGAGCATCACGACGGCCACGACGAGGCCTGCGACGGCGCCCAGCACCGCGCCGACGAGCCCCAGGATCCCTGCCTCCACGAGCACCATCCGCCACGCCTGCGCGCGCAGGAGGCCGGTCGCACGCAGGACCCCGATCTCGCGCACCCGCTCCATGACGTTCATCGCGAGCGTGTTCACGATGCCCAGCGCGGCCACGACGATGGCGACGACCGCGATCGCGTCGAAGAGGCCGAAGAGCCGACCGACCGACCCCTCCGCCTGGTCGCGGACGGCCGCCAGGGTCGCGGGCTCGAGGGCGAGCTCCCGCGCGAGCGCCGCCACCGCGCCGGATGCGTCGCCGTCGCGCCCCGGCGCGAACCGGACCGCGTACAGGTCGGCGCCGCTCACGCCGAACCGCGCCGTCGCGTCCGCCCACGAGACCAGTGCCGACTCAGACCCGGGGCCGGGGAACGTGTGCTCGACGATCCCGGCGACCGCCAGGTCGGTGCCACCGCCCCCGAAGCCCACCCGCATCGTGTCGCCGAGGCCCAGCCCCAGGCGGTCGGCGAGCGTCCGGGGGAGGATGGCGGTGCCGCCGGCGTCGAGGGCACCGAGCGCGGCCGCGCGGTCCCCCTCGAGGAACGTGAGGCGACCGTCCGCGAGGAGGTCCGTACCGCTGACGGCCGACGCCGGGACGCGGTACGGATCGGCGCCTGGCGCGACCGCGACCGGGACGACGAATGAGGCGATGGCCGTGACCCCGGCGACGCCCGGGATCGCGGCGATCTCCCTGGCCACACCCTCGTCCGGGGCGATGGGGCGGATGGACGAGACGACCATCGATCCGGGGACGACGTCGGCGATCCACGCGGATGCCGTGGCGCGGGACAGCGAGCCGATCGACGCGACCGCGACCACCATCGCGATCGCGACGGCGAGCGCGCCGACCGTGAGGGCGGTCCGGCCCGGGTCCCGGGCGAACGCGCTGCGCGACAGGCGCGCCTCGGTGCCGAAGATCAGCCCGAAGGGGATCGCCGCCAGCCGGCCGAGCGGCCGGAGGAGGTAGGGCGATGCGAGCGCGGTCGAGAGCAGGACGAGGTACACGAGCAGGGGCCCGAGGAGCCCGATCCCGGCGCCGGCGCCCTGGGGCAGGAGGAGCGCGCCGCCGATCCCGACCACGACGGCGACGGCAGCGAGCCAGCCGAGCCGGGCGCGGACCATCACCGACGGGTCCACGTTCGCGCGCAGCGCCTCGACGGGCGAGAGGCGGCCGGCGCGCCATGCGGGCTCGATCGCCGCGACGACCGTCACCAGAACGCCGAGGCCGAGGGCGAAGACGGGACCGACGGGGTCCAGGGTGACGGCCGTGACCCGGATCCCCTCGGTCGCGCGCAGCATGGCGAGGACGACCGCGCCGAGCGCGAGGCCCAGGACGGCGCCGAGGAGCGCGCCCGCGACCCCGACGACGAGCGCCTGCAGGACGAAGATCCAGCCCACCTGGCGGCGGGTCGCCCCGGCTGCGCGCATCAGGCCCACCTCGCGGAGCCGCTCTGCGACGGTCATGGAGATCGTGTTGAAGATGAGGAACGCCGCCACGAACAGGACGACCGCGGCCACGATCGCGAAGATCGTCCGGAGGTCCAGGGTGGAGGCGCGCAGCGCCGCCGCGATGTCCGCCGGCGTCTCCAGGACGTACGGGTCGATCGTGAGCGCCCTCGTCAGCGCCTCGGCCACGGCGCCCTCGTCGGCGCCGAGCGCGACGTCCACGTCCACCACGGTGACGGCGTCCGTCGCGAACAGCTGCCGGGCCGAGTCGAGCGTGATCCACGCGGTCCGGCCGAACGGCGTGGGGACGGGGCCGTCGCCCGTCACGATGCCGATGACGCGGTACTCGATCGGCGCGCCCGCGCCGTACAGGGTGACGGTGCTCCCCAGGTCCAGGCTGCGCTCGGCGGCGAGCGCCTCGGTCACGAGGATGCTGCGCTGCGTGTCCGGCGCGAGGTCCACCCCACGGACGATCGACAGGTCGCGGATCCGACGCTCCGCCGCCGGGTCCACGCCCTCCACGGTCACGGGATCGCCGGCGGGCGACGGCGAGGAGCCCGCCACGAGGAAGGTCCGCCGTTCGAGCACCGGCGCCACGGCTCCCACGCCGGGCGTTGCGCGAATGGCCTCGACGCTCGCCGGCGAGAGGCCCGCGTCCGAGAATGCCCGGACGCGCAGGTCGGCCCGGCCCACGAGGTCGCGGACCGTCGCGTCCACGGCCGCGTCCAGCGTCGCGTTCGTGAGCTGCATGGCGAACAGGACAGCGACCCCCAGCGCGACGCCGATGATCGTGAGGACCGTCCGGACGCGCCGCGAGGCCAGGTTCCGCCAGGCGAGCGACGCGAGGCTGCGCACGGCCTAGAGACCGAGCTGCGCGAGCCGCGAGATCAGCGGCGCTGCCGCGTGGTCCATGCGCCGGCCCAGGACGATCTCGTCGCGGACGCGGCCGTCGTCGAAGACGAAGACGCGGTCCGCGTACGCCGCCGCCTTCGCGTCGTGCGTGACCAGGACGATCGTCTGGCCGCGCTCGTGGCAGGAGCGGTGGAGGACCTCGAGGACCTCGGAGCCGGTGGCGAAGTCCAGGTTGCCGGTCGGCTCGTCGGCGAGGAGGAGCGCCGGCCGCGTGACCAGGGCGCGTGCGATCGCGACGCGCTGCTGCTCGCCGGCCGACAGCTGGTCCGGACGGTTCCGCTCCCTGCCGGTGAGCTCCACCGTGTCGATCGCCGCCTGCACGCGCTCGCGCGTCTCGCCCCGCGTGGGGTCGAGCCCTGCGATCGTGAACGGGAGCGCCACGTTCTCGCGGACGTCGAGGACCGGGATGAGGTTGAAGAACTGGAAGACGAACCCGGTCCGCTCGCGGCGCAGCCGGGTGGCCTCGGCGTCGGTCAGGGCGCTGATGTCGCGGCCCTCGAGGACGACCCGGCCGGCGGTCGGCCGGTCCAGGCCCCCGAGCAGCTGGAGCAGGGTGCTCTTCCCCGACCCGGACGGGCCCATGAACGCCACGAACTCGCCGGGCGCGACCGTGAGCGAGACGCCCCGGAGCGCCTCGACGACGTTGTCGCCCACCGCGTAGCGCTTGGCGAGGTCGTGCGCCTCGAGGATCGGCGCGCCGGGACCCGGCGGCGGTGTCGACGGGAGGGCCGCCGGCGCGGGAGACGGGAGCGACGCGGCGGGCTGAGGAGCGGCGGTCGGTTCGGTCATCTGGGCCAGTCTATCCCCGGTGCTCGTGGCGCTCGGCGGGTCAGAACCCGAAGAGGCCGGACAGGATGAACGAGACGAGCGTCTCGATGAGACCCTGGCTGCCCGGCAGCGGCCGGACGCGGAGGCTGGTCCCCGGCGGGGCGACGACCGGGCCCCCGGACGGGGTCGGCTGGACGGACGGGGACGGAGTCGGCTGGGGCGTGGGGGCGGCCGTCGGGATCGGCGTGGGCTCGGGCGACGGCGTCGGGCGGGGACTCGAGGTGGGCGTGGGCGTGGGCTCGGGCGACGGGGTCGGGGCCGGCGACGGGGAGGCCGTGGCGGTGGGCTCCGGCGTCGGGGCCGGCGTGGGCCGCGGTGTCGGTGCGACGGTGGGTCGGGGGGTCGGGGTCGGCCGCGGCGTGGGCCGGGGCGTGGGCTTCGCGGTGGGCCGAGGCGTGGGGATCGGCGTGGGCCGCGGGGTCGGGCTGGCCGACGGCGCCGAAGTCGGCTGCGAGGTGGGCGTGGGCGTCGGCCTGGCGGTCGGCTTCGGGGTGGGCTTGGGCGTCGGCTTGGGCGTCGGGGTCGGCTTGGCGCCGCCGCACTTGTCGGCGAACAGGACCGTCCACATCTTCTTGTTGCCGTCGCCGGAGTACGCCCCGACCCCGATGACCTCCCAGTCCTCGCCGAGGACGTTCGCGCGGTGGCCCGGCGAGTCCATGAACATCTGCTGGATCGCCGCGGTGGCCTCGTCGTCCGGGTACGTGTTCCAGCCGATGTTCTCGCCTGCGAGCGTGTAGCAGTACCCGCGCTGGTTCAGGACGTCGAAGACGTTGCCGACGCCGGGGATCGAGTGGCTGAAGTAGTCGTTGTCGATCATGTCCTTGCTCCGCCAGCGGGCGACGTCGCGGAGCGTTCCGTCCACCTTGAGTGCGGGGAGGCCGGCCGCGGCTCGCGCCTGGTTGGTCAGCGAGACCAGCTGGGACTCGGAGGACGGGTTGAAGGCGCCAGGGGTCCACGCCGCGACACGTCCCGGGAGGAGCGCCAGACCGCCCACGGCGAGGGCGGCGGAGAGGACGAGAGGGAGGACCGGTCCTCGACTGGCACGGAGACGCGGCACGGCTGGACCCATGGCATCCGCACCGTAGGCCGGGGGCCGCACCCGGGGACATGCGGCGATGGTGCCGCGTGGCACCGCCAGAGGTACCGGTGGGCGGTGGCTGCCCTGGTCGGCGGCTCGGGCCGACGGCGGACGCTATACTCCGCCGTGCCCGGCGCCCGGGCGGTCGCGCATGCCGCGATCGCGGGCGTCGCCGGCCGCGGTGGCCATAGCTCAATCGGCAGAGCATCGGATTGTGGCTCCGAAGGTCGCGGGTTCGAGCCCCGCTGGCCACCCCACCGCAAGCACGAACGGGGCGCCGACAGGCGCCCCGTTGTGCCATGTTGCGACACGAATGGGTCCCGTATCGGGTCCCGTCGCGTGACCGCCGACCTCGCCTTCGTCGCCCTGCTACTCCTCGCGGCCCTCGCCCTGGTCGCCGGGCTGGAGGAGCGATGATGGTCCGCCCGACGCAGGGAGAGGTCACGATCGTCGCGGCCTACCTCTCCGCCGGGAGCTGCAAGGCAGCCGCCAGCGAGCTCGGCATCCACCCCGACACGTACCGCCACAGGGTGGGCCGCATCTACCGCCGCCACGGCGTCACGAACATGGCGCAGCTCGTCCTCGTCATCGCGGATGACGTCCGTCCGCACGTCGCACCTCGCACAGATGCCTCTCTGGACGAGGACGCGCCCGTTCCCATGCTGTAGAGACGTGATCGTCAGCGGGCGCTTCCGCCCTCCGCACGCGTCTTCCTCCGCGTGTCTCCCCGGGCGCCCCGCGACCACCGGCTGCCGGCGACCGTCATTCGCCGGCACCTTCTCGCCCCGGGGCCGGCGGTGAGCGATGCCTACGACGGCGCCGAGCGCCGCGCCAGCAACGGCGAGCGGCTGGACCGCATCGCCGACGACCTCGCCGGGCTGCGCGCGGAGTTCGCGAGCTTCCGTCAGGCGCAGGGCGCGATCAACGCCGAGATGCGGGAGCACGTCGTGAGGGCATCGTCGCTCGGCGACGTCCACGAGTCCACCTACCAGAGCGTGCGCATGGAGCAGGACTCTCACGCCCGCCGCATCCATGAGCTGGAGGACTGGCGCGTGGAGCTGACCGCCTACGGCCGCCTGCTGCGCCTGACGTTCGGCGCGTCGGTGATCGGGGCGATCCTCGCCCTGCTGTCCCTGCTCGACATGCTCCGAAGGGGGATGCCGTGAGCGCCTACCTGTGGTTTCAGATCATCGGCTCGGACGATAACCCCTGCCACATCGTCCTCGACGCCGACCAGTCGCGCTGCCTCTGCAACGAGGTCGACGTCGTCGAGCGGTCCGACCTCCGGGTGTTCGACGAGCTCGGCGGGCGGCGGCCTTGCGATAACTGTGCCGAGATCGCCGCTCGCCACGCCGACGCCGGTGACCAGCCGGACATCGAGGGCGTCCTGGCATGACGACTCTGTACGTCCCGCAGAATCAGTGGCAGGGCACGCCCGGCGATCCCCATGGCTGGGTCTCGTGTGGCGCGTACTCGGGCGCCGTGCTCGTCGATGCCGTCTCTCTCGGCGGCTGCGTGCCGACGGGTGAGCAGGTCCGGGCGCTGACCAACGAGATCGACCCCGACCCCGCCGATCCTGGCCTGACGATCCCCCAGGTCGTCGTGGCCCTGCGGCGCTTCGGCTGCCGCCTCGAGGACCGCACCGGACAGGGCCGGGCCGGCATCATCGCCGACCTGCGCGCCCGCCGCTGGCTCTCGGTCAGCGTCTGGTACCCGGCGCTCGGCCCCTACCGCAGCCAGAAGCCGGGCGAGTTCGGGCATCAGATGACGATCGGACGCCTGTCGTCCGACGGCACGAAGGTCCTCCTGTTCGACCCGCTGCGCAACGTGAAGACCGGGCGCTGGATCCCGCTCGACGTCGTCGTCTCGGCGATGGTCGAGTGGGGTCGGCGCACCGGTATGAAGCCAGGCCAGACGCGGTACGGGCGCAGCCGCGCCGTGCCGCTGCTCGCATAGGAGGACCACATGCGCAGGTTCATGGTCATGCTCGTCGCCGTCGTCCTCGGCGCGAGCCTCATGGCGCCGGCCGTCGCCACAGTCGGGCCGCGCGGCGATGCCGTCGTCCGGACGACCGCGGCTCAGGACGTGCCGCTCTACAAGTGCTACACGCTCGACAAGACGACCGCGCAGCTCAAGGCGATGCCGCCTGGCGTGGCATGGCTGTACCTCGTGGCACTCGGCTGGAAGGGCACGCTCGAGGAGTTCTTCGCCCTGTCGTTCTGGGATCGGTGCCAGTTCTACCTCGCTGCCATCCCACCGGCGACTCCGCGATGACGGTCGCAGAGGTCGTCACCCTCGGTGGCGCCATCGTCGTCGTCACGATCCTGACCGAGGTCATCAAGCGGGCGGCCGCCATGACCGAGGGCCAGGTCGCGCGGTTCGGGCCCCTGATCGCCGTCTTCCTCGGGATCGTGGTCACGGTCGCCGCGAGCCTCGCCCAGGGCACCGACCCCGTCGCGGGCGGCCTGACCGGCCTGATCGCCGGAGCCTCCGCGAGCGGCATCTACAGCTACGCGAAGCCGATGGTCTCGCGGACCTGATGGGCGACCTCGTCGACCTCGCGGTCGCAGCGGCAGCGCCGGTCGAGCGCCGGGCGGGCGGCGAGTTCGGGCTGTCGACCGGACGCGTCGTCCGTATCGAGGTGCCTGTTCCCCTCTCGGCCGAGGAGGTCCTCGAGCTGCTCGTCGCGCTACCAGGCGGGATCGCCCAGCTCAACGCCCAGGTGCTTGCGGCCGGGCGCATCGCCCTGCCCGATGGCTCGGTCCGCCCCGTGCCGAGGGACGCATGAGCGGCGTCCTCCGCGTCTGCGCGACGCCCGGAGGCCCGACGCTCGTGACGTCCGGGCGCTGCGGTGTGCACGGCGGCGGGCGCGGGTCGAGCCGCGACCACTTCGGCATCAGCCCGTCGCGCCGCGGCTACGGCCCGGCGTACCGGCGCGTCCGGGCGACGCTGGTCGGCCGGCCCTGCCACTGGTGCGGGCGTACTGCCGACACGGCCGACCACCTCGTGCCGGTGAGCATCGGCGGGACCGAGGCGCACCTCGTGCCGGCGTGTCGGAGCTGCAACAGCGCACGGGGCGCGCTGCTCGCGAGGCGGGGAGGGGCGGGTCGGAT
>JAKOQS010000167.1 GCA_029778235.1 Chloroflexota bacterium | reverse complement strand
GACCTCGGACCCGGTGGACTACCGCCCGTTGGCCGAGTCGCTGACGGCGTCCGGCGTCAGCACGTCCCTCATCACGTACAGCACCACGGCCGACGGTGCGACGTTCCCGCGTCCGATCGACGACGTCGCGTGCGCGGTTCGGTGGAGCGCGTTCCAGCTGAACGCCCTCGGCTACCCGCCGAGCCAGATCTACCTCATCGGGCACTCAGCGGGCGGACAGCTGGTGATGGAGGTCGCGCTCACCGGAGACCGCTTCGGCTCCGCCTGTCCGTACCCGCCGGTCACCATCACCGGCGTGGCCGGTGTCGCCGGGGTCTACGACCTCGCGTCCTCGACCGCACCGGCGGCGATCTTCTCCGGCGGCGGCACGCCCGAGGAGCGCGCGGAGTTCAGCCCGATCACGGCGGCGAAGGATCCCGGAACGTCGATCCCGCCCGTCCGGGTGATGATCTTGTCCGGCGCGAACGACGTCATCGTTCCCGCCGAGCAGCCCCAGCAGCTCGCCGATGCGCTGCGGGCACGCGGGATCGACCCGGAGGCCCAGGTGCTGCCTCTGGAGCACAACATGGGATTCCCGTTGGCGTTGGAGATCGCGCCGATCATCGCGCAGTGGATCCTCGGCGACGCCTACGTCCCGTCGCCGACGGCATCGGCGGAGGTTCCGGCGCTCCCGGCGTCTCCCGCGCCGGACCCGGCCGCTGTGGCGCCGTCGGCCTCGCCCGTCCCGCCGGCCAGCCCGGTGCCGGCCGCGAGCTAGTCGCCCGCTGCCCTACGTCCGGATCCAGGCGGAGACGACCGTCACGATCAGGGGCACGAGGGCGTCCAGGTCCGCGTCCGGAGGGATCGCGATCACGCCGCGATCCGGGGCGGCCCACGACACCAGGCCAGACGGATCGTCGAACACGAACGACCCGGTGTCGGCTCGCACGCGGACGCCTCGGTGCAGGACGAGCTCCACGCGGTCACCCGGCTGCAGCCGGAACGTGACGCGGTCCTCGCCGGCGAAGACGAAGTTCGGCGCGTTCCACTTGATGGTCTCGGTCAGCTCGGGCTCGGCAGCGACGATCGCGTTCCGGATCCGAACGACGTCGGACCTCCGCGAATGATGAAGTGCGCTGAGGTAGTCGGACACGTCCATCGGCGTGAGGGTAGTCGCCGGTCCGCGCTCACCCCGTCCGGATGATGTGTCCCGCACCGTCGCTTCCGGCGCCTCGCCGCCTGCGTTCCCGGGGTGCCCGACCCGGTTCGCCGCGCTAGGGTTTCGAGCCGCAGGGCGGGGCCGGCCGCGACGCCGGATGACTCCGGCCCGCATCCGCTGCGGATGATCGGAGCTGCCGCGTGAGCCACGCGCGGGGGAACGGGGCGACCTGAGCCAGCTCGACCTGTCGCGGCTCCAGTTCGCGACCACCACGATCTACCACTTCCTCTTCGTCCCCGTCACGATCGGACTGTCGTTCCTCGTGGCGATCCTGCACACGCACTGGTACCGCATTCGGGATGCGGAGATCCGCAAGCTGACCCGCTTCTTCGGG
>JAKOQS010000166.1 GCA_029778235.1 Chloroflexota bacterium | reverse complement strand
CGCCCGAGGTGCGCGACGACATCAAGACCGGCATGTTCGACGCCGTGGTCTTCACCTCCGCCACGGCGGTGCGCAACATGATCGGCATCGCGGGCAAGCCCCACGCCGCCACCGTCGTGGCCGCCATCGGCCCCGCGACCGCCGCCGCCTGCGAGATCCACGGCCTGCGCGTCGACGTCACTGCGGAGCACCCCACCTTCGAGGCCGTCGCCGAGGGCCTCGCCCGCTACGCCGACAAGCGGCGGGCCGACCAGCTCGCGGCGGGGCTGCCGGTGACCAAGCCGTCGCAGCGCAAGCGCCGCAAGCGGCGCAAGCCCGTTGAACCGGCGGAATAGGGTGATGAGCGTGAACAACGCGACGATCGTTCATGTCCAGCGTCACGGCCAGGTCGAGAACCCCGACGGCGTCCTCTACGGCCGCATCCCCGGCTACGGGCTCTCCGAGCTCGGCCACCGCATGGCCGCGCGGCTCGCCGAGCATTGGGCCGATGTCCCGCTCACTCACCTGCGCTGCTCGCCGTTGCAGCGCGCGCAGGAGACCATGGCCCCCACCGCGGCCGGTCACCCGCACCTGGAGATCGCCACCGACGAGCGCGTGATCGAGGCCGCCAACGAGTTCGAGGGCCTGGTCTTCGGCAAGGACAACGCGGCGCTCAGGAACCCGCGCATGTTCTGGCACATGCGCAACCCCCTCCGCCCCAGCTGGGGCGAGGCCTACGTCGACATCGCCGCCCGGATGCGCGCCGCCATCGCCGACGCCGCCGAGGCCGCCGGACAGGGCGGACAGGCGCTGATCGTCAGCCACCAGCTCCCCATCTTCATCGCGCGCCGCGCCGCCGAGGGCCGCCCCTTCGTGCACGACCCGCGCGCCCGCCAGACGACACTCTGCTCCGTCACCAGCTTCACGGTCCGCGACGGCGCGATCACGGCCGTCGCCTACGCCGAGCCCGCCGCCGACCTGCTCCCGGTCAAGAAGGGCCGCGGGTTCAAGGTGGGCACGTGAGCCGACTGGCGGCGGCCGCCGCCGCGGCGCTCCTGCTCGTCGGGTGCTCCGCGACGCCGGGCGCCAGCGAGGGCCTCGGCTTCACGGGCGGCGACGGCACCGTCACCCTCGTCCCCGTGGCCGACCGACAGGAGGCCCCCGTCCTCGCGGGAAACACCCTCGCGGGCGAGGAGATCTCGACGGCGGACTTCGCGGGCACCCCGATCGTCGTCAACGTGTGGGGGTCGTGGTGCGCGCCCTGCCGCGCGGAGGCGCCGCACCTGGTCGAGGCAGCCGAACAGCTCGGCGACCGCGCGGCCTTTGTCGGACTCAACACCCGCGACCTCGACGCCGCCCCCGCGCGCGCCTTCGAGCGCGCCTTCGAGATCACCTACCCCAGCATCTTCGACCCCGACGGCGAGCTCCTCCTCGGCTTCGGCCAGCTGCCGCCCAAGGCGATCCCCAGCACCGTCGTCATCGACGCCGACGGGCGGGTCGCGGCCCGCGTCCTCGGCCAGGTCGACGCCAAGACGCTGGTGGGCATCGTCGGCGACGTGGAGGCCGGCTCGTGATCCTCCTGGAGAGCTGGGCGGGAACGGCCCTGACGTCGTCGATGCTCGTCGCCATCCCCGTCGCGGTTCTCGCGGGCGTCGTGAGCTTCGCCTCCCCGTGCGTCCTCCCGCTGCTGCCCGGCTACCTCAGCTACGCGTCCGGCCTCGGCGCGGCGGAGATCGCCCGGGGAGAGGGGCGGAGGCGGCTGCTGATCGGCGGCACGCTCGGCTTCGTGCTCGGATTCTCCGTCGTCTTCGTCCTGACCGGCGCGCTGATCGGCGGCGTCGGCGCGGCGCTGCTCGGCAACGCGCGCGCCATCACCGTCGTACTCGGCCTGGTCATCATGGCGCTGGGCGCCGCCTTCGCGGGCTGGCTGCCGATGCCGTCGGGCTGGCGGATGTCCGCCGCGCCCCGGCTCGGCGTGTGGGCGTCTCCGCTGCTGGGGGTGGTGTTCGGGATCGGCTGGACGCCCTGCATCGGCCCCGCGCTCTCCGTCGTGCTGACGCTCGCGCTCAACGAGGGCTCGGCCGTCCGCGGCGGCGTCCTCGCCTTCGCCTACGCCATCGGGCTCGGGCTGCCGTTCCTCGCCTTCGCCGCCGCGTTCACCGCGCTCGCGCCCCGCCTCGACTGGCTCCGCCGCCACCAGCGCGGCCTCCAGGTGGCAGGCGGCGTCGCGATGATGCTCGTCGGTCTCGCGATGGTCACCGGCGTGTGGGACGTGCTCATGGGCGTGCTGCGCCAGTGGGCCGCGGGCTTCGGGACCATCCTGTGAGCGCCGCCAAGCCCGTCCGCGAGTTCCTGCGCTGGACCTGGGGCCAGCTGACGAGCATGCGCACCGCGCTCGCGCTGCTCTTCCTGCTCGCTCTGGCCACCGTCCCCGGCTCGATGATCCCGCAGCGCAGCGCCTCGCCGATCTCGGTGATGGACTTCAAACGGGACTACCCCTTCTGGGACACCATCCTCGAGCCGCTCGGCATGTACCACGTGTACACCTCGCCCGCGTTCTCCGCGATCTACCTGCTGCTGTTCGTCTCGCTGATCGGCTGCATCCTCCCCCGCGTGGCCAAGTACCTCCGCGCCGTCCGCAAGCCCCCGCCCGCGCTGCCCGCGCGCGTGGAGCGGCTGCCGGAGTCCGCCGTCGGCGCCTTCGACGGCGCGTCCCCGGCGGCGCTGGACCGCGCGGAGGCCTGGCTGAGGAGGAGGCGCTACCGCGTCCGCCGAGCCGACGAGGGGATCAGCGCCGAGCGCGGCTACCTCCGCGAGGCGGGCAACCTGCTCTTCCACATCTCGCTCGTCGTGGTCCTCGTCGGCCTCGCGTGGACCAACCTGTGGGGCTTCCGCGGCAGCGTCGTCGTCGTCGAGGGGCGGGGCTTCGCCAACGCGATCACGCAGTACGACGACTTCACGCAGGGCTCGCTCCTCGACACCGACGCCCTGGAGGCGTTCAGCGTCAAGGTCGAGAGCTTCTCGGCGGAGTTCGAGACCGGCGCGGTCCAGCGCGGCGCGGCCCGCCGCTTCGACGCCGACGTCGTCCTGACCGACGCGAACGGCGAGCGGAACCAACTGCTCACCGTCAACGGGCCGCTGCTCACCGCCGGTGGCAGCCAGGTGAACCTCGTCGGCCACGGCTACGCGCCGAACGTCACGGTGCGCGACGGCAACGGCGACGTCGCCTTCTCCGGCCCCGTCGTCTTCCTGCCGCAGGACGGGAACTTCGCGTCGGTCGGCGTCGTCAAGGCGCCCGACGCCCGCCCCTATCGGCTGGCGTTCGAGGCGTTCTTCTACCCGACGGCGGTCCTCGACGAGACCGGCCCGCACTCGGTGTTCCCCGACGCGCTGAGCCCGGAGATCTACCTCAACGCCTGGTACGGCGAGCCGAAGGCCGAGACCGGCATCCCGGAGTCGATCTACACGCTGAACACCGAGGGGCTGCAACCCGTGATGGGCGACGACGGCGAGGTGTTCCGGGCGCGGATGCTGCCCACCGCGGGGATGACGCTGCCCGACGGCCTCGGCTCCATCTCGTTCGACGGGTGGCACCGGTGGGTGAAGCTGCAGGTCAGCCAGACGCCGGGCAACGCGCTGACGCTGATCTCGATCATCGTGGGCGTCCTCGGCCTCACCGTCAGCCTCTTCGTCCGCCCCCGGCGGCTGTTCGTCCGCGTCCGCGACGGCGTGGCCACCGTCGGCGGCCTCGACCGCACGGACGCCGCGGGCGGACTCGACGTCGAGGTGGCCGACCTGCTCGCCGCGGCGACCGGGGCTGCCGATCCGGGCGCGGTGGGGCACAATGGGGACGCGCAAGACCCCGTCGTCGATCAGGAGCAGCCCGCATGACCCTTTCCGAGTGGTCCTACACCGCGATGGTGACCGCCGCCGTGCTGTACCTGGTGGCGTTCGCGCTGCACGCGCTCGAGTGGTCCTCGGCGCGCGGGCTCGCGGAGACGAGGCCGGAGGACGGCAGCGAGGACGCCGCGCGCGTCCGGGTGGACTTCTACGGCAGGCTCGGCCTCATGGTCACCGTCCTCGGCGCGGTGCTGAACGTCGGCGCGATCGTGCTGCGCGGCGTCGCCGCCCACCGCGCCCCGTGGGGCAACATGTACGAGTTCATCACGACGTCGCTCGGCTTCGCGGCGCTGATCTACCTGTTCTGCGCCTTCCGCTTCGGCATGCGCTGGCTGGGGCTCGGGGTGACGCTGATCCTCACCATCGGCCTCGGCCTCGCCGTCACCCAGTTCTACGTGGACGTCGCGCCGCTGATGCCCGCGCTGCACAGCGTCTGGTTCATCTTCCACATCAGCGCCGCCTGCGCGGCGGGGGCCGCGTTCAACGTGGGCGCCATCGCCGCCGTCCTCGTCCTCATCCGGGAGCGAGCGGAGCGGCGCGCCGCGGAGGGGGGAGCGGAGATCACCGGCTACCTGGCCAAGCTGCCGTCTTCGGCGCGCCTCGCTCTCTTCTCCTACCGCATGCACGGGTTCGGCGTGCCGCTCTGGACCTTCGTCATCGTCGCCGGCGCCATCGGGGCGCAGTACGCGTGG
>JAKOQS010000021.1 GCA_029778235.1 Chloroflexota bacterium | reverse complement strand
CGGCCCTGCCCGCCGCCCGCGGCCCTGCCCGCCGCCCGCGGCCCTGCCGCCCCGGCGCTCTACAGGTCCGAGACCTCGATCACGCCGCGGCGGATCGCGAACTTGAGGAGTTCGACCCGATCGTGGAATCCGAGCTTCACCATGATGTTCGCCCGGTCGTTTTGGACCGTCTGCTCCGAGAGGTGGAGGGTCTTCGCGATCTCGCGGTTGGTATGGCCCACCGCTGCGAGCAGCAGGACCTCGCGATCCCGTTCGGAGAGGGTGTCGTACACGTCCTCGACCTGGCCATGGGGGTTCCGCAGGACGTACGTGTTGACCATCTTGGTGACGATCGACGGGCTCACGTAGGTCTGCCCGCGGCTGACGCACCGCAGCGCGTTCACCACGTCCGCCGGCTGCTCGTTGCGGGTGAGGAAGCCATCGGCGCCAGCCTTGAGTGCGAGCGAGAACTGCTCGTGGCCGCAGCGGCAGTCGAGCGCCAGGACCTTGAGGGCGGGCCGGGCCGCCTTGATCGACTCGATCGTCTGGAAGCTGGAGCACCCGTCCTGCCCGAACGGGATGCACTCGGCGACGACGACGTCGGCCGACGACCGCTCCAGCTGGCCGAAGAGGGCATCACGGCTCTCGACCTCGCCCACCACGTGCATGTCGAGCTCGGCGTCGATCGCGGTGCGGTAGCCGACGTTGAGCATGGGGAAGTCGAAGATGGCGAGCAGGACACCCAGCTTCGCATCGTTGCCCGGGGTCTGCCCGTTCGATCTCACGTGACACCTCGTCATCGCGGCGTGGCCCGGCATGGGCGCACCGCAACAGGGACGCGCCGTGGCGCCCGTCAACTATCCGCGAGGCGACCGCGGTACGGGGGAGGGTCATCCGGCCCCTTGCGCAGTGGCCGGTCGTCCGGGGAGGGCGGGTCAGTGTGCCCGTCCACCCCGTGCCGGGACCGCGCCGCGCAGCGCCCCCGTCCACCCCGTGCCGGGACCGCGCGGCGCGCCCACCCCCGGCCCCCCGGCCGCGCCGGCGAGCCATCGGCCCGCGCCGCCACCCCGTGCCGGGACCGCGCCACGGCCGCGCCCCCGTGCCGGGGCCGTGCCCGTCCCGGGGCCGCGCGCCGCCGCGCTCCCGGCCCCCCGGCGCTGCACCCGTCGCGCGGGCGTGGGTTCGCCACGCGACCGCCCGCCCCGCCCATGTGCGAAGGCCCGGCTCCCCCCGGCGCCGGGCCTTCGCGCATGCCCCCCGATGGATGTCAGGGGTTGGCGGTGGACGTCGGCAGTGGGAGCGTGGCTCCCGGCGAGGCCCGCCCGCCCGGGCTGTGGCAGAGGGCGCACTGGCCCTCGCGCGACGCGAGGTCGTGCGGCGCGGCCGGCGGGGCGTTCGGGTCGACGAGATGGCACGCGGTGCACGTGTCGTCGGTCCGGGTCGAGTGGCTGGGAGGCAGCGCGCCCGTGCGGTCCGCGGTATGGCACGACCGGCACGCGACGTTGAGCTGGAGCGTGTGCGGGACCTGCGGCGCCGTGTTCTGCGACGACCGGTGACAGAGCCAGCAGGTGGTCTCGCTCCACCCCTTCATCGAGTCGGGCAGGTGGGCCTTCGTCGTCCCGTGGCAGCTCAGGCAGTCGAGCTGGAGCTCGGCCGGATGGGGTCGGTCGGGCGCGGGGGGCGAGTACTTGGTGTGGCAGACCGTGCACTTGTCCTTGTGGATCCCGGAGTGGCCGGGCGCGGTGTTCACCAGCTTGTCGGGCGCGTGGCAGCCGGTGCAGTCGGTCCAGCCCTCCAGCGGGTGCGCGAGCGGGGGGATCGGCTTGGTCCCCACACCACCCTCCGGGGTCTCGTGGCAGGCAGCGCAGTCGCCGAGGAGCCCCATGTCCACTTCCTCGGAGATCGGCGGCCGCGGCGTCGCGGTGGCCGCCGGCGGGGACGGCGGGAGCGCGATGGCGTCGTCGGAGTCGGTGCTGAGCAGGCCGATGGCGACGCCGATCGCACCCCCGATGAGGACCACGGCGATCACGAGCCCGGCGAAGCCGGCGGCGGTGATGACGGTCCGGCCGTTGATCGTCATGGATCAGTGCTCCGCCGGGGCCGGGCCGTGCGCGTGCGGCGCGTGCTGCGGCGGGTGGTACGCCCGGTGCGCGTCGTCGTCGGGGTGCGGGTCGTGCCGGCCCCAGCGCGAGAGGACCGGCAGGTGGTCGCCGGTGTGCTCGCTCATGTCCAGGTAGCGCTCGCAGAGCGTGTACGCGAACGCGAAGAACCCGAAGGCGCCGATGACGACGGAGATCTCGACGAGGCTGGGGACGTACTCGTTGTACGGGAAGGTGGCCACGCCCGCCGACGAGGTCGATGAGACGACCTGCCCGGCGTTGACGAAGAGCACGCGGTCGACGAAGACGCCGGCGAACGTCAGCGCCGATGCGACGAACAGCGCCTTCACCGTGTAGAAGCGCGGCAGGACGACGAGCGCCAGCGGGATGAGCAGTCCGACGAGGACCTTGCCGATCCAGAACGTGGGCGCCAGGGGCCCGATGACCATGGCCCACATCGCATCCGCGAGGCCCGGCACCCCGCCGTACAGGGACGTCAGCACCTGCCAGCCGATGACGAGGAGCGCGGTGAAGAGCGCGATCGTGAGGAGGACGCGCAGGCCCGGGACGGCGAGGTCGGCCGCCCGCTGCCAGCCGGTGAGACGGAACCGGACGACGCAGGCGAAGACGACCCCCAGCAGGGAGATTCCGGCGAGGAGCGCGGCCATGAGCAGCGACGGCGGCGTGAAGCTGCCGTGCCAGTAGGGCCGCGCCGCCAGGACGCCGAAGACCGCGCCGAGAGTGGACGGCGCGAGGATCGCCATGAAGGAGGCGAGCAGGCACGAGAAGTTGTGGATCCGCTCGTGCCCCCGGAACATGCTCCAGACCTCGATCATGAGGAGGAACAGGTAGCCGCCGTAGAGCACGCCCATCCACCACATGGGCGACAGCGGCGAGGGCGAGAGGACCGCGCCGAAGACCAGCCGGACCGGGTAGTGCAGGTCGAGCGCGATGATCCCGAACGCCGTGATCAGGCTCAGCAGTGCCAGCAGCGCGTGGCGCTTCTCCAGCGGCCGGAACCGCTCGATCCCGAAGACCGTGCCGAGCGAGGACGCCAGGCACAGGCCCGAGGTGGTGATCGCGAAGAAGACGTAGGCGGTGATGAGGATCCCCCACTCGAACGAGGGGCGGGTCCCGAAGACCTCGTCGCCGGGGTTGATCGAGAAGAGCGCGCCCACGGCGCCGATCGCCAGCAGGACGAGCAGGAAGGCGAACCAGAGCCTCAGCGCCCGGGGCATGCTCGCGACGTCCGCGCGGAACGCGCGCCAGGCCAGCCGCGGGCTCAGGGTGACCGTGCGCTCGCCGACGGTGACGGTGGGAGCCATCAGCTGACCTCGCCTTCGAGGCCCACGTAGCGCACGCGCGGCCTGGTGCCCAGCTCGGGCTTCATGACGACCGTCCGCTCGTTCTCCAGCTGCATCGTCACCGGGTCCGTCGGGTCGTTCAGGTCCGCGATCTGGCGGGCCTGGACGGGGCAGACCTCGACGCAGGCGGGCCGCATCCCGCGGGTGATCCGGTGGTAGCAGAAGGTGCACTTGTCCACGACGCCCGCGTAGCCCATCGGCGTGACCTCGCCGCTGGGGACGAGGTAGCGCGCGCCGTACGGGCACGCGACGACGCAGAACCCGCAGCCGATGCACCGCTCCTGGTCCACGAGCACGATGCCGTCGGGCGAGGTGTACGTGGCGCTCACCGGGCAGACCGAGGTGCACGGGCTGTTCTGGCACTGCATGCAGAGGCGCGGCACGAAGTACGCCTGGGTGGCCGTCCGACCGGCCTCGGCGAGCTCCGGCGGCTCGGGCGGGAAGCCCTCGATCCCGCCCTCCGGCGAGGTGATGAGCATCTTCCCGTCGTCCTGGAGGACGTGCAGCTCCACCCAGGTCCGGTTGTACTCGGGCGCGGGCGGGACGTGGTTCTCGAGCTTGCAGGCCTCCACGCAGTGCCCGCAGCCGATGCACCGGGTGGTGTCGACGAGGAACCCCCACGAGTGCGCGTACGGGTCGTACGGCGGTGCCGACGACTCGGTCCCCGTGGTGGACGTGTCGGACGCGGCGGCCGTCCCGACGCCGCCCGAGGGGAGCATCGACGCGAGCACCTGCGCGCCCGCCAGGCCCGCGCAGGCGGCCAGGCCCGACTCCAGGAACCGGCGGCGGGAGAGCGTCATCGCGCGGCTCCGGTGCGGCCCGCGTGCGCGTGGATGGGGGTCATCGGGGTCACCATCTCAGGGGTTCGCCGTGGGGAGCGGGATGGCGCGCGGCGTGCCGGCGGCCGGCTTGTGGCAGCCCAGGCAGACCGAGTCCTCGGAGAGCCGGTGGCCGGCTGGCATCGGGCGGATCCCGTTGGTGGTCGTGGTGCCGTGGCACGAGATGCACGCCGGGACGTTCTCGAGCGTGTGGGTGATCGCCGGCGGCGGGATGGCGATCGCGGTGTGGACGTCGTGGCACTGGAGGCAGGACGTGCCCGGGACGTGCTTCGTGGGATCGACCGAGTGGAACGCATCCGGCTGACCCAGGCGCGCGGCATGGCAGACGGTGCAGATCGCGTCGGTCGGCGGGATCGGGCGCGGGGCACCCTCCACCGGGATCGGGGAGGCCTGGCCGGCCTCGGACTGGTCGATCGCCGCGGCGGACTCGGGCACGGGCGCGGTCGCCGTGTGCGCGGCGAGTGGGCCGTGACAGGTCTGGCAGCCGACGACGATGTGCTCCGACCCGGACCACTTGGAGTACTCGGTGACGTGGCACCGGGCGCACAGGCTGGAGTCCGCCGCGTACTGCGGCGTGAGCGCCGCCCACGCGCGCGCGTTCCGCGCGTCGTGGCGGCCGTACTGGTCGTAGAAGGTGGCGGCGGCGACGACGCTGACCGCGAGCACCACCACCAGGAGCACCGCGAGGCCCACGGCGATCGCGCCGTACTTGAGCCAGCCGAGGACCCCCCGGGGACGCCCGATCCGGCGCCCGACGTCCGCGAGGGACGAACGGATGCCGCTCACAGGTCGGCCACCTCGATGACGCCGCGCTTGATCGCGTACTTGAGCAGCTCGACGCGGTCGTGGAACCCGAGCTTCTCCATCACGGACGCCCGGTGGTTGTGGACCGTCTGCTCGGAGATGCGGAGCTCCCGCGCGATCTCCCGGTTCGTGTGGCCGACGGCCGCCAGCCGGACCAGCTCGCGGTCCTGGTCGGAGAGCGAGTCGTAGACGTCCTCGACGTAGCCGTCCTGGCTCCGGAGGACGTAGGTGTCGATCATCTTCGTCACGATCGACGGGCTCACGTACGCCTGGCCACGGTGGACCGCGCGGATCGCGCTCGTCACGTCGGACGGCTGGGCGTTTCGGTTGAGGAAGCCGTCGGCGCCCGAGCGGAGCGCGAGGGAGAACTGCTCGGTGCCGCAGCGGCACTCGAGCGCGAGGATCCGCAGCGCGGGCGATCCGCCCCGGATCCCGTCGAGCATCCGGTACGAGACGCAGCCATCCCCGCTGTACGGCTGGCACTCCACGATCGCGACGTCGGCGCCCGTCCGCTCCACGGCCTCGCGGATGTCGTCCCGGCCGGCGACCTCGCCGACGACCTGCATGTCGGGTTCGGCGTCCACGACGGCGCGGTAGCCGGTCGTGAGCATGGGGAAGTCGAAGATCGCCAGGAGGACGCCGACCTTCTCCCTGCCCGCCCCTGCGCCCGTGCCCGGCCCGCCCGCCTTCATCGTCATCGCCCGGGGCGCGACTCAGCTCGCCTCGGCGCCCTTGCGGCGGGCGCGATGGCGGATGACGAACGCCCAGAAGATCGGCGTGAGGAAGATGGCGACCGCGGTGGCGATCAGCCCGATCCCGGCGGCGACGCTTCCGAAGAACATGAACAGGGCGTTGTCGATGACGAAGGCGGCCACGAGGATGAAGAGGACCGTCAGCAGGCTCAGCGCCACCCACGTCCCGAACAGGGCGGGGGCGCCCTCCACGTTGCCCTTGCGCAGCTCGTACACGAGCCACACCACCATGACGATGAACCCGACGAGCCCTGCCGCCAGGATCGCCAGGACCATGTCATCTCGCATCCGACAGTCCTCCTCCGCCACGATCGAGCGCCCGCGCGGCACCCGGCGCGGCGTGTCCACGGTCATGCTGCGGCGCCGGCGGCGCCGCAGGGCAGGCATGGGCGTCCCCGCCCGGGGTGACCGACGCCATCACTCCGACGACGGTCGTGTCTCTGACGACGACGGTCGTCGGAATCGGTATGCCGATGGGTAGAGGAACGACACAGGTGGCGGCCCGCGACGACGGCCGCGGTCCCGGTGGCCACCTATACCCTGGGGCGGGTGGCGCGCGGAGCGGGTTGTCACGCCGACGACGGCGCGACGCGACCGGAGGGGGGCGGGCGACCCGACCGGGGCCCCGGGGTCACCACCAGGGGCGCAGCGGGAGGTGGGCGGGCGCGTCCTGGCCGGGCCGGGCGAGCAGCAGCTGGCAGACGTCCATGGCGCCCTGCTCGAAGCCGAGCCGCGACGCGGACATGTACAGCCGCCAGGTCCGCGCGACCTCCTCGCCCGCCGCGGCCACCGCCTCGTCCCAGCGGGCCTCCAGCCGGGCCACCCATGCCGCAAGCGTCAGCGCGTAGTGCGGGCGGAGCGACTGGACGTCGATCACCTCGAAGCCGGCGGCGCGCGCGTGCGCGATGGCCTCGTCCACCGGGACCAGCTCGCCGTCGGGGAAGACGTAGCGGTCGATGAAGCGGCCCGTGCGCGGCCGGAGCCGCGCCCTGGCGGGCCGGCGGCCGACGCGGACCCCGGCGATGCCGTGGTTGAGGAAGAGGCCGCCCGGCCGCAGGGCGTTGTACGCCGCGCGGAAGTAGGAAGGGAGGTTGGCGCGCCCCACGTGCTCGAACATCCCCACCGACGCGACCGCGTCGAACGTCCCGAGCGGGGCGAGGTCGCGGTAGTCGCGCACCTCGACCCGGGCCCGGTCCGCCAGGCCGTCCGCCAGGCCGCCCGCAGCCGCCAGCGCGTTCGCCTCGGCCGTCTGCCGCTCGCTCAGCGTGATGCCGGTCGCGTCGCAGCCGGTGCTCTCTGCGGCGCGGATCACCAGCGACCCCCAGCCGCACCCGATGTCCAGGAGGCGAGCCCCGGGACCCAGGCGCAGCTTCCGCGCGACGAGGTCGAGCTTGGCCTCCTGCGCTGCGTCGAGGCGGTCGGGCGCATCCGCGGCGGTCGTTCCGTCCGGGAAGTACGCGCACGAGTACGTGAGACGCCGGTCGAGCCACAGCGAGAAGAACGACTCGCCCACGTCGTAGTGGAAGCGCACCGCGGCCATGTCGCGGGCGGGCGAGTGCGGCGTGCCCGCCAGGCGCGCGACGCGGCGGAGGGGCGGAGCCGCCGGCGTCCCGCGGTAGAGCTCCAGGCCCCAGCGGCCGATGCGGCGCATCGCGGAGGGCCGAAGCCGTCGCAGGTCGAGGGATCCCCCGGCCTCGACCGCCGCCATGACGTCTCCGTGGATGTCGAGGTCGCCCCGCAGGTACCCCTCGGCGAAGGCGTCGGCCGTGGGCGAGAGGACCAGCCGGCCGACGGCGTCGGGGCCGCGGAGGACGATGGTGGGGACCCCGCGTGGCGCGCCGTCCTTGCCGGTGTCCGGCGCCCCGACCGGCCGCGTGTCCGGCGCCCCGACCGGCCGCGTGTCCGGCGCCCCGACCGGCGCCCCGACCTTGCCGGTGTCCGGCGCCCCGACCGGGTCGCCCACGACGATCTCGAGCGCAGGGTCGGCGATCGCAGGCCGGATCTCGCGGACCAGCGCCCGTGCGAGCGCGATGCGTCGCCGGCCGCGCGCTCCGTCTGACGTCGTCTGCTGTGTCGCGGCGCCCATCCCCGCTCCCTCGCGGTCCCCGCCGGTCATCCGGGTCGATCGTATCGCCCGCGCCGCGGAAGGTGAACCCCCGGCCCCCGGGCCGTGGCCGCTCGCGGCTCGGGCCCAGCCCGGGCTGACCGGGCCGACCTTCGGCCACATTCACATGACATGACCACAGGGCCTGCTTCGCCACCTGCTGGGCTCGCCCCCGGGGCTGCGAGCCTGCCCAGGATGGACTGGATCCGCCCGATTCCGGCCATCCGGCGGCTCGACCCGGCATCGGGCCGCTTCGCCGGGCCCGGGCGCGGCCCCCGGCGCACCGAATCCCGGGCGAGTGGTCGCTCCACGTGAATCTGGCCGCGACCGCGCCCGCCCCCCGGCCGAGTGACCCCGGCGCACCGAACCCCGGGCGAGTGGTCGCTCCATGTGAATCTGGCCGCGACCGCGCCCGCCCCCCGGCCGAGTGACCCCGGCGCACCGAACCCCGGGCGAGTGGTCGCTCCATGTGAATCTGGCCGCGACCGCGGCCCCCGCCGCCCGCGACCGCGGCCGCCGCCCAGGCCGAGTGACCCCGCAGGGCCGCCCGCCGCCCGCGACGCGACCGCTCCACGAGGCGTTTGACCGATTCCGGGCCCGGGGTCATCCTCGGGACGACACGTCCCTCGTCGCCGAGGCGTCCCGAACCGTGATCCGTCTCTCCCGCCGACCGGTGCTCCCCGCCCGCCTCGCGATCCTCGCGGCGGCGGTCGCGGTGACCCTGGGTGCCCTCGCGCCGGCTGGGGCTGTCGCCTCCGTCGCGGCGCCGGCCTCCGCCGACGCACCCGGGGCCGGGCCGGCTCCGGTCGTCGCCGCGCTCGGGTCCCGGCCGAAGACGCAGGACCGCCCGGTGCCGGCGAACATCCGGCCGGCCATCGCGCGCGCCGCCCGCGACTTCCCCAAGCCGTACTTCGACGGCTGCCACGTGGAGCAGGACGGCGGCCTCCCGGACGAGATCGGCTGTGCCTACGGCCGCGTCGGCGGTTCGAAGACGATCGTCCTCTTTGGCGACAGCCACGCGCTGTCGTGGTTCCCCGCCGTCGAGAAGATGGCGCAGCGCAAGGGCTGGCGACTGATCTCGCTCACGATGTCGGCCTGCACGCCGGCGGACATCCCGGCGTACATGCCGAAGACCGGGACCGTCTCCGAGCCGTGCGCGGAGTGGCGGGACGCGACCCTGGGCCTGATCGAGCTGCTGCGGCCGGCCGTGGTCCTCGCTGCCGGGACGCGGGGCTTCGCCACGACCGACGCCTCGGGGACCGTGCTGACCGGTGCGGCCAGGACCGCCGCCTGGGAGGCGGGCGTGGAGCGCACGATCGACCGCCTCAAGTCGTCCGGTGCCCGCGTGATCTGGATCGCCGACACGCCGATCGCGCGCGTGAACCCGCCCGCCTGCCTCGCGCGCCACATGCGCAGCACGCTCGCCTGCGCGACGCCGGTCTCGTACGCCGTGAACGCGGCGTGGCTCAGCGAGGAGCACCTCGTGACGCAGGTGGAGAGCGTGGGCTTCATCGACCCGTCCCTCTGGGTCTGCCCCACCAGCCCGTGCCCCGCGGTCATCGGGAGCGTCCTCGTCTACCGGGACGCCGGCCACATGACCGCGACGTTCATGGCCACCCTGTCGACCCGCCTGGAGAAGGCGGTCCTCGCCGACCTGGCCGCGCATCCGTAGCGGCACGCGGCCCCGGGGCGCGACCCGGGAGTCGTCCGCCGCCGCGATCCCCGTCGATGACCTTCGGCCCGCCAGCGCGGCCCGTCCGTCCCTGCCGTCTTCCTCGTGCGCATCGGACAGTCGCGGTACCGCGCGCCCGCGGATGCGAGCCGACGCGGGCGGCGGTCGAGCGACACCGGAGGGTGCGGACGTGGCCCATGCGACGACCCGCGGCGCCTACGCCGCCCTCGCGGAGCGCCTGAACCGCTTCCCGCAGGGCGCGCCGCCGTCGGACCTGCTCTACCGGATCCTGGGGATCCTCGTGAGCGAGCGCGAGGCCGGCCTCATCGCCCGGCTGCCCATCCGCCCGTTCGACGCGCCGAAGGCGGCGCGCATCTGGGGGACCTCGGTCCCGGAGGCGCGCAAGGTCCTCGACGGGCTCGCGTCGCGCGCCGTCCTGCTGGACATGGAGACGCCCGACGGCCCCGTCTACATCCTCCCGCCGCCGATGGCCGGCTTCTTCGAGTTCTCGATGATGCGCGTCCGCGACGACGTGGACCAGAAGCTGCTCAGCGAGCTCTTCTACGAGTACATCACGATGGAGGACGACTTCATCCTCGCCCTCTTCACCAACGGCGAGACCCAGCTCGGGCGGGTCTTCGTGAACGAGGAGGCGCTCGACGCCTCCGGGCTGCCGATCGCCGGGCCGCCGAAGGCCGCCCCGGCCCCCTCCGCCCGCCCGGGGGCCCCAGGTGGGCGGGCCGGCAGGGCCCGCAAGGCCGGCTCGACGTCCGGGGGCCTTCCAGGCGACGGGGTCCTCCACGTCCTCGACCACGAGCGTGCCAGCGAGGTCGTCGCCACGGCGACGCACATGGGTGTGGGCACGTGCTACTGCCGGCACAAGGCGGGTCACGTGGGCAAGTCCTGCACCGCCCCGATGGAGATCTGCATGACGTTCGGCGGGACGGCCGACTCGCTGATCCGCCACGGGTACGCGCGCCGGGTGGACGTCGCCGAGGGGATGGATCTCCTCGCCGAGGCGTACGGCAACGGCCTCGTCCAGTTCGGCGAGAACGTCCAGCGCGACGTGAACTTCATCTGCAACTGCTGCGGCTGCTGCTGCGAGGCGATGATCGCCCAGCGGCGGTTCGGCTCCCTGCACCCGGTCCACACGACGAACTTCATCGCGCGCGTGGACGACCCTCGCTGCAACGGCTGCGGCAAGTGCGTGGATGCCTGCCCGGTCGCCGCGATGACGCTCGTCTCCGCCAACGACTCGACGAAGCCGCGGAAGCGGCGGGCCGTCCTGGCGGACGACCTGTGCCTGGGTTGCGGCGTCTGTGCACGCGTCTGCCCCACGGACGGGCTCGCGCTCGCGCCGCGCGAGGCACGCGTGCTGACGCCGGTGGACACGCTTCACCGCGCCGTCCTCATGGCGATCGAGCGCGGGAAGCTGCAGGACTGCATCTTCGACAACCGGGCGCTTCTGAGCCACCGGGCGATGGCCGCGATCCTCGGCGTGATCCTCCGGCTCCCGCCCGCGAAACAGGTCCTGGCCACGGAGCAGATGCGCTCGCGCTACCTGGTGACGATCCTCCGCCACGTGAACCCGTAGCGGCGAAGCCTCTGACGGGCGCGGTGACCTGTGCCTCTGGCGACCCGGACGCGTGTGGCGCACGCTGGGCGGGAGCACGGGAGGGTCCGCGATGACCAGCGACTTCCTCGACATGCAGGCCGCCGTCGGCATCACCAAGCACATCGGCGGGGTCCCCGCGTCGCGGATGCTCCTCGAGGCGTGTCACGTCGACGACGCGAACGAGGTCCTCGACGTGGGCTGCGGGATCGGCGTCGAGGCGGTCCGGATCGCGAGCACGACGAACGCCCGCGTGGTGGGCCTGGACGTCTCCGACCGGATGCTCGGCTGGTCCGACCGGCGGGCGCGCGAGGCCGGCGTCCGCGACCGGATCGACCTCCTCCGCGGTGACGTCCTCGAGCTGCCGTTCGTCGACGGTCGCTTCGACGCGGTCCTCTGCGAGTCGGTGCTCGCGTTCGTCGCGGACAAGGAGCGGGCGATCGCCGAGATGGTCCGCGTGGCGCGACCCGGCGGATGGGTCGGCATCAACGAGGCGTTCCTGCTCACGGAGACGCCCACGCCGCGCGTCGCTGAGCTCGCGCGTTCGATGGGGACGGCCATGATCACCCTGGACGCGTGGCGGGCGCTCTGGGCGGCCTCCGGGCTGGAGGAACGGACGGTCCGCGCGTTCCGGATGGAGCCCGGCCGTGAGGTGCGAGGCCGCCTCCGGTGGATCGGGCTGCCGTGGGTCCTGCGGGCGTGGGCGCGCGTGATCCGCCTCTACGCGACGCAGCCCGAGATGCGGGCCGTCTTCCGGTCCCAGGCCACGGCGGCGACCGAGAAGGACGAGGCCGGGCCCCGGCCGAGCGCGGCGGTCTGGGTCTCCTTCGGGTTCGGGATCCTCACCGGGAGGAAGCCGGCCGCCTGACTCCGGGCCGGCGGACTGTTCGATCCGGGTCGGCAGGCCGGCGGCGGGCCCGCCCGGGTCGATCAGCTCGGCGGGTAGGATGCGCCCTCGACCATCTTCATGACGAGCGCTTCGAGCGCCGCCTCCTCGCCCGGGGCGCCGTAGGCGATGACGTCGCCGAACATGTCGTCGGCGACCTTCACGGTCACGGCCAGCATCTGGAGCTTGTCGTT
>JAKOQS010000165.1 GCA_029778235.1 Chloroflexota bacterium | reverse complement strand
GTCCGCTGGTTCCCCGCCCTCGTCGGCAACCACGTCGTGGACCTCGTGAACCGGTATCCCGCGTCGGAGCTCCCCGAGTCGCTCACCGGCTACATCCGCGAGCGCCAGGGCTACGACTACCTGCACCACGCCGAGGTCGGCTCCAGCAACGCTGCATTCGTCAGCGACGAGATCGCGGATCGGTTCTCGATCATCGGGAGCGTGGACGACCACATCGCCAAGCTCCGGCGGCTCGCAGAGGCGGGCGTGGACCAGTTCAACCTCTACCTGATGAACGGGGACGAGGAGGAACAGGTGGACATCTACGGGCGCGAGATCATCCCGGCGATCCGGGGGATCGAACGGGGCTGAGCCGCCGGCGCCGGGCGCGGGGCGCCGGGCGCGGGCGAGGTGCCACCGCCGCGGCGACCGGCTCGGGCCTCGCCTGTCGGGTGGGCCGCACGGGCACGCCGGGCACCCGACGAGGACGCACGGGAGGCGGAGATGCAGACGATCCTCAAGGCGCCCGTCGATCGTGACGACGGGCCGAACTCGCCGCCCGGAGTCCGGGACACGGTCGCGAGGATCATCGCCGACGTCCGTGAGCGCGGCGACGTCGCGGTCCGGGAATGGTCCGAGCGGCTCGACGGGTGGTCGCCCGTGGACTTCCACCTCGGCCCCGACGAGGTCGAGAGGATCGTCGCGACGGTCCCGCCCCAGGTCCGCGACGACATCCGCACGGCGCAGGCCAACGTCCGCCGGTTCGCGGAGGCGCAGCGCGCGTCGCTGCGCGACTTCGAGGTCGAGACGGCGCCGGGCGTCTTCCTCGGCCAGCGCAACATCCCGGTCGCGGCGGCGGGCGCGTACGTCCCCGGCGGGCGCTACCCCCTCGTCGCGTCGGCCCACATGACGATCGTGACCGCGAAGGTCGCCGGAGTGGCACGCGTCGCCGCGTGCACGCCGCCGATCGAGGGCAAGGTCCCGGCGGCGACGGTCGCGGCGATGTCCTTCGCCGGAGCCGACGAGATCCTCATCCTCGGCGGGGTCCAGGCGGTCGCGGCGCTCGCGATCGGCACCGCGTCCATCCGCCGCGTCGACATGCTCACCGGCCCCGGCAACGCGTACGTCGCCGAGGCGAAGCGCCAGCTCTACGGCGAGGTCGGGATCGACCTCTTCGCGGGACCCACCGAGATCCTCGTCGTGGCCGACGAGACCGCCGACCCGTTCGTGGTCGCGGTCGATCTCCTCAGCCAGGCCGAGCACGGCCCGGACTCCCCGGCGGTCCTGATCTCCACGTCGCTCGACGTGGCGCGCGAGACGGTGGAGCACGTCGAGCGCCTCCTGCCGGGGATGCCCACGCGCGAGAACGCCGAGCCCGCGTGGCGCGACCACGGGCAGGTGATCGTGGTGGACGACCTCGCCGAGGCGTACGCCCTGGCCGACGCGTTCGCGAGCGAGCACGTGGAGATCCTCACCGCGGCCCCCCGGGACGCCCTCGCCTCCATGCACCACTACGGATCGATGTTCCTGGGAGAGATGACGACCGTGTCGTACGGCGACAAGGTGATCGGCACGAACCACACGCTCCCGACGCGGAGGAGCGCCCGCTACACGGGCGGCCTGTGGGTCGGCAAGTTCCTGCGGACCGTCACGTACCAGGAGGTGACTGACCCGGCGGCGAGCGTGGCGCTCGGGGAGATCTGCGGGCGCGCGAGCCGGGTCGAGAGCTTCGAGGGCCACGCACGCGCCGGCGACCTCCGCGTCGCGAGGTACGCGGGCGTGGCCTTCGACTGGATCCCGACGCCGGAGGGAGCGGCGCCCGGGCGCGACTGACGCAGGGTCGGGCGACGACGGCGGGGGGCGCGAGGCGCCGCGGGTCGGGGCGGGCGCGACAGTACGCGCGGTCGGGCGTGCGCCACCTGGCGGGTCGGCGCGCCCCGCCCCGTCGATCCGTGTGATCCCTCACATGTTCGCGCCACTTCAGGGATCCTTCAGGACATGGGGAGGTTCCGCTCGGTAGCCTCCCGCGCATGACACATCAGGCACCCCCGGTGCACGCACCCCGGCGCGACCCTCGACGAACCGTCACGAGCACCAGGATCGCCGCCGTCGTGGGCTCGGCCGTCGGGTTCGGCGCGGTGGTCGGCCTCGTCCTCCTCGACCCCGTCGGCACGACCGCGGCGACGGCCAACGGCGCCACGGATGCAGCCGGCGGCGGCGTGCAGGACGCGCAGCAGCGACCTGCGCAGACCGCCGCCTCCGCGAACGACTTCTTCTCGCCGCCCCCCGGCTTCACGGACCAGCCGCCGATCGTGGGCGGTGGGTCCGGCGGCGGCCAGGGCTTCGGCGGCCAGGGTGGCTTCGGCGGCCAGGGTGGCTTCGGCGGCCAGGTGCCCGTGATGCGGTCCGGCGGCTCGTGACGGTCGTCGCCCGCCCCGCCCCCTTCGCGCCACCCGTCGCCGACCCGGCGGGGATCGCGCGCGTGCGCTTCCGCGCCATGGGCACGGACATCGAGGCGCTCCTCCCCGAAGACCGCAAGGCGGCCGTGGAGATCGTCATCTCGATCTTCGAGACATGGGAGCGCCGCTGCTCGCGGTTCGACCCGACGAGCGAGCTGTCGCGGATGAACGCCGCCGCGGGAGCGCCGGTCGTCGTCTCCCAGCCCCTGTTCGACGCGATCGCGACCGCGCTCCACGCGTCCCGGGCGACCGGCGGTGTCTTCGACCCCACGATCCTCCGCCGCCTGGAGGCGCTCGGCTACGACCGCACCTTCGCCGCGGTGCCGGCCGACGCGCCGGACGCACCGCCCGACGCGCCGTGGTCCGGCGCCTGGGACCGGGTCCTGCTGGACCGCCCGACGCGCACGGTCCTCATGCCGGCGGGTGTCGGCATCGACCTCGGCGGCATCGCGAAGGGGATGACCGTCGACGCGGCCGTCGCGGCGCTCGCCGGGGCGGGGATCGAGTACGCGGCCGTGAACGCCGGTGGCGACCTCGCGGTCCTGGGCACTCCACCGGCCGCGATCGCC
>JAKOQS010000020.1 GCA_029778235.1 Chloroflexota bacterium | reverse complement strand
GCCGGGTCGCAGGCCGTTGCGGTCCAGGGTGGCGCCCACCCGGACGCCGTCGGTGAACGCCAGCGAGGCGGGCCCGTCCCACGGCTCCATCAGGCAGGCGTGGTACGCGTAGAACGCGCGCCGCCGCGGGTCCATCCCAGGGTCGCGGCTCCACGGCTCGGGCACCATCATCATCATCGCGTGGACGAGGCTCCTGCCCGAGAGGTGGAGGAGCTCCAGGACGTTGTCGAAGATCGCCGTGTCCGACCCGTCCGCGTCCACCGCCGGGAGGATCTTGGCCAGGTCGTCGCCGAACGCCGACGACCGCATGGCCGAGCGCCGGGCGAACATCCAGTTCACGTTCCCGCGCAGCGTGTTGATCTCGCCGTTGTGCGAGATGAAGCGGTACGGGTGCGCGCGGGCCCACGACGGGAACGTGTTGGTCGAGAACCGCGAGTGGACGAGGGCGATGGCGGTCGCCATGCGCGGGTCCGCGAGGTCCGGGTAGAACGACCGCAGCTGCGAGGCGTTGAGCATCCCCTTGTAGACGATGGTCCGGCAGCTCATCGACGGGATGTAGAACTCGTCGCGCCCGGGGAGCGCGCTGCGCTGGACCGACTTCTCGACCACCCGTCGCGCGACGTAGAGACGGCGATCGAAGACGAGGTCGCCGTCGGGGCCCGGCCCGATGTCCGGCGGACGGGCGACGAACGCCTGGGCGATCGTCGGGCGGCTCGCGCGTGCGGAGGCGCCCAGCCCCGGCGGGTCGGTGGGGACCTCGCGCCACCCGAGGAGCTCCAGCCCCTCGGACCCCAGCGCGGCGGCGAACCGTTCGCGGCAGGCTGCGGCGGTCGCGGCCTCCCGCGGGAGGAAGAGCACCGCGACACCGAACCCGTCATGCGCGGCGATCGACACGCCCGCGTCCGCGGCCGCCGCCCGGAGGAACGCGCGGGGCATCGCCAGGATGATCCCGGCGCCGTCGCCGGTGGCGCGCTCGGCGCCGCTCGCCCCGCGATGCTCCAGGTTCACGAGGACGGTGAGGGCGTCGCGCACGGTCGCGTGGGAGCGGCGGCCGCGCATGTCGCAGACGAACCCGAACCCGCACGCGTCGTGCTCGGTGGAGGGCTCGTACAGGGTGCGGCTGGGCACGGCTGTCTCCCATGACGGGTCCCGGGACGGCGACGATACGCGGGGATGTCGGGAGCGTCGGTGCCACACCGGGGATGCTTCGGTGGCGGTTCGGTTGCGGGCACGGCGAGGTCTGGGGGTCCGGGCCTGTGCGCGGTGGTGCGGGCTGGCGCGGCGCGGCATCATGGAAGACGCCGCCGGACAGGTGGCTGCCAGTGGAGGGGCGAGATGCGGATCGCGATCATCGGCGCCGGGGACGTGGGCGGCGGTCTCGGTGCGGCCTTCGCTGCCGCGGGCCACGACGTGGTGTTCGGCGTGAGGGACCCGGGCAGCCTGAAGACGGCGGCGGCGCTCGCGGCGATCCCGTCGGCTGCCGCCGTGAGCCCCGCCGAGTCGGTCGAGGGGGCCGACGTCGTGGTCTTCGCGCTCCGATGGGGCGCCGTCCCGACGACCGTCGAGGGGATGCCCTCGCTGGCCGGCCGCGTCGTGATCGACGCGATGAATCGGATCGATGGCGACCCGGCGCGCAGCACGACGCAGGATCTCGCCGACCTCCTGCCCGGCGCCCGGCTCGCCAAGGCGTTCAACACGATCGGCTTCGAGAACTACACGACGGCTCGCGAGCGGGCGGTCCCGGCCGCCATGTTCGTCGCAGGCGACGACGCGGAAGCCAAGCGTGTCGCGATGGAGCTGGCGGCGCAACTGGGGTTCACGCCGGAGGATGCGGGCGGGCTGGCGAACGCACGGGCGCTCGAGATGATGGTCATCGTCTGGCTCGCGCTCGCCCAAGCCCACGGGCGCGGAGTGGGGTTCGCCGTCTCGGTCGGCTGAGGCGCCGGCCGCCACCGCTCAGGGGGGCGTGATGGGGCCGTCCGGGCCGACCGGGCCGGCTGGGCCGACCGGGCCGGCCTCGCCGACCGCGGGGCCCCCCGCATCCGCATGCCGGAGCACGTCGACCGCCGCCGCCAGCGCGAGGGCCATCCCGGCGACGAACAGCGGCCATGGGTACGCCCCGGGCAGCCCGCCCTCGAGGAGCGTCGCGGCGTCCGCCACGTAGGACGCGAGGATCAGGGCGGCGCCACCGACGGCCGCGGCCCAGTGCACGGGCCGCACGCGGAGGCGGTATCCGGCCCGCAGCAGGCGGGCCGCAGCAAGCCCCACCCCGATGAGCGCGACGCTCACGGCGACCGGCGACCAGACCGGGCCGGCCCACGGCACCGGGATGAGGAAGAGCAGGTCGGTCGTCCCGAGCGAGGGCGGCCAGCCGGCGAAGACGAACAGCCAGCCGTAGTACCCGATGTCCCACGCGCCGAAGACCACCGCCGCCCATGCGAGCCGCTCGAGCCGCGACCGCCCGGCGAGCATCCCGACGGCCGCGATCATGACGAGCGTCGCCGCCTCACGGCCGACCTCGATGGCGGCGAGGTCGGGCGCCTCCGTCACCGGGCGCATGGGGAAGACCTGGCCCACGTCGGCGCCGAGCGCACGCTCCAGGTAGACGACGACCGCCGCTTCCAGGTACGCCATCGCGACCGCGTACGCCAGCACCGCCACCGCCGTCGCCCGGAACGACAGACCCTGCCCCATCGCGGTCACGCTAGCACGAGCGTGCGGGCGCACGCGCAGGCGCGTGCGAGGGGCCTCGGGTGCGCTGGTGCGCACAGGGACGTGCCGGAGGCCCGGGTCACGTGCAGGCACGTGCGAGCACCTCGGGAGCGCCAACGTCGGGTCGTGCCTCGTGTCGATTCCCGGCGGTCCAGATCGTCGTCCTCATGACGGCCGGCAGGAGCCCGGCCGGCGGGAGAAGGAGCTCGACGATCATGGCGACGAAGTACCTGCTCGTGTACCACGGCGGCTCGATGCCGCAGGACGAGGCCGCGGTGGCCCAGGTCATGGCCGCGTGGGAGGCATGGTTCACCTCGATCGGCGGGGCCGTGGCCGATCCGGGCGAGCCTACCTCCGTCGCGCGGACCATCCGGTCGGACGGCTCCGTGAGCGGCGTGGCGCCTGCGTCCGTCAGCGGCTACACGGTGCTCACCGCGGACAGCCTCGACGCCGCGGTGGCGCTCGCGAAGGGCTGCCCGGTGCTCGCGGGTGGCGCGTCGATCGAGGTCTGCGAGACCCTCGACGTCATGTGACCGGCCGGTCCGGGGCGGGGGTCGAGGCTCCCGCTCCGGGCCGTCGCCGCGCCACGAGCTCGACGAGATGGATGTGGTGCGGGTCGCCGAGCGCCATGCGCCCGTCCTCCTCCCGGTCCACCCAGCGTTCGATCTCGAAGCCACGCAGCCGTGCCCGGATCGACCGCGGCGAGGCGCATGTGACGTCGGGATCGCCGGCCGACTCGTCGCGGTCGCCGTAGACCATCGCGGCGATCCTGCCGCCCGGGCCCAGGGCAGCTGCGATCGACCGCCAGGCGCGGGCGAACCGCGCCGGCCGGAGGAACTGCAGGCTGACGTTCGCGACGACCAGGTCGCACGGCGGCACCGTGAAGGTCGCGAGGTCGGCGACCCGCGTTTCGAGCCGCGCGCGATCGCGCTTCCGGGTCTTCGAGGCGAGGGTCTCGATCGCGGCCGGCTCCCGGTCCACCGCGATCACCCGCCATCCGCGCCGGAGGAGCGCGCG
>JAKOQS010000164.1 GCA_029778235.1 Chloroflexota bacterium | reverse complement strand
GCCGATGCGGCCCGGCTGCTCGGCAGGCGGGTGGCCGTCGCCGGGGACGCCGCCCCGGCGCAGGGCGGGGCGCTGGACGTCGGCTTCCCGATGCCGGTCGCGCTCCCTCCGTCCGGCAGGTACCGCGCCCTCGTGGGGCCCGCATGGACACCCGCCGTCGGCGCGCCTCGAGCGACGCGCCGCGTGGTCGCCCAGGTCGATGCCGGGGCCCAGCGCGTCGCGATCCGGTCCCGGACGAACCTGCCGGCGGGCGGCCGGGTGCGCATCGCCTTCGTGGACCGCGCGGGCTGATCCGGGGCCGGGGCCGGGGCCGGGGCCGGGCCGGGGGCGTCGTGCGCGCCGGGTCGGGGACCCGGGGAGCGAGCACGGAGCCGGCCGTCGGCTCGGCGCCTGCGGACGCCCGTCGGCTGGGCGCCCGCAACGCCCGTCGGCTCGGCGTGCGTTTGCGGGCTTCACGCTCGGCTGGTAGGATGCGCCGGTCAGAGAAAGACGTCCGTAGATTCGTTCGTGTCGGAGGACCGAGTGCCGCTCACCCGGGAAGAGAAGGATCGCCTCGTCGCGGAGTTCGCGACCAAGGAGGGCGATACCGGATCGCCGGAGGTCCAGATCGCGCTCCTGACGGAGCGGGTCAAGGAGCTCACGGATCACCTGAAGCAGTTCCCGCGGGACAACCATTCCCGGCGCGGCCTCCTCAAGCTCGTGGGCCAGCGCCGCCGCCTCCTCGCGTACCTCGTGCGCAAGGACCCGGCCCGCTACCGCGCCGTCATCGGACGGCTCGGACTCCGCCGCTAGCGCCGCTCACGGCCCGCCGGGGCCGCGCGCCCCGGCCCCACCGCGTCGCCCGCGCCAGGACCCGCGCGCCCGACGGTCCTCCTCCGGCACGGCCAGGAGGAGCCTCGTGCCCGTTCATTCCGTCTCCGCCGAGTTCGGTGGTCGCACGCTGACCATCGAGACCGGCAGGCTCGCCCGGCTCGCCGGGGGAGCAGTCACCGTGCGCTTCGGCGACACGGTGGTCCTCGGGACCGCCAACCGGTCCGACCCGCGCCCCGGCCTCGACTTCTTCCCCCTCACGGTGGACTTCGAGGAGCGCATGTACGCGGCCGGCAAGATCCCCGGCGGCTTCATCAAGCGCGAATCCCGCCCCTCCGAGGCGGCGATCCTCGCCGCCCGGCTCACGGACCGCCCGATCCGCCCGCTGTTCCCCGAGGGCTACAAGGACGACGTCCAGGTCGTCATCACCGTGCTCTCCACGGACCAGGAGAACGATCCCGACGTGATCGGGACCGTGGCCGCGTCCGCCGCGCTGACGATCAGCGAGATCCCGTTCCAGGGGCCCATCGGGGCCGTCCGCGTGGGCCGGATCGACGGGACCTTCGTCGTCAACCCGACCGTCGAGCAGCTCGCAGACTCGGACCTCGACCTCATCGTCAGCGGCACCCGCGACGCGATCATGATGGT
>JAKOQS010000163.1 GCA_029778235.1 Chloroflexota bacterium | reverse complement strand
GACGACCGGGCGACCGGCGGCGGCCGCGTCGGCCAGTGCGTCGATGCCCTCCTCCGACGGCGCCGCGAGATGGTCGGCGCTCACCACGCCGAGCTCCGCCGCGAGCTCCGCGCCCCCCGACGGTGTGATCTCGTCGGCGTGGAGGCGCAGGTCCAGCCCCACGGCGCGGGCGGCCTCCAGCACCATCCGGGACTGGGCGACGGAGAAGACGCCGTCCTCGCAGAAGACATCGCAGAACCGCGCGATCCCCTGGGCCGCGACGAGCGGCAGCTGGTCGTGGACGATCGACCGCACGTAGGCGTCGGCGGCATCGGGCTGCGACCGGAACTCCGGGGGCACGGCGTGGGCGCCGAGGTAGGTGGGGACCACGTCCACGGGACCCTCTTCGGCAAGCAGCCCCGCGACGTGGAGCAGGCGCAGCTCGGTGGCCGGGTCGAGGCCGTAGCCGGACTTCACCTCGACGGTCGTGACGCCGTGCGCCAGCATCTCGTCGAGCCAGCGCCGGCCGTGCGCGAGCAGCTCGTCCTCGGTCGCGGCGCGGGTCGCGGCCACCGTGGACAGGATCCCGCCGCCGGCCGCGAGGATCTCGAGGTAGCCGGCGCCGCGCTGCCGCAGGCGCAGCTCGCCCTCGCGCGTCCCGGCGAACAGCAGGTGCGTGTGCGGATCGATCAGGCCCGGTGTGACCGTCCCGCCGTCGGCGTCGAGCCGGGCGAACCGGGACGCCGGGAGCCCCTCGGCGGCGAGCCCCGCGACCACGCCTTCGCGCGGGCCGACGGCGACGACCCGTCCCTCCCAGCACGCGACGACCGGCGCGTCCGGCGCGTCCACCCCACCGACGTCGGCGGCGCGGAGCACACCCGGGTCGTCCTGGTCGGCGCCCATGCGGATCCCGCCGGCCATGGTGACGACCTCGGAGGCGCCCGTGATCAGGAGGCCCGGCATGAGCTCGGCCGAGCCGCGGCCGCCGTGGATGACGCGCAGGGTCATGGGCCGTCCTCCTGCGTGGGAGCCGCGGCTGCGGCGGCGAGCCCGGTCCCCGCAGCGGCGTCCGCCCCGGTCCCCGCGGCGCCGACGGCCGCAAGGCGGAGCTCCAGCGCCATCGAGGGGTCGGCGTCGCGGAGCCGCATCCAGGCACCGGCGGCGCGGACCCGCTCCTCGACCGGGAGGTCCGCGGGCACGCCCGCGTGGTCGGCCGTGTCCGTGAACGCGCGGAGGGGCGCGAGGCCGATCAGCTCGGATTCCAGGACCGCCACGCCCGCGGCGGCGGCCTCGTCGCGGACGGCCTCGTAGACCCGCCACATGGGGGTCACGGCCAGGTCGAGCAGGTTCATCGAGACCTGGGCGCAGTCGGGCTGGTCCAGGCGGAAGCCGCGCGCCTGAACCCGCGGGAGCCCGCCGCTCGACTCGCGCACGTGCGCCGCGATGGACTTCGCCAGGTCCAGGTCCGTGGACGCCAGGTTCACGTTCCACGCGACGAGGAACGGGCGGGCACCAACCGCCACGGCGCCCGCCGTGGGATGGAGGTGGCGCGGGCCGAAGTCGGGGGCGCGCTCCGGGTCGGTGAGGATGGCCTCGCGCAGACCCTCGTACTCGCCGCGCCGCACGTCCGCCAGCCGCACGCGGTCGGGCCGCGTCGCAGCCTCCGCGTAGAGGTAGACGGGCAGGTCGAACCGCTCGGCGATCCGTGCGCCGAACCCGCGCGCGAGGGCGACGGCCCGGGCCATGGTGGTCGACCCGAGCGGAACGAACGGCACGACGTCCACGGCGCCGATCCGAGGGTGCTCGCCGTGCTGCACGTTCATGTCGATCCGGTCGATCGCGACGGCGATCGCCGCCTCGAGGGCCGCCTGGACGGCATCGGCGTCGCCGGCGAGCGTCAGCACGCTCCGGTCGTGGCTCGCGTCGCTGGTCCGGTCGAAGAGATGGGCGCCGGGCGTGCCGGCGATCGCGGCGGCGAGGGCGTCCACCACGTCGAGGCGGGTCCCCTCGCTGAAGTTCGGGACGGATTCGATGAGGTGCGGCACGCGGGGATGATTGCACGCCGGCGCGCCCCCCACGCGCTCGGGATGGCGCCCATCCCGGCTCCCCGCGGACCTCTTCGGCCGCCCCGCGCCCCGGTCCGACCTGTATCCTCCGCCGGGGGGTTCGTCCGACCCGCACGTCACAGGAGCGCCTCCGTGACCCAGCAGCGCCGGAGCCTCTGGCGCCACCCCGACTTCCTCAAGCTGTGGACCGCCGAGACCGTCAGCCAGGTCGGCACGCAGGTCACCCAGCTCGCGCTGCCCCTCGCGGCGATCGTCGTCCTCCAGGCAACGGCCTTCGAGGTCGCGCTCCTCGGCACCATCGCGTTCCTGCCCTTCATCCTGCTCGGCCTGCCGGCGGGCGTCTGGGTGGACCGCCTCCGCCGACGGCCGATCCTCATCGCGGGCGACCTCGGCCGGGCGGCGATGCTCGCGTCGATCCCGCTGGCGTACGCGGCCGGCGTCCTCACCATCTGGCAGCTGTACGTCGTCGCCTTCGTCGTGGGCTGCTTCACGGTCTTCTTCGACGTCGCATACCAGAGCTACCTGCCGTCGCTGGTCGACCGCGAGGACCTGGTGGACGGCAACGCCAAGCTCGAGCTCAGTCGGTCCGGCGCGGCGCTCGTCGGCCCATCGATCGCCGGAGTCCTGATCGAGTGGCTGAAGGCGCCGGTCGCGATCCTGATCGACGCGATCAGCTACGTCGGGTCGGCGCTCTTCATCTTCCTCATCCGGAAGCACGAGCCGGCCCCGGTCCATCCCGACGTACAGGCCGGCGGCGAGCGACCCGGCATGCGTCAGGACATCGCCGAGGGGCTCCGCTATGTCGGCGGCCACCGTCAGCTGCGACTCATCGCCGTCTGCACCGCGACGTCGAACCTGTTCAGCAGCGTCGTGTTCGCGATCGCGCTCGTCTACTTCGTTCGCGACCTGGGTCTGTCGGCCGGCGTCATCGGCGTGATCTTCGCGATCGGCAACCTCGGGTTCCTGACCGCCGCCGTCGTGGCGACCCGGACCGAGCGGTGGATGGGTCTCGGCCGCGCGATCATCGTCGGCAATGCGCTCGGGACTCTCGGGATCTTCCTCATCCCTCTCGCGACCCCGGCAACGGCGGTACCGCTCCTCGTGGTCGAAGGGCTCCTCGTGGGGTTCGGCACGGTCGTCTACAACGTGAACCAGGTCAGCTACCGGCAGGCGATCACCCCGGAGCGGATGCAGGGCCGGATGAACGCGACCATGCGGTTCATCGTCTGGGGCACGATGCCGATCGGCTCGTTGATCGGCGGCGCGCTGGGCACGGCGATCGGCCTGCTGCCCACGATCTGGATCGGCGCGATCGGCGGACTGCTGTCGATGATCCCGGTGCTGCTCCGGCCGATCCGGACGCTGCGCACGATCCCCTCGAGCCCGGAGGAGTACGCGGCGCACGAGGTCGAGTTCGCGGCGGCCGGCACGGGCGGGGCGGCGGCCGGCACGGGCGGGGCGGGCGCCGCAGCCGATGCCGCGGCTTCGGGTGACGTGGCCGCGCCCGGGCTCGCGGGCGACGGAATGGTGGGCGGCATCGGGCCCGTGATCTCCACGGAGGCGTCCGTCGAGATCGAGGAGCGGGTCGAGATCGCCGAACGGGCGGAGCGAGAGGAGGCGTGACGGCCCGCGATCCGGGGGAGGGCGCGCCCGGCACGGCGGCCGGGCGACCTGCCGCGGGATCCGCGGCAGGTGTCGCGTCGGGCGGGGCGGCGGCCGGCATCACGGCTGCCGCACCGCCCGGCCGGACCAGCCTCCTCCGGCACCCCGACTTCCTCAAGTTCTGGACCGCGCAGACCGTCAGCCAGTTCGGGAGCCAGGTCAGCATCCTCGCGCTCCCACTGGTGGCGATCAGCTTCCTCGACTCGTCGCCGGCCGAGGTCGCGCTCCTGTCGACGATGGAGTTCCTGCCGTTCGTCTTCTTCACGCTGCCGGTCGGCGTCTGGATCGACCGGCTGCGACGGCGGCCGATCATGATCGCGGCAGACGTCGCGCGTGCGCTCCTCCTCGCCACGATCCCGGTCGCGTGGGTGGCAGGCGCCCTCACGATCTGGCAGCTCTACGCGGTCGCCTTCGTCGTCGGCGTGTTCACCGTGCTCTTCGACGTGGCCTACCAGGCGTATCTCCCGTCGCTCATCGAGCGGGAGCAGATCCTGGACGGCAACGGCAAGCTCGAGACGACGCGCTCGATCGCGCAGACCGCGGGACCGGCGATCGCCGGCTGGCTCATCAGCATCCTCACCGCGCCGATCGCGGTGATCGCGAACTCGCTCTCCTTCCTGCTGTCCGGCGGGGCGCTCGTCGCCATCCGGCGCGCGGAGCCCGCTCCCGACGGCGGGGCGGCGGGCAGTCCCGAAGCGGTCGCGTCGGGCGGGCCCGCGGGGGTGGCGGCGGACGGTCCGGCAGAGGTGGCACCGTCGGGCGGGCCCGCGGGGGTGGCGACGCCCGGCCGACGCCCGGGCCTCCGGCGGGAGGTCGCCGCCGGGCTCCGGTACGTGTTCGGGAACCCCTACCTGCGCGCGATCGCGCTGACGATGTCGCTCACCAACTTCTTCGGGCAGATCGTCTTCGCGCTGTTCTTCGTCTACGCCGTGCGCGAGCTCGGGCTCGGGGCGGGCCAGCTCGGGCTCATCCTGGGCATCGGGAACATCGGGCTCATCGTGGGCGCGGTCACCGCGTCCTGGGTGGCGCGTCGGATCGGGTTCGGGCGCGCGATCATCCTGTCGATCTTCGTGGCAGGGTCCGCCTCGGTCCTGATCCCGCTCGCACCCCAGTCCGCCCCGGCTCCCTTCCTCATCGCCCAGGGGCTCCTCTTCGGGTGGTCGGTCCTCGTGTTCAACGTGAACCAGGTGAGCTACCGGCAGGCCATCACGCCCGCCCACCTGCAGGGCCGGATGAACGCGACGATGAAGTTCATCGCGACACTCATGATCCCGGCCGGCTCGATCGCCGCCGGCATCCTCGCCACGGCGTTCGACATGCACACGGCGATCTGGATCGGCGCGATCGGGGCGGTCTTCTCGTTCCTTCCGGCGTTCTTCTCGCCGCTCCGCGGGCTGCGCGAGATCCCCGCGGGAGGGGCGGCCGACGTGTCGGTGCCCGAGGCGCCCCGCTCGCCCCTGGTCGAGCCGAACCCGGAGCCGATGCTCGGCGAGCTGGACTGAGCGGGCCGAGCCCGGAGCCGGGCCATCTTCACGTGGAGCGACCGCGTGACGCGGGGCGGGCGGGCCGGGGCAGCGGCCTGGGGTCCCGGGCAGCCCCCGGGGAAGGGCCGCGGCCTCCGCCCCGAGCAGCCCCGCCGCCCCACCATCCCCCGCCTCCGGGCCAGTTGGCCAGATTCACATGGCACGACCGTTCGGCCGTCGTCTGGGCGCGCGCGACACGGGCGAGGCGGCACGACGCGGCCGGAATCGGCCAGATGCGACACGATGCCGGCACAGTGGCTGCCGTGCAGCCGGTCCCAGGCCGGAGGCGGGCGATCCGGGGCCCGGCCGGGGACCTGGCGGCCACGCCCGAGTGGCAGATGGTCGTGCCATGTGAACATGGCCAGATCCGGTCGGGCCACGGCCTCGCGCCGCCCAGCCGTCGGCCACCCCCGCCGCCCCGTCGCCTCGGGGCCCCGCGCGCCGAGCCCGAGGCCGCCGCTCAGCCGGAGGTGGACGATCCTGCGCCGAACCAGCGCGTGAGGCGGCTCGTCCCGAACCGCTCCTTCTCGGCCACGTCTGACTCGGACGGGGTCCCGAACGTCCCGTGGGGCGCCTGGCCCATGAGGAAGGTCACGTCGATCTCGGCGACCCGCCCGGCCCCGAACTCCATGTAGCAGACGCCGCGCCCGTCGTACGTCGCCGGCGACTCTCCGCCGCGGATCTGCGCCGCGATGCGCGCCGCGACGACCTCCGCCTGCCCCTCGGCGAAGACGCCGGCCTTCGGGGTCCCCACGCTCGTCACGTCGCCGACCGCGTAGACGCCCGGGAACCGCGTCTCCAGCGTCAGCGAGTCGACCGGGATCCAGCCGCCCTCCGTCATGCCCGACGCCGCGACGACCGCCGGGACCCGGTGTGCGGGGATGCCCAGGAAGAGGTCGTACGGCAGCTCCGTCCCGTCGTCGAGGAGCGCGACCTGCCGGTGCGGCACGAGTGCGGCCACCAGCCGTCCCGGGACGAACTCGATCCCGCGCTCCTCGAACGCGGCCAGGATGGCGCGGGACGCATCCGGCGCCGGTGGGATCGGCACGCCGAACGGCATCACCTGCGTGATCGAGCTCTGCTCGCGGAGGCCGCGCGAGACGAGGAAGTCGTGCGGGAGAAGCGACGTCTCGCTGGGTGCAGGCGGGCACTTGAACGGCGTCGAGGTCACGCCGACGACCACGCGCCCGCCCTCGAACCGCTCGAGCGCCTCGCGCGCAGCGGTCGCGCCCGCCACCGAGTAGAACTCGTTGCCCCCGTCGATCAGCCCGGGCGTGGCCGCAGGGTCGTACTCGGCGCCGAGGGCGACGACGAGGACATCCGCATCGAACGATCCCGCGTCCGTCTGGACGCGGCGCCCGACCGGGTCGATGGCCCGGACCTCCGCGTTGACGAACCGGACGCCCGGCCTCACGAGGTCCGTGTACCGGTGGAGCGCCGCCTCGGGCGGGATGCGCCCGAACATCACGTCGAGCTTCGAGAACCCGAAGACGAACCCCTCTCCGCGATCGATCAGGACGAGGTCGAGGGCGTCCCCGAACTCGTCGGACAGGCTGGCCGTGAGCTCGAGGCCGCCGAAACCGGCACCCAGGACGACGATGCGCATGGCCGGACGATACGGCCCGGGCGCAAGCCTCCGTGCCGTTGTCGGCCGCCGCGTGAGGATGCATGGCGGGGGCCCAAGCCGCGACAAGCCGAGATCCGCGATGAGGAAACAAGCTGGGCAGCCAGGGCCGGATCGGCCGTCCCCAGTCAGCGATCGTCCGGGGCGATGCTATCCAGCGGGTGCGGCCGCATCCGCAGCCACCCATCGCCGGGGACGATGGGTGACGGGTGATCGCCCCCACTCATCGCCTCGGGCGATGGCTGGGAGGGCGGACAGGGGCGCGGCGCGGATAGGATCGGCGGGGACGATGGATGGGGGCAGGCCTCGCGTCGCCGACTCAGGGCGCCACGCGCCCCGCCGCCCCTACCCCTCCCGCATCGGGATCCGGACGCCGCGCTCCTCGGCCACCTCGATCGCCCGCGCGTAGCCCGCGTCGGCGTGGCGGATGACGCCCATCCCCGGATCGGTCGTCAGCACCCGCGCCAGCTTCTCGGCGGCCAGGTCGGTCCCGTCGGCGACCACGACCATCCCCGCGTGCTGGCTGTACCCGATGCCCACGCCGCCGCCGTGGTGGATCGAGACCCAGCTCGCGCCGGCGGACGTGTTCACGAGGGCGTTGAGCAGGGGCCAGTCCGCGACCGCGTCGGTCCCGTCGGCCATCGCCTCCGTCTCACGGTTCGGCGAGGCGACGGAGCCGGAATCGAGGTGGTCGCGCCCGATGACGATCGGCGCCTTCACCTCGCCCGACCGGACGAGCTCGTTGAACGCGAGCCCCGCCTTCGACCGCTCGCCGTACCCCAGCCAGCAGATGCGCGCCGGCAGGCCCTGGAACGGGACCTTCTCCTCGGCCATCCGGAGCCATCGATGGAGCGCGGTCTTCTCGGGGAACAGCTCGATCAGGGCCTCGTCGGTCCGGAGGATGTCCGCCGGGTCGCCGGACAGCGCGACCCACCGGAACGGCCCGCTCCCTTCGCAGAAGAGCGGG
>JAKOQS010000162.1 GCA_029778235.1 Chloroflexota bacterium | reverse complement strand
GCCCGCGCCGAGGCTGTGGGCATCCGGGTGATCGAGACCTACGGCATGAGCGAGACCTGCGGCGGCGTCGTCTGGGACGGCGTGCCCCTGCCCGGCGTCGACGTCCGGCTCGGGGAGCGCGGGCGCGTCGAGCTGGCGGGGCCGACCGTGTTCTCCGGCTACCTCGGCCGGCCCGACCTGACGGCCGAGGTCCTGTCCGACGGCGCGGTCCGGACCGGCGACCGGGGGCACCTCGCGCCCGACGGCCGCCTCGTCGTCGACGGCCGCCTCGACGACGTGGTGCAGAGCGGCGGCGTGAACGTGGACCTCGCGGCGGTCCGCGCCGCGGCGGCGGCCCTCGACCCGGAGACGGCCGTGCTCGCCGTCGACGACGAGGAATGGGGTGCCCGCGTCGTGCTCGTCGCCACCGGCGGAACCCTCGACGACTGGCGCGACCGCCTGCGCCCCGCGCTGCCCGCCGCGTGCCTGCCCCGGCGGTTGGTTGTCGTCGACCGCATCCCCCGCGGCCCGGGCGGCAAGCCGGACGGGGCGGCACTCACGGCTAGAGTGACCCGGTCATGAGTGATTCCCTCTCCGTCTGGGTGGCAGGCGCGCGTCCGCGCACGCTGCCCGCCGCCGTCGCCCCCATCCTCGCCGGAACGGCCAGCGCCATCGCCGCGCCCGTCGTGCTCGGCCCCCGGCACTACGTAATCGCCGTGCTCTGCCTGGTGGTCGCGCTGGCGCTCCAGGTGGGCGTTAACTACGCCAACGACTACTCCGACGGCATCCGCGGCACCGACGACGTCCGCGTCGGCCCGACGCGCCTGGTGGCCTCGGGGCTCGCCTCGCCCCGCGCGGTGAAGCTGGCCTCGTTCGCCGCGTTCGGCGTCGCGGGGATGGCCGGGCTCGCCGTCGTCGTCATCAGCGGCATCTGGATCCTGTTGGCACTGGGTCTCGTCTGCATCGCCGCGGCCTGGGGGTACACCGGCGGCAAGAAGCCCTACGGCTACCTCGGCCTGGGCGAGCTGATGGTGTTCGTGTTCTTCGGGCTGGTCGCCACCGTCGGCACCGCGCTCGTGCTGGCGGGCGCGGTGCCGCCGCACGCCTGGGCCGCGGGCACCGCGGTCGGCGCGCTGGCCAGCGCGCTCCTCGTGGCCAACAACCTGCGCGACATCGAGACGGACAGGGTCGCGGGAAAGATGACGCTGCCCGCCCGCCTGGGCGACCGCAATGCCCGCCTGTTCTACGCGGGGCTCTGCGCGCTGGCGGGGCTCGCCATCGTCGTCTTCGCGGCGTTGACGACGTGGCTCGCGCTGCTGGCGCTGCTGGGCCTCGTGCTCCTCATGGACCCGCTGCGGCGCGTGCTCGGCGGTGCCGTCGGCCGCGACCTGATCCCCGTCCTCCAGGCTACGGGTTTCGCGGAGATCGGGGTGGGGCTGGGCTTGCTCGTCGGGGTGCTGCTCTAGATGACGATGCACGTGTTCGACATCGCGCTGACGGTCCCGTTCCGGGGCATCACGCGGCGCTCGGGCGTGCTGTTCGAGGGGCAGGCAGGCTGGGCCGAATGGAGCCCCTTCCCCGAGTACGACGACGAGGAGGCCGCGTGCTGGCTGCGCGCGGCCCGCGAGGTGGCGGAGTTCGGCCTGCCGGCCCCGGTGCGGGGCGCCGTCGAGGTGAACGGGATCGTTCCCGCGCTGGCCCCCGCGGAGGCCGCGGCGCGCGCCGTCGCCTCGGGGTGCGCGACGGTGAAGATCAAGGTGGCCGCCGTCGGCCAGTCGCTGGACGACGACGTCGCCCGGGTGGCTGCGGTGCGGGAGGCGCTGCCGTCGGCGCGGATCCGGGTGGACGCGAACGGCGGATGGTCGCTCGCGGGGGCCGTCGACGCGCTGCACGAGCTGGGCGCCTTCGGGCTGGAGTATGCCGAGCAGCCGTGCGCGACGGTGGAGGACCTGGCCGCGCTGCGGGCGCGGGATCTCGGGGTGCTGATCGCCGCGGACGAGTCCATCCGGCGCGCCGCCGACCCGCTGCGGGTCAAGGCCGCCGGGGCGGCCGACATCGCGGTGCTGAAGGTGCAGCCGTTGGGCGGCCCGCGCGCCTGCCTGCGGCTGGCTGAGGAGCTCGGGCTGCCCGTGGTGGTGTCGAGCGCTGTCGAGACGTCGGTCGGGCTGCGCGCGGGCGTGGCGCTGGCCGCGGCGCTGCCCGAGTTGCCGTACGCGTGCGGGCTCGAGACCGCGCGGCTGCTGGCCGCCGACGTGGTGCGCGATCCGCTGGCGCCGCGCGCGGGGATCGTCGAGGCGAGGAGCGTCGAGGTGGACCCCGACCTGCTGCTCGCGCAGGCCGCCGGCCCGGAGCTGACGGGGTTCTGGTTGGATCGGTGGGAACGGGTGAGGCGGATCCTGGAGGGAGAGCGGTGAGCAGCATCGAACTGGGGGCGGTCGTCGTCGACGCTGTGCGCGGCGCGGGCGTCACCGACGTCGTGCTCGCGCCCGGCTCGCGCAGCGCGGCGCTCGCGCTGGCCGCCGACCGCGCCGACAGGGCGGGGGAGCTGCGGCTGCACGTGCGGATCGACGAGCGCGTGGCGGGTTTCACGGCGCTCGGCCTCGCAAAGGCCAGCGGGCGCCCGGTCGCGGTGATCACCACCTCCGGCACCGCCGTCGCGAACCTCGGGCCCGCTGCCATGGAGGCGACCGCCGCAGGGGTGCCGCTGCTGCTGATCACCGCCGACCGCCCGGAGTACCTCGTCGGGACCGGTGCGAACCAGTGCGGCGACCAGGCCGGGGCGTTCGGACCCGCGGCGCTGGCCGTCGTCCGGCTGTCGTCCGAGTCCGGAGGCGCCGCGGCCTGGGCCGCGGGCGTGCAGCGCGCGCTGGCCGTCGCGGCGGGGGCGCGGACCCGGCAGCCGGGGGCCGTGCAGTTGAACATCGAGTTCGCGGAACCGCTGGTGGGCGAGCTTCCGCCGTCGAGGAAGATCGCGTTCGAGGTGGCCGAGTCCGCGGGGCACCGGGTGGCGGAGCTGGACGCCCGCCGCACCGTGGTCCTCGTGGGCGACGCGACCCCGGAGTCGGGGGCGGAGGCCCG
>JAKOQS010000161.1 GCA_029778235.1 Chloroflexota bacterium | reverse complement strand
TGGCGCCCGCACTCGCAGCGGACCAGGCGGGTGCCCGCAGTACGTCCGGGCGGCCCGACCGCCGGCCCGTGGCCGCCCCGCCGCCAAGTGGTATCATCCGCGTCGCCTCAGGGCACCTCGGTCGGGGCGTGGCGCAGCTTGGTAGCGCGCATCGTTCGGGACGATGAGGTCGGAGGTTCAAATCCTCTCGCCCCGACCAGATCGACCTTCTTTCACGCTGACGACGCCGGCGCCGAACGCCGCGTCCCAGCCCCGCGCTCTGGCGTGGGCTGTGAGCGTGAACGTGAAGTCGGTCGCTCCGAGGACGTCGATCCGCTCGAACACGGCCTCGGCGATCGCGTGCCGTCCGGCGTCCGAGGTCTTCGCCCACAGCTCCGGCAGCGACTCGAGGTACGCCCGCGCCTCGGCGGCAGTCGGGACCCGTGACGGCCGGGCTGCCTCGGTCTCGGCCTCGGCGTCCAGCCTGGCCATCGTCGCCTCGAGCCTCCCGAGGTCGCGGTCCTTCGCGAACCGCAGCGCCGCCTGCTCGCGCTCCCGCTTGATCCGCGCCCGCGCCAGGATGTCGCCGCCATCGGGATCCGGCTTCCTGGCGATCGCCACGGCGCTCGCCTTGAGCGCGGACGACACCGCCACGTGCTCGAAGGCCCGCCCGATCGCGTCCTCGTACACGTCGAGCTTGTACGACTCGCCGCGCACCCGCGGGTCGATCGTCTCGCCATCGCGCTGGATCCGCCGGGGTGCGGCGGCGCGGAACGGCGCGCATGCGTCCTGGTGGCGGTACCGCCCGACGTGCCCGGTCAGGTGCCGCCCGCAGGCGGCGCATGCGAGCAGGCCTGCGAGGCCGTACTGGCGGCGCTTGACCGCGCCCCGGTGTCGGCGGCTGTACCGCGCCCGCATCGCCTGGACCTGCTCCCACGTTCTTGCGTCGACCAGGGCGCCGAGGGCGGAGGGCTCGCCGGACCACAGTCGGCCGATGTAGAACGGGTTCGTCAGGATCTCCGCGATGTGCTTGATGGCGAGGCCCGTCGCCCGGCCGACCTCGCGGTCCGTGCGGCCCGCGGCTGCCAGCTCGTACACCCGGCGGACGAGCTCCATCGCCTCCTCGTCGACGCGCAGTGTCCGCCCCTCGCGGACCGCCCCGAGCGGCGCCTTGCTCCCGCCGGGGACGCCGAGCCGCCGGCGCTTGGCCGCGTAGCCCTCGCGGATCCGCTTGGCGAGCCGCCGGCTGTAGGCCTCGGCCTCGACCGCCTCCCGCGCCCAGCGCTCCCACTCGTCCTCGTCGGAGGAGAGGACCCGCTCGTCGGCGAACAGGATCACGGCGCCCCGGGCGTGGAGGTCGTGGCGGGCGTTGACCGCGGTCCGCAGGTCGCGCGCGAAGCGGCTGACGTAGCCGACCACCAGCACGTCCCACTCGCGGCCGGCGCCGTCGAGCATCTCGGCCCACTGCCCGGTCGCGGCGATCGTCCGGCCCGAGTGGGCGACCTGCCAGGCGGCGCCCGTGTCGACGAGGCCCCAGCGCTCGATCGCCCGCGCCTGCTGCTCGGCCTGCGCGTCCGGCCCGAAGTTGTCCGCCTGCCCGGCCGTGCTCTCCCGGACCCAGCGCGCGGCGCGGCGGCCGCGGAGGTCCTCGAGCGAGCGGGGCAGGGCGCGGGCGGTCACGCGGCGGCTTCCTCGGGCTTGGGCTTCACGGTGACGACATTCGCTCTGCCGGGCGCCTCGTTCAAGGCGCTTCTCTCCGCCTCGAGGCGCACGGCCTCCCGGATGGCGAACGCCAGCGCCGCCGCGAGCGGGTCGGTCCGGGGCGGGGGCGAGGGGTGTGCGTCGGTCATGGCACAGCCGTCCGCCGGACGATGATCGCCACCGCCTGCGCCGTCGTCCGCGCGTCGAGCCGCCGGCGGGCCTCGTCCCGGTACGTCCGGACAGTCCACTCGGAGATCCCGAGCCGCGCCGCGATCTCGCCCAGGCCGAGGCCCTCGCCGAGCAGGAGCAGCACCTGCTCCTGGCGCGGGGAGAGGGCCGGGCGGGCGGGCATCAGGCGGCCTGGGCCGGGCGCGTGGCCGCGGTCGCGACGGCGGGCCGGACGGCGCGCCAACAACCGCGAGAACCGCCAGAACCGCGCAGGGGCCGCGCGCAGACCCCCACACCTACGCGCCAAGCCGATAACCACGTAAACCGCACAGCTCCCATGGAGTCCTAGGCCCCCGTCTCGTGCGCGGGCGCCAGCGCGGTTGTCGTGGTTGTTGTGGTTCTTCCGGCGAGGCGCAGCACGGTCGCCGGCCGCTTGGAGCCGGGGACCCGGACCTTCGCCCGCCCGGCGATCCCGAGGGACTCCAGGAGCGCGACCGCGGTCTCGAGCTCGGCCGCGCTCCGGACGCCGAGCGACCGCTTCGCGTCCTCCCACTTGAGCGGGCCGTCGGCGAGCTGCGTACGGAGCACGTCCGCGTGGCGGTCGCCGGTGGAGTCGCCGAAGACGTGGAGCACCGAGCGCTCGGCGTAGTCCCACAGGGCACGCGCCGCGCGGAGGTGCGGGACGTCGATCACGGCCGACCGGTCGAGCAGGGCGTACACCAGCGCAAGGCGCACGACCTGCGCCTCGGTTCGCGCGGTCATCGCGCCCCACAGGCCGTACCGCCGCCGCAGCGCGAGCTCGAGGTACAGCTCCTCCCAGGCGTCGCGCGCCCCGGGCGACCACGGCACCTCGCCCGGCGCCCCGGCCGCGCGGATCGCCGCGCCGACGTCGGCGACGATCGCGGGGTCGACGAGCTCGACGGGCGAGGTCGGGAATGGAACCAGCCGGGCCCGCCGCACCGCGAGCCAGATGAAGCGGTTGCCGAAGCCGTTCGCCATGTCGGTCCCGCTGAGCCTCGTCCGCAGCTCGACGGGCGTGACGTGGCCGACGATCCCGACGTGGTGGCTGTAGACGATCGACTGCTCGCGCGCGAGGGCCCGGCCCATCGGGACCCCGTCCCAGGCGTCGCGGACGATTGGCGAGAGCGTCGAGCCCTCGCGGCCCATGACGGTCAGCAGCCGGCCGAACTCGCTCTCCATCACGAGCGCCCGCGGCTCGCTCGGCCTCTCGCGCTCCGTCTCGCTCGGCGTGAGGCGGCTGACCAGGCCCTCGCCCGAGCCGAGGCCGGCGACGATCAGCGAGGCCCACGCCGGGTAGGCCCGGCTCATGACGTCGCGGGCGATCGAGCCCGCGGTGCCCTTGCGCCCGGTGCTGCTGTCGCCGACCAGGACGACGAACAGGTTCGGCGCCTGGGCGCTGCCCTGGTAGATGTAGCGCAGGTTGCCCAGGCAGGCGCCGATCGAGGCGAGCAGGGTCCCCAGGATGCCGACAGGGTCGGCCTCGGTGTGGGGGGCCACCGCCCGCACGATCTCGCCCAGCGGGCCGTGGTACGCGGCGTCGTCGGGCGGCTCCGGCCAGCCGGCGGCCGGCTCTGACGGCGCCACGGCCGCCGCGGCCATGATCTCGGCATCCGCCACGGGATCCGCCATCGGGTCGCCCAGGCGCTCGGCGGTGCCCCTCCAGGCTCGCTCGAAGCGGTCCCGGAGCTCCCGCTCGGTGAGGGGGTTGGCGAAGCACGGAGCGAGCACGTCCCGAACGCCCGCCCAGACCTCGACCTTGGACATCCCCCGCCGGTACCGGCTCGCGGCGTAGTCCCGGATCGCCTCGTAGCGGGCGCCCGCGTAGCCGGGCTGGGGCAGCTCGTACCCGCCCAGCCCGACCTCGATGGCGCCGTCCTCCTCCGCGGCCGGCGCGGCGGCGGCAGCGACCCAGGCCGGCGGCATCTCGGCGATGTCGGTGCACGGCCCGGCCGGGGCGTAGACGCCGCCGGAGGCGTGGACCGAGCGCGGGCCGATGACGTAGCCCGCGCCCGGGCCGGACGCCCAGCGCGTGACGAAGCCGAACAGCTGGCCCGCGGGCCGCGGCAGCCCCTCCGGCCAGCGCACGAACACGTGCTGGCCGTGGGCGGTGTCCGTCCGCAGCGTCGGCGGGAGCGGCCCGTACCTGGCCTCGAGCTCCGCGAGCCGCCCTACGCCGTCGCCGTCCACGTCGAGGACGAGCACGCCGTCCGGTGGGACGAGGCCGTAGTTGGGCTCGGACGCCGCGCTGAGCAGCGTCCGGATGCGCTCCGGGTCGCGGGTGTGCTCGAGGAACCCCTGGCGGCCGATGGGGTGCTTGCCCGGGCTGGCGCAGGCGGCCCGCCTCGCGCACCGGCACGTGCCGTCGGGGTCCGCGCTCCAGACGCTGAAGACGCCGAACTCGCGCCCGGCGAACCAGGTAGCCGCGCGGATGCGGTCCTCGGCGGTCGGGCGCGGGCTTGGGGTCGGGAGAGGCATGGCCGAATTGGACGGCCGCCGGGGGCGCCAGGTAAACGGTGCGAAGGCGACAGAAATGCGCCATCAACACGCCATCAATGCGCCATCTACCCTCCGAGCGGCCAGCCGAGGCCGCGGTCCGCCAGGAACCGCTGCAGGGAGCGGACGCCGACGTCGAGCCGCGACGCGAGCTCGGCCTGGGTCGGCCGGCGTCCGCGCTCGGCCCGGAACGCCTGGTGCGCCGCGCGGACGGCGCCGGCGGTCAGTTGGCCCGTGCCCCTCGGGCGCCCTCGGCCGGCTGCCTCCGCGGGCGCGGGGGAGACGCGGAGCGTCCGCTCGGCCTCCCCCTCAGGCTGCCTGCGCGGGGCGCCGGGCGCCAGCCCGAGGAGCTCGCGCAGCCCGTCCTCGCCGAGCCACGGCGTAACCTGGTCCAGGTACTCGAGCAGGCCCTCGAACGTCGGCTGGGGGCCCTCGAGCCCGCTGAGGTGGTGGTACAGGGCGACGACCAGCTCCAGGTCGAGCACGGGCCGCTCGGCCTCCACGCGCGTGATGACCGCGTGCATGAGCAGGGGGTCGAACGTGCTCACCTGCCGGCCCGCCGCGCAGACGACGGGCTGCCGCGGGCGGCGCTGGGCGCGGCTGCGCCGCGGGCGGGTTCGGACACGGGGAGCGGCCCTCCGGGGTACGTTTCAGCCGAGTGGCTGGCCGGCGAGCGGGAGTGCTTCGAGCAGCCCAGTCTAGGCTGCGCCCGGGCACGTGAACAGGTGTTCTATCCACGAGACTCGGGCTGGCGGCGTCGAGTTGTCCACATGGGCGCGAGACCCCGGGGCCAGACACTGGACGCGCGCGAGTCGGGCGGGCTACTACGGAAGTGCAGTTCAATGGATCACGTCCGCCTTCTACACTTTGGAGGGGAGGCATTCGCACCCATGTACGTCGTGGCAGCAGAGATCAGGGTGGTTCGCGCGCGAATCCACGTCGGCGCCTAAGACCGTGATCCGATGAGCCCTCGCGCGCCGGAGGCGGACGCCCGCCGCGACATCGACCGTCAGCTCGAGGCAACTGGCTGGATTGTTCAAGACCGCGCCGCGGCGAATGTCCACGCTGGGCCCGGCGTAGCGCTGCGTGAATTCCCGACCGCGACCGGGCCTGCCGACTACCTGCTTTACGTGGACGGCGCCGCCGCGGGGGCGGTGGAGGCGAAGCGGGCCGGCTACACGCTCTCGGGCGTCGAAGCCCAGACCTACAGGTACGGCGCCGGCCTGCCCCCCGCGCTGCCGGTGTACCGCCGCCCCCTCCCGTTCCTGTTCGAGTCCACGGGGGTCGAGACCTGGTTCACCAACCTCATGGACCCGGACCCGAGGAGCCGCGAGCTGTTCACCTTCCACCGCCCGGACACGCTGCGGCGGTGGCTCGGCGAGGCGGGCTACGGCAGCGCGGTCCGCTCCCTGCCGAGCGCCAGCGAGACGGTGACCGGGTACGAATCGGCGGCCACGCTGCGCCAACGGCTGCGAAACCTTCCAGAGCTGTCGACCAACGGTCTTTGGCCCGCCCAGGTCAAGGCCATCCGCAACCTCGAGGCATCGTTCGCCGACGACCGCCCGCGAGCGCTGATCCAAATGGCGACGGGCTCTGGCAAGACGTTCACCGCCTGCAATGCGATCTATCGGCTAGCCAAGTTCGCCAAAGCCCACCGGGTGCTGTTCCTCGTCGACCGGGCGAATCTCGGTCGCCAGGCGTACAAGGAGTTCGGGCAGTTCGTGACCCCGGACGACGGCCGCAAGTTCACCGAGCTCTATGTCGTCCAGCACCTCACGTCGAACACCTTCGACACGACCGCGAAGGTCACGATCTCGACGATCCAGCGCCTGTACTCGATCTTGCGCGGCGATCCGGAGCTGCCCGAGGACCTCGAGGAGGCCTCGGCCTTCACGGGCGGCTCCGTGCCTCTGCGACCCGTCGAGGTGGCTTACAACCCGGCCATACCAATCGACGCCTTCGATGTCATCGTGACCGACGAGTGCCACCGCTCGATCTACGGCGTGTGGCGGCAGGTCCTTGAGTACTTCGACGCGTTCCTGGTGGGCCTGACGGCCACACCGTCGGTGCAGACGCTCGGCTTCTTCCACCGGAACCTCGTGATGGAGTACGACCACGCCCAGGCGGTCGCCGACGGTGTCAACGTCGACTTCGACGTGTACGAGATCCGAACCGAGATCACCGAGCAGGGCGCCAAGATCGACGCCGGCCTGTACGTCGACCGCCGCGACCGGCTGACGCGGCAGCGCCGTTGGGAGCAGCTCGAGGACGACTTACCCTACGACGCCTCGGAGCTCGACCGGGCGGTGGTCGCGGAGGACCAGCTGCGGACCGTCGTCCGGGCCTTCCGCGACCGGCTGTTCACCGAGATCTTCCCCGGCCGGACAGAGGTGCCCAAGACCCTCGTCTTCGCCAAGGACGACAGCCACGCCGAGGACCTCGTGCGCGTCATCCGGGAGGAGTTCGGCAAGGGCAACGACTTCTGCCAGAAGATCACATACCGGACGGTCGGGGCCCGGCCCGAGGACCTGCTCGCCTCGTTCCGCAACAGCTACAACCCGCGGATCGCCGTCACCGTCGACATGATCGCGACCGGTACGGACGTGAAGCCGCTCGAGATCGTGTTCTTCATGCGGAGCGTCCGGAGCCGGACGTTCTTCGAGCAGATGAAGGGCCGCGGGGTGCGGGTGATCAGCTCGACCGACCTCCAGGCGGTGACCCCTGACGCGCTCGCCAAGGCGCGGTTCGTGATCGTCGACGCCGTCGGCATCAGCCACGAGGACCTCGCCGACACGACGTCGCTGGAGAAGCAGCCGTCGGTCCCTTTCGAGCGGCTACTGGAGCAGGTGGCGTTCGGCAACCGTGACGCAGACGTTATCTCCTCGCTAGCCAGCCGCCTGGCGCGGCTCGACCACCGCCTGACGCACGAAGACCGCCGCTCGCTCGAGGAGCTCGCGGGCGGCATGACGCTTCACGCGATCACGGCCGCGCTTGTCGATGCCCTCGACCCCGACACGCAGCTCAGAGCTGCACGCGAGGCGACCGGAGCCGACGAACCGACAGCCGAGCAGGTCGCTGACGCGGCGAGGCGCCTCCTCGACGGGGCCGTCCAGCCGCTCGCAACCAGCCCGGCCCTCCGCCTGCGGCTTGCGGAGATCCGCCGCTCGTACGAGCAGACCATTGACACCACGAGCATCGACCGCGTCCTCCGGGCTGGGTACTCGCCGGAGGCGACCGAGGCGGCCCGCGGTCTCGTGACGAGCTTTGAGGCCTTCATTCGCGAGCACGCCGACGAGGTCGCAGCCCTTGAGGTCATGTTCAGCCGCCCGTACACGCGAAGGCTGACCTTCGCCGACGTCCGCGAGCTCGCGGAGGCAATCGGGCGGCCGCCCCGCGCCTGGACGCCTGACCTGCTATGGGCCGCATACGACCGGCTCGACCACTCCAGGGTGCACGGGAGCGGTGAGCGCACCCTGGCCGACCTCGTGTCGCTCGTCCGCTTCGCGGTCCACGAGGACGAGGAGCTAGAGCCATATGCCGAACGTGTTGCTGCTCGGTTCGACGCGTGGCTCGCAATCCAGCGGACGGCCGGGCGGACCTTCACCGATGAGCAGCTCCGTTGGCTCGCGATGATCCGCGACCAGATCGCGGCCAGCCTCGGCGTCGAGCTCGACGACTTCGCCTATGTGCCGTTCAACCAGGCTGGCGGTGTGGGGAAGGCCCTCGCACTGTTCGGCGTCGACCTCCAGGGGCTTCTCACAGAACTCAACGAGGCGCTCGCGGGATGACGTCGCTCGCAGACCATCCCCGGGGCTGGACGCGTTCAACCTTGGGCGAGCTTGGCGTCTATTCGAATGGACGAGGTTTCAAGAAGTCCGAATGGTCCGATACCGGCCGGATGATCATCAGGATCCAGGACCTGACGGGCACCGGGGACTCCCCCCACTACTTCACCGGCGAAGTCGACGCGAGACATGTCGTGCTTCCCGGCGATCTCCTGGTCTCCTGGGCAGCAACTCTTGACGCGTTCGTGTGGCAGGGGCCGGAGGCAGTCCTCAACCAGCACATATTCAGGTGCCGATCACGCATCGAGCCCCGGTTCCATTACTACCTCCTCAAGTACGTAATGACACAGTTGCAGCTGCGCGCCCACGGCTCGGGAATGGTGCATGTCACGAAGAAGGAGTTCGACAACTTGCCCGTCTTCCTGCCGCCAGCGGCCACGCAGCGGCAGGTGTCCGATTACCTCGATGGACAAATGACTCGCGTCGAGTCGGCGAGGCTCGCCATCGCGAACGCGAAGCACCGTCTCGCCCGTTACCGCCGGGCCGTCCTTGCCAGCGCCTACGACCGCGCCGTGGACCAGTCGCGGAGCACCGGAGCTCAGGGAATGGTCCGGCTCGGCGCGCTTGCGTCGAGCGCCGACTACGGCACTTCTCAGAAGGCCGACCGCGACGATGGCGGGCACCCAGTCATCCGCATCCCGAATGTCGTCGGCGGCACGTTGAGCCTTCGCGATATGAAGTACCTCCCGCCCGGGGCGGAGCCCGATCCGTCAAAGCAGCTAATTCCCGGCGACTTCCTGATCGTCCGCACGAATGGAAGCCGGGGCCTGATTGGACGTGCGGCCCTCGTGGAGCATGAACTCGCGGTTGCGCACTACCACGCCTCCTACCTGATCCGGTTCCGACTCAAGGGCGACAGCGCAACGTGGCAGTGGGTGCGGATGTTGTGGGAGTCGCCCACGGTGCGGGCCGCCATCGAGCGTGCCGCCGCTAGCTCAGCTGGCCAGTACAACCTGAATCTCGGGTGGTTGAGTACGGTGGAGCTGCCAATGCCAACCGCGGCGGCACGGGATCAAATCTGGACGGACGTAGAACGCAGACTGTCAGTGGTATCGGAGCTTGACCAGCAGCTCGACAGCGCAGTCCGCCACGCCAATGTTCTAGAGAGGTCGCTGCTTCACGCCACATTCAGTGGCCGCTTGGAGATGCCCGCGTGAGCACGCAGTCCGCTGCACTGGTCCAGAAACTGTGGGGCTACTGCAACGTCCTCCGTGACGACGGCCTGTCGTACGGCGACTACGTCGAGCAGCTCACGTACCTGCTGTTCCTCAAGATGGCCGACGAGCAGTCGCGGCCGCCGCTGAACAAGCCGTCGCTCATCCCGGAGCCGTACACCTGGCGGAATCTCGTTTCCCTCGACGGCGACGAGCTCGAGGCGCAGTACCGCAAGACGCTCGAGGCCTTGGGCCACCAGCCCGGGATGCTTGGGATCATCTTCCGGAAGGCGCAGAACAAAATCCAGGACCCGGCGAAGCTGCGCCGACTTGTAGCCGACCTCATTGACAAGGAGCAGTGGACGACGCTCGGGGTCGACGTCAAGGGCGATCTGTACGAGGGGCTCCTCGCCAAGAACGCGGAGGACCTCAAGAGCGGGGCCGGTCAGTACTTCACGCCGCGCGCGCTGATACGCGCCATCGTCGAGGTCATGCGCCCCGATCCCGGACGGCTGCCCGACGACGGCGCAACGATCTGCGACCCGGCCTGTGGGACGGGAGGCTTCCTCCTGGCGGCCCACGACCACATCGCCGCCCACCACCTGCTCGACGCCGACCAGAAGAAGCACCTGCGAAGCGGTCTGCTCCACGGCTGGGAGATCGTCGACGCCACGGCACGCGTCTGCGCGATGAACCTCTACCTCCACGGGATCGGCGACACCGAGTCGCCCATCCGAGTCGCGGACAGCCTCGCCGCCGACCCGGGTGACCGGTTCGACATGGTCCTGACGAACCCGCCGTTCGGCAAGAAGTCGAGCTTCGTTGTCGTCAACGACGAGGGCGAAGCCGAGCGCGACAGCCTGGTCATCGTCCGCGACGACTTCTGGGCGACCACGTCGAACAAGCAGCTTAACTTCGTCCAGCACATCAAGACGCTGCTCAAGATCAACGGCCGCGCCGCGGTGGTCGTGCCCGACAACGTCCTGTTCGAGGGCGGCGCGGGCGAGACAATCCGCCGCAAGCTCCTCCACGAGTGCGAGGTACACACGCTCCTGCGGCTGCCGACTGGCGTCTTCTACGCCCAGGGCGTCAAGGCGAACGTGCTGTTCTTCGACCGGCGCCCGGCGTCGGAGCGGCCGTGGACCGAGGACCTCTGGATCTACGACCTGCGGACGAACAAGCACTTCACCCTCAAGACGAGCCCACTCGGCCGGGAGGACCTCGACGGCTTCGTCGCGTGCTACAACGCGGAGAACCGCCACGAGCGGACCGCGTCCGAGCGCTTCAGGCGGTTCGCCTACGCGGACCTCGTGGCCCGCGACAAGGCGAACCTCGACATCTTCTGGCTCCGCGACGAGAGCCTCGAGGACGGAGAGAATCTCCCGACGCCAGAGGTCATTGCGGCGGAGATCATCGAGGACCTCCAGGCGGCGCTCGACCAGTTCGCGCTGGTTGCCTCGGACCTGAGCGCCTCCGAAGCAGCTCCTGGCTCCTAGAAACAGGCCAGGAGCACAGGCACTAGAACATGTGTTCTACAATGGGTGCCGTCCAGAGGATCGACGGCTTCCCAATGGACAACCGCCGCCAGGCCTGGCAGCTCTCCTGTCACTGGCGGTGGACAACCCCGGAGGAGGGGCGACGGGATGGCCGGACGTGAGAGAATCGGAGAGATGAGCGCGCCCGCCGACCTCCTCGCGCGGCCCGTTTATGGGGTGCAGCAGGTCGACCGGATCCTGAGCCTGCATCCGGGTACCGCGCTGCGCTGGATCGACGGCTACCAGAGGGGCGGGCGGTGGTACGACCCAGTGGTCCGCTTGCAGTCGACTGGCGACACCGTCGTGACGTGGGGCGAGTTCAGCGAGGTGCGCCTGCTCGCCGAGTACCGACGCGCCGGGGTCCCGATGGTCCATATGCGGCCGGTCGTGCTTCGGCTCCGCGAGGAGCTCGGGGCCACGTACCCACTCGCGCTCGCGGCGCCGTGGCTCGAGCCCAACGGGCGCGAGCTCGTCCAGAGGACTCAGGTGGAGGTCGGCCTCGACCGGCGGCTAGCGCTCGTCGTGGTCCGAAACGGCCAGCTGGTGCTCTCCGAGGAGACGCAGACGTTCGTCGCCGCCGTCGATTTCGAGGACGGCATCACGCGCCTGATCCGCCCGAACCCCCGGCTCGACCAGGTCGTGTTCGACCCCTTGCGGCAGTTCGGCGAGCCCATCGTGCGTTCCGTCCCCACCGCGATCGTGGCGGAGCAGTACCGGGCCGGTGATTCGATCGAGCTGATCGCCGAGCTCAACAGCCTTACCAAGGAGCAGGTGGAGCAGGCGATACGCTTCGAGCTCGGAGGCGCGCAGAGGGCTGCGTAGATGCCGCGCGACGAGGAGCCGCGCTGGTTCGTCGACGAGACGTCGCTCGGCCTCGCCAGGGCGCTGGCCACGGTCCGCGGGGACGTACTGCACCCTGGGCATCGCCGCCTTCTCGAGGTCCCGCTCTCGACGCCGGACCCCGAGTGGATGCCGATCGTCGCGGAGCGGGGACTGGTCGTAATCAGCCGCGACTGGCACATCAGGACCAAGCAGGCGGAGCTGCAGGCCTACGTTGCCTACGGCCTCCGAGCCTTCTGGATCGCCGGCGACAAGGACCTGGGCAACTGGGAGAATCTCTCCCGGATCGTCAAGTGGTGGGATCGAATGGAGCGGATCGTCCGCGAGCGGCCGGACGGGCCGTGGTTCTATGAGCTCTTCCAGACGTCGATTCGGGAGGTAGCCGTCCGCCCGAGGATGCGATCCGCAGGCCCGTCGCCGAGACCGAGGCCGGCGCCTCCCCCGCGCAAATCGAGCCAGCTCGACCTAGGGCTGGGCTCTTGACCGACCGCGTCGGCGAGGCTCGGTCTCCCGCACCAGCACTCGCCGGTGCACGAGGCCTTGCTGCCATAGCCCTCACAGCCGACGCGCGGCTCGCTACCCCTCCCGCACCTCGACTTCGCCGAGCGCAGGCTCGACGCGACCGACCCCCTCCGCAGCCCGGAGGAGCTGATACCACGGGTCCGGGAGCCCAAGCCGGACGACCTCAGGTCCTTCCTTGATGGATGGAGCCCCCACGGTCCGGACGAGGGGCGCTGATGGCGGCCACGAGGTCGGGGATCCGCGGTTCTCGGTCATCACGTCAGACTCAGCGCCTGACCCGGCATGGCCCGCCCGGGGCGCCTATCGCGCATCGCGAACCTGTGCGCTCTGGAGTCGGTCGCGACGGCGGCGCGGCACCGGCACTCGACCCGGTGGCCGCCCGCGCAGCAGGTTGGCCCTAAGCCGGGCCGAGCAGCAGCAGGGCGAGCTTGAGCGGCGCCGCCGCCTTCACGGAGTGCGGCGTTCGCTCGGGCAGCAGGACCCACCCGCCGACGCCAAGCCGGTGTACCTCGGCGCCGACGCCCACCTCCGCCTCGCCGTCGAGGATCTCGATCACGGCCGCGCGGGCGGCGGTGTGCTCGGTCAGCTCCTGCCCGGCGTCGAACGCGAAGAGGGTGAGGGAGCCGTGCTCGTCGCTGTGCACCGTCCGGCTCAGGATGCCTCCGCGGGGCACGTCGACCTCGGCGCGGAGGTCGCGCAGGACGACCGGACCGCTCATGCCCCGGCCTCGCCGCCGCCCGCCTCGCCGGCGTCGAGCTCGTTGAGCGCCCAGCGGTAGGCGGCCGCCGTCGCCGGGAACCCGGCCGTCGGGATGGCCACCGTGACCGCGTGCAGCAGCTCCTGGCGGGTCAGGCCTTCGGCGAGCCCGCGGCGGACGTGGGACCGGACGGCGCCGTCCGAGGACAGACCGATCGCGATCCCGAGCTTGACGAGGCGCTGGTCGCGGACCGAGAGCGGGCCCGCTTCCCGGCAGGCGCCGCCGAGGGCGTCGTACGCCTCGGCGACGGCCGGGTGCTCGGCCCGGAGGTCCCTGTAGGCCCTCGGCAGGTACGGGCGCTGGTTCTGTGCCACTGCGTTCCTCCGGCTCATCTCTGGGTGCCAGACGTCATCGCCTCCAGCATGCGCCTGCTGGGGGTGCAGGCGGTCAGGCGGCCTCGGCCGCCGCTGCGGGCAGGTGGGCCGCGCTCCAGCGGTTGAGCCACCACACGACGGGCAGCGTGGCGAGGGCGATCACCACGAACGGCAGGAAGCCGCGCGCGTAGCCCGCCGAGCCGCCCACCGCCCCCGTCACGAAGCCCATGACGGGCGGGATGACGAAGCCGCCAAGCGCGCCGATGCCGCCGATCCACCCCGACGCGCCGCCGACGGCCGTCGGGACGTACGAGGGCACCAGCTTGAACACGATCGCGTTCTGGAGGCCCATCCCGGCGCCCACGGCCAGCGTTGCCGCGAGCGAGACCGCGAACGTGTCGGACATGGCGAGGACGAGGGTCGCGACGGCCATCAGCAGGAAGTTCCCCACGAGGGCGTACTTGATCGACAGCCGGTCCGACGCGACGCCGCCCGCCACCCGCACGACGGCCGCGAGCAGGGAGAACGCGGCGGTGAGCAGGCCTGCCTCGCGGAGCGAGGAGCCGTACATCGAGCCCCAGTAGGACGGCAGCCAAGTCGTGAACGCGAGGAAGCCGCCGAACGAGACGAAGTAGAAGAACACGAGGGCCCACGTCGCGGGGATCGCCGCGGCGGCCTTGAGGCCCTCGACGGCGCTGCCGCGGGGCACGAGGTCGCTCCCGCCGAGCGCCACGAGCCGGGCCGGGTCGTCGACGCGCTGCCCGGCCGCGCGAAGCTGGAACCACGGCGCGTCCTTGATGAACAGGGCGTAGACGATCGTGATCGCGAGCAAGACCGCGAACCAGACGGCGTAGGCGCCCAGCAGTCCGATGGCGCCCACCGCGATCGGCAGCAGCATCGTCGACAGGCCCGGGCTCGTGTTGCCGAGGCCGCCGTAGACGCCGAGGGCCCCGCCCTGGTCCCTCTTGGGGAACCAGTAGGAGACCTGCGCGATGCCCACCGAGAACGTGGCGATGCCGCAGCCGATGAGCATCCCGAGCACCATCAGGACTGGGTAGGTCCCGCCCATGTGCCCGGGGTACGACGTGGCGAGTAGGGCGAGCAGCCCGATGACGCCGGCGTTGGTGAGCAGCAGCAGCGCCAGCAGCGGCCGCTTGCCGCCGACGCGGTCGACCGCCGCCCCGAACGGGATGCGGAGGAGCGACCCGGTGAGCGACGGGATCGCGGCGAGCAGGCCCGCCTCGAACGGGGTGAGGTGGAGGAGGTCCGTGAACTTGGGCACCAGCGGCCCGAAGATCGAGACCCCGGCGAAGCCGCCGAAGAAGCCGAGTGTCGCCAGCCACATCGCGCTGTTGCGCGTCCCGCGGACCGCCTTCGCCCCGGCCGTCTCCCCGCTGCCCGTCATGTCCTGCCTCGCGTCCTCGCCTCGAACGCACCCGTTGCGCCGAGTGTTTCCGCGATTATAATCCCGTCAATGGCGCACTCCGCAAGCGACACCGCCCACGTCCTCGCCGCCGACAGCCGTTCGGCGCTGCTCGCGGCGCTCCGCGGGAGCGGCCGGCCGCTCTCCGTCGGCGAGGCCGCGGCGGCCGTGGGGATCAGCGAGAGCACCGCCCGGTCCCACCTCGCGCTGCTGGTGACGGCCGGCCTCGTGAGGAGGAGCGTCGAGCGGCAGGCCCGCGCCGGGCGGCCGTCCCTGCGCTACGCCGCGGCTCCCGCGCCCGCGGCCGACGCCGGCGCCGACGCCGCGGGCCGTGACGACCTGGCCCAGCTGCGCCACTTCGCGAGCGTCCTGGCGGGCCACATCGGCGAGGGGGCCGACCCGGCCGCCGCCGCGCGCAGGGCAGGGCAGCGGTGGTCGGACGAGCTCGCCGGCGCGGAGGCTGCCGGCGAGCCCGCGGGCGCCGACCCCGGCGAGGCGCTGACCAGCCTCCTCGACCGGCTGGGCTTCGCGCCGGAGCAGCCGCGGCAGGGCCGGATCTGGCTCCGCCGGTGCCCCTTCGAGGAGGTGGCCCGGCAGCACCGCGCCGTGGTCTGCGGGGTCCACCAGGGGATGCTCGAGCAGAGCGCGGAGCGGCTCGGCCTCGACCCTGACGGGATCGGACTGGAGCCGTTCGCCGTGGACGAGCCGCTGCTCTGCGTGGTCAGCCTTGCCGACGGCGTAGGGCGGGTCGATGATCTCGTCGGACCGGGGGCTGGAGGCGAATCGGATGGGTGACAAGCGGCGCGCGGCGATCGGCGCCGAGCCGCACGTGCGGGCGGTCCTCCGCACCCGCCGGCTGCTCCAGCCCGCCGCCGTTTCCGATGACCTGCGGACGATCACGCTCGAGGGCGGCCGGGACGCGGACGTCTTCTACCGCGACCGATGGAGCCACGACCGCATCGTCCGCTCCACCCACGGCGTGAACTGCACCGGGTCCTGCTCGTGGAAGATCTACGTCAAGGACGAGGTCATCACCTGGGAGACTCAGCAGACCGACTACCCGTCGGTCGGGCCGGACTCGCCCGAGTACGAGCCGCGGGGGTGCCCACGCGGCGCCGCGTTCAGCTGGTACACCTACTCGCCCACGCGCGTGCGCTACCCGTACGTGCGTGGAGTGCTGCTCGAGGCGTACCGCGAGGCCCGTGCCCGCCTCGGCGACCCCGTGGCGGCGTGGGCGGAGGTGGTCGGCGACCCGGAGCGGCGGCGGCGCTACCAGCGGGCGCGCGGCAAGGGCGGCCTGGTCCGCGCGAGCTGGGACGAGGCGCTCGAGATCGTCGCCGCGGCCCAGGTCCACACGATCATGGCCCACGGCCCCGACCGCGTCGCGGGCTTCTCGCCGATCCCCGCGATGTCCATGGCCTCGCACGCCGCGGGCGCCCGCTACACCTCGCTGCTCGGCGGGACGATGCTCTCGTTCTACGACTGGTACGCGGACCTGCCCATCGCCTCGCCGCAGGTGTTCGGCGACCAGACCGACGTTCCCGAGTCCGCCGACTGGTGGAACGCGGCGTACCTGGTCATGTGGGGCTCGAACATCCCGGTGACCCGGACGCCGGACGCGCACTTCATGACCGAGGCGCGGTACCGGGGCCAGAAGGTCGTGGTGGTGAGCCCCGACTACGCCGACAACGTCAAGTTCGCCGACGAGTGGCTGCCCGCCAACCCCGGGACCGACGGTGCGCTCGCGATGGCGATGGGCCACGTGATCCTGCGCGAGTGCTTCGTCGACCGCGAGGTCCCGCAGTTCCGCGACTACGTCAAGGCGTTCACCGACCTGCCGTTCCTCGTCACCCTCCGCGAGCGGCCCGGGGAGGTGGGCTCCTGGCTGCCCGACCGGTTCCTGACCGCGGCTGACCTCGGCGGCACGGCGGAGGGCGACGCCTGGCGGCCGCTCCTCTTCGACGCGACAGCGCAGGACGTGGCGGCGCCGAACGGCACGCTCGGCGACAGGTACACCGCCGCGGGCGCCGGTCGGTGGAACCTCGAGCTCGGGGCGATCGACCCGGTTCTCTCGTTCCTCGAGGGCGGCGAGCCTGTGGCCGTGGACCTGCCGCGGTTCGACGTGAGCGACGGCCCCAACGAGGGCGGCTCGGTCGTGCGCCGGGGCGTCCCGGCGCGGCGCATCGGCGGGCGCCTCGTGACGACCGTGTTCGACCTGATGCTCGCCCAGTACGGCGTGGGCCGCGAGGGGCTCCCGGGCGACTGGCCCGCCGGCTACGACGACCCGGCGCCGTGCACGCCCGCCTGGCAGGAGGCGATCACCGGCGTCCCGGCGGCGCAGGCCGCGCGCATCGCCCGCGAGTTCGCGGACAACGCCGAGCGCTCGGGCGGCCGCTCGATGATCGTCATGGGCGCGGGCGCGAACCACTGGTTCCACTCCGACCAGATCTACCGCGCCATGCTCGCCCTCACCACCCTCACCGGCTGCCAGGGCGTCAACGGCGGCGGCTGGGCGCACTACGTGGGCCAGGAGAAGGTCCGCCCGTTCACCGGCTGGGCGCAGCTCGCCTTTGGCCTCGACTGGGTCCGGCCGCCGAGGCAGATGGCGGGCACGGCCTTCTGGTACCTCGCCACGGACCAGTGGCGCTACGACGGCTTCGGCGCCGACGAGCTCGCCAGCCAGCTCGGCCGCGGGCTGTTCAAGGGCCGCGCGCTCGTCGACGCGCTCGTCCAGTCCGTCCGCATGGGCTGGCTGCCGTCGTTCCCGACGTTCGACCGCAACCCCCTCGACCTCGTCGCGGAGGCCGAGGCGTCGGGCGAGGACCCGGTGAAGGCGACGGTGCGCCAGCTCGTGGACGGGACGCTGCGGTTCGCCGCGGAGGACCCCGACGACCCCGCCAACTTCCCGCGGGTGCTCACGGTCTGGCGGGCGAACCTGCTGGGCTCTTCGGGCAAGGGCAACGAGTACTTCATCCGGCACCTGCTGGGCTCCGACGCCGCCGTCCGGGCCGAGGAGACGCCCGAGGCCCGGCGCCCAGCCGAGGTGGCCTGGCGCGCCGAGGCCCCCGAGGGCAAGCTCGACCTCCTCGTCTCGCTCGACTTCCGGATGACCTCGACCGGGCTGTACTCGGACGTGCTGCTGCCGGCGGCGACCTGGTACGAGAAGTACGACCTCTCGTCGACGGACATGCACCCCTTCGTCCACGCGTTCACCCCCGCCATTCGGCCGCCGTGGGAGGCGCGGACCGACTACGACGCGTTCGTCGCGATGGCCAGGGTCTTCAGCGCGCTCGCCGGGCCGCGCCTCGGCGTGCGCCGCGACCTCGTTGCGACGCCGCTCATGCACGACACCCCCGGCGAGACCGCGCAGCCGGGCGGTCGCGTCCTGGACTGGCGCCGCGGCGAGTGCGACCCGGTCCCGGGCAGGACGATGCCCAGCCTGGCCGTGGTCGAGCGGGACTACGGCGCGGTGGCCGAGATGATGACCGCGCTCGGGCCCAAGGTCGAGTCGCTCGGCACCACGGTCAAGGGCATCACCCTCAAGCCGGCCAGGGAGGTCGAGGAGCTCAAGCGGCTGTGCGGGACGGTGCGCGGCGGGGTCGCCGACGGCCGGCCGAGCATCGCCCGGGCCGAGCAGGCCTGCGAGACGATCCTCGCGCTGTCGGGGACCACCAACGGCCGGATCGCGGCCGAGGGCCTCGGCGTGCTCGAGCAGCGGACCGGCACCCGGCTCGGGGACCTCGCCGAGGACCAGTCCGGGCGGCGCATCACCTTCGCCGACGCCCAGTCGCGCCCGCAGCCCGTGATCACGAGCCACGAGTGGTCGGGCAGCGAGCACGGCGGCCGCCGCTACTCCCCGTTCACCGTCAACGTCGAGCGCCGCAAGCCCTGGCACACCCTCACCGGGCGGATGCACTTCTTCCTCGACCACGACTGGATGGCCGAGCTCGGCGAGCAGCTCCCCGTCTACCGACCGCCGCTCGACATGGCCCGGATCTTCGGGCCGCAGGGCGGCGCCGCCGACGGCGCGGAGGTGACGGTCCGCTACCTCACGCCGCACTCCAAGTGGTCGATCCACTCGGAGTACCAGGACAACCTGTTCATGCTCAGCCTGAGCCGCGGGGGCCCGGACCTGTGGATGAGCACCGAGGACGCGGCGCGGATCGGCGTGCGGGACAACGACTGGATCGAGGCCTACAACCGCAACGGCGTCGTCGTCGCGCGGGCGGTCGTGACGCACCGGATGCCGCAGGGGACGGCCTACATGTACCACGCCAAGGACCGAACGATCGACACGCCCAAGGCGGAGCTCTCGGGCCGCCGCGGCGGCATCCACAACGCCCTGACGCGCCTGCTTGTCAAGCCGACGCACCTGATCGGCGGCTACGCCCAGCTCTCCTACGGCTTCAACTACTACGGCCCGACCGGCAACCAGCGCGACGAGGTGACCGTGATCCGGCGGCGCTCCCAGCAGGTGGAGTACTGACCCGATGCGCGTGATGGCCCAGATGGGCATGGTCATGAACCTCGACAAGTGCATCGGCTGCCACACCTGCTCGGTCACCTGCAAGCAGGCCTGGACCAACCGGACCGGCGTCGAGTACGCGTGGTTCAACAACGTCGAGACCCGCCCCGGGCAGGGGTACCCGCGCCGCTGGGAGGACCAGGAGCACTGGGAGGGCGGCTGGGTTCGCACCCGCTCGGGCAAGCTCGAGCTCCGCTCTGGCGGCCGCACCAAGCGCATGCTCCGGATCTTCAGCAACCCGACGCTGCCCGGCCTGTCGGACTACTACGAGCCCTGGACGTACGACTACGACGTCCTGCTCTCGGCGCCCGCCCAGTCCGACACGCCGGTGGCGCGCCCGAAGTCGCTCATCACCGGCGAGCCCATGGCGATCCGGTGGTCGGCCAACTGGGACGACGACCTCGGCGGCGCGCCGGAGCACGCCCCGTCGGACCCGGTCCTCCAGAAGGTCGGCGAGCAGGTGCGCCTCTCGTTCGAGCAGGCGTTCATGTACTACCTGCCGCGGATCTGCGAGCACTGCCTCAACCCCTCCTGCGTCGCGTCCTGCCCCTCGGGCGCGATGTACAAGCGGGCCGAGGACGGCATCGTGCTCGTGGACCAGGACGGCTGCCGCGGCTGGCGGATGTGCGTGTCGGGCTGCCCCTACAAGAAGGTCTACTTCAACCACACGACCGGCAAGGCCGAGAAGTGCACCTTCTGCTACCCGCGG
>JAKOQS010000160.1 GCA_029778235.1 Chloroflexota bacterium | reverse complement strand
GGCGCGCTCGCGGTCCTCGGCGGCGGCCATCTCCTCGCCGCGGGCGACCCACGCGGCGAGACCCTCGGCGCTCCCGACCCCGGTCATGTCCATCGCCTCCGCCTCCGCGCTCATGCCGGGAGCGGCTCGAACCGCGCCTGGAAGAACCGCAGGTAGCGCGGTTCGTAGACCATCCGGAGGCCCGTCGCCCCATCCCGTGCGTCGAAGACGGCCTTCACCGATTCGGCGACGACGTCCATGTGCGCCTGGGTGTAGACGCGGCGCGGGATCGTCAGCCGCGTCAGCTCCAGCTTCGGCCGGATGTGGTCGCCGGTGACCGGGTCGCGACCCGCCGAGGCGATCCCCCGTTCCATGGACCGGACGCCCGAGTCCAGGTACAGCTCGGCCGCCAGGGTCTGCGCCGGGAACGCATCCTGCGGGAGGTGCGGGTAGATGCGCCGCGCATCCAGGAAGATCGCGTGGCCGCCGACCGGCTGCACGATCGGGACGCCCCAGTCGGTCAGGAGCTCGCCCAGGTAGCGGACCTGGCCGATGCGCGCGCGGATGTGGTCGTCGGAGACCGATTCCTCGATCCCGATCGCGAGCGCCTCCATGTCCCGGCCGCTCATGCCGCCGTACGTGTGCAGCCCCTCGTAGACGACCACGAGGTTGCGCAGCTCCTCGTAGATCGCGTCGTCGTTCACGGCGAGCCAGCCGCCGATGTTCACGAGGTTGTCCTTCTTGGCGGACATCCACGCGCCGTCGGTGTACGAGCAGAACTCGAGGAGGATCTCGGCGACCGACCAGTCCGCGTACCCCGGCTCGCGCTCCTGGATGAAGAACGCGTTCTCGGCCATCCGCGTGGCGTCGAGCAGAAGCCGGATCCCGTGCCCGGCGGTGAGCTCCCGGAGCGCGCGGACGTTCGCCATGCTGACCGGCTGCCCGCCCGCCATGTTCACCGTGCCGGCGAGGCTCACGTACGGGATCCGATCCGCCCCGACCTCCGCGATGAGCGCCTCGAGC
>JAKOQS010000159.1 GCA_029778235.1 Chloroflexota bacterium | reverse complement strand
TCGTCGTGGCCGCACAGCGCGCTCGTCACGCACGGGCTCGCGGGATCGGCCGACTCCTCGCAGTGGCTGCACCAGCGGGCGAGCACACCTTCCCCCGCCGCGCCTCGCGGTCCCGGGCCGGCGACCACGACCGGCGCGAGTCCGGGCTGGCCGGGACGGGAGACGCGGATCGCACCGGCGGCAGCCCCGGCGAAGTGGACGACCGCATCCAGCATCGGAGCGATCGCATCGCGCAGGTCGGGGGTGCGAAGTTCGGACGTATCCGCCGGACGCGGGGCGCCCGCCGGCCCGGCCGGCTTGCGGTTCGGGACCGCGATGCGCGCACTGCTACCCGTCGACTGCGACATCCCCACGTCTCCTCCGCGGCGCCTGCGGTCGAGGCCGCCCGCCTCCCGGCGCCCGGGGTCTCTCGCCCCGATGGCCGGTACTTCAGTCATTGTCGCACGGCCCCGACCGGGGCGACGGCAGCGCCGGTCTGGACGCCGCTCCCCATCCGGGCTATCCGCTCGCCCGACATGGGTATGGACAGGGCGACCTTCAACCGCGATAAAGGGTATTTTGCCCGGTCTTGAATGCCCATCGTCTCGGGGATCGGACCCGCCGTCTGTGACTTTGATTCCACAACCCCCCTCCCGTGTTCCGCGGCGCGGACCGCAGATGCGGCCCGCCCTGGCCACCGCCGTGCTCGCCGCCGCGCTGCTGGGGGCCGCGGACCCGGCGCTGGCCGCGGGAGACGCCGGCGGCGCGGACCTCGCCTGGTGGTTCTGGCCGCTCGCGCTGTTCGTCGTCTGCTTCGCGCTCGGGATCGTGGCGGTCCCCGCGGGCGTGGGCGGCGGCGTGCTGTTCGTCCCGATCGTCAGCGGCTTCTTCCCGTTCCACCTCGACTTCGTCCGCGGAGCGGGCCTCCTCGTCGCGCTGGCGAGCGCGCTGTCGGCCGGCCCGAGCCTGCTTCGCGCCGGGCTCGCCGACCTGCGCCTCGCGCTGCCGTTCGCGCTGCTGGCGTCCGCGAGCTCGATCGCGGGGGCGCTCGTCGGGCTCGCGCTGCCGGCGCAGGCCGTGCAGGTCGCGCTGGGCGTCACGATCCTCGGCATCGTGGCCCTGATGGCCGCCGCGCCCAAGTCCGAGGAAGGCGCGCGGGCGACCCCGGACCGGCTCGCCGTCGCACTCGCGATGCACGGCGTCTACCACGACCGCGCGACCGGCCGCGACCACCCGTGGCGGGTGCACCGCACGCCGCTCGCGCTCGTGCTGTTCACGGCGATCGGCGTGCTCGCGGGCTTGTTCGGGATGGGCGCCGGCTGGGCGAACGTGCCGGTGCTGAACCTGGTGATGGGCGCGCCGCTCAAGGTGTCGGCGGGCACGTCGAGCTTCATCCTGTCGCTGGTCGACTCGTCCGCCGCGTGGGTGTACCTGCACAAGGGCGCGACGCTCGCGATGCTGACCGTGCCCTCCGTCATCGGCATGATGATGGGGGCGCAGATCGGCGCGCGGCTCCTGTCGGTGCTGAAGGCCTCGGTCGTGCGCAAGCTGGTCCTCGCGCTGCTGCTGTTCGCGGGACTGCGGGCGCTGCAGAAGGGCCTGGGTTGGTGAGGACGCCGCGATGAGCGACCCGACCTCCGGGAGCCGGCCGCCCGAGCAGCTGCGCTACGCGACGCTGCTCGACTGGGGCGCGAAGCTAGGCTTCGCCGTGCTCGTCCTGGCGTTCGCCGCCTACGTGACGGGCGTGCTCACCGCGCACGTCCCGCACGAGCGGCTGCCCGGGCTCTGGACGCTGCCGCTCGAAGCGTACCTCGCGCAGACGGGGACGCCGACCGGCTGGGACTGGCTCGCGCTCCTCGCGAAGGGCGAGTTCGCGAGCATCTCGGGCATCGCGATCCTC
>JAKOQS010000158.1 GCA_029778235.1 Chloroflexota bacterium | reverse complement strand
GCCTCGACGTCGTCGGGGCCGAAGCGGACCCGCTGGGCCGCCTCGTCCACGCGGATCCCGCGGGCGGCGAGGTCCGCACGGACGGCCGGCGAGCGGACCACGACGCCGACGCGGTCAAGGACCGCGAGGGCGGCCTCGTGCACGCGGGTGACGCCCGTCTCATCGAGGACCCGCAGCGGGTCGCGCCGCAGCGGGAGCGGGAGGACGCGCGGGTCGCGGGCGGACGGGTCGATCATCGGGGTGACCTCGGGAGCGACGGTGCGAGGATGCGGAGGGGGCGCGACGGCGAGGGTACCGCTCCGCGCGACCGTCGGGGTGGCGCCAGGGGGCGGGCCATCCAGGGCCCATCCGGATCGCGGACCATCCCGAGCGCCGTCCGGCACTCGACGCCGAGGGACTCGGGGGATACGGTCCGATCGCGATCCTTCACGGCGCGGACCGGTGACCTGGCCGCCGCGGGCGCGCCGGCGGCCAGCAGCGGCCATCGCAGGTTCGTGAGCGGGAGATGCTCGACCTCGACCTCCTCGTCGCCGTCGCCGGCATCGCCGGCGTCTTCGTCGGCTTCGGGGCCCTCATCAGCGCGACGGGGGGCGCCGAGCAGCTGTGGCTGGTCCGCGCCATGGTGACGGGGGGCCTCGAGGTGATCGTCGCCGCGCTGATCCCCGTTGTGCTGGCGAGCTACGCCATCGGCGGTCGCGACCTGCTGGTGGCTTCGGCCGCGGCGTTCCTCGCGATCGACTGGGCGGTCATCCTCTTCCTGCACTCCCGCCGGGAGTACATGGCCTTCAGGGTCCTGCAGGAGCGGGGGGCGCGCGCGGCGCTCGGGATCCAGACGGTCGCGCTGGAGATCCCACTGCAGGCAGCGCTGATCCTCGTCATCCTCGGCGTCTTCCCGGCCCACGATGCCGCCCTGTATCTCACCGCCGTGGTGCTCGCGCTCGTCCAGGCCGCAGGCCTGCTGGCGATCTTCGTCTACACGCGCGGCGCGCCGGCGACCGGCTGACGATCAGGCCCGCGGCGCCGGGATCGCGAGGTTCGCGGCGGCCCGGAACGGGGCTGCGCCGCGCAGCCCGTGGGCCACGAGGGCCTCGATCGTCTCGCGGCGGACGGCCACGGCCGCCTCCAGGTCCGACGGCCGCACCCCGAGCCGCTCGGCGAGCTCCGGCACGATCCCCCACGCGAAGTGGTCCCAGGCGCCGCGTCCGACGTCGAACGTCGCGAGGACGGCGGGGCCTCGCCGCTCGACCCGGCCGAGCGGCCCGACCGCGGGCGGACGCAGGTAGTGCGCGGCGACGACGCGCGGCCGGGGGCCGGACGGGCCGTCCACCTCGCCGACGATCACCGCGGCGCCGAGCCGCACGATCTCGTCCTCCGCGGCGGCCACGGTCAGGCCCCGGAGCCGGTCGAGCACGCCCTCGAGGTCGTCTCCGCGGATCGTGGCGACCAGGGCGAGCCGGCTCCGGTCGGAGACCGCGCGGACCGCGGCCCGGGCGGCTCCGCGGCGCAGCGCCCCCTCCCCCACCCCGCCGAGGTCCGGCGCCGCGCAGACCAGGACGCCGTCGCCGGCGGAGGCCACGGCGTCCTCCACCGGACCGGGCTGGGACGTCGGCGCCAGCTGGACGACGCGCGTGGTCAGCGAGGCGGCGTCCGTCAGGGCGGCGACGAGAGCGGCGGCCGCCTCTGCTGCGGCCCCCG
>JAKOQS010000157.1 GCA_029778235.1 Chloroflexota bacterium | reverse complement strand
GCGCTGGCGCTGCTGGAGCTCGGGCCGCGGGTGGTCCTGTTCACCGACGGCGGGCGCGCCGTGCACGTGCTCACGGCCGACGGCTCGTTCGTGGTCGACGTCCCGCGGGTCGCCGTCGTCGACACCGTCGGCGCCGGCGACTCCTTCGGCGGCGGCTTCCTCGCCGCCTGGATGTCCCAGGGTCTCGGCCGCGGGGCGCTCGGAGACCTCGACGCGCTGCGCCGGGCCACCGAGCGGGCGGTGGTCGTCGCCGGCATCACCTGCTCGCGCGCCGGGGCCGAGCCGCCGCACCTGTCCGAGCTCCCGGCGTAACCGCCGGCCCTCGCCCGGATGCCTCGCATCTCGTGGGATGCGAGGGCATCTCCGGATCGGAGAGGGAGATCGTGGCGGTGGTGCGCGGGGGGCCTCCGGCGCACCGGCGGCCTAGGGTGCGGGGCGTGAGCACACTCGACGCCCTGGCCGACTACGAGCAGGTGCTGGTCGGCAACGACCCGACGGTCGGGCTCCGCGCGATCGTCGCGATCCACTCCACCGCGCTCGGCCCGGCGCTGGGCGGCACGCGGTTCGTGCCGTACGCCGACGAGGAGGCGGCGCTCGCCGACGTGCTGCACCTCGCCCGCGCGATGACGTACAAGAACGCGCTGGCCGGGCTGCCCCACGGCGGCGGCAAGGCCGTGATCGTGGGCGACCCGCGTACCGACAAGACGCCCGAGCAGCTGCTCGCGTACGGCCGCCTCGTCGCCACCCTGCAGGGCCGCTACGTCACCGCGTGCGACGTCGGCACGTACGTCGCCGACATGGACGTGATCGCGACCGTGAACCCGTGGACCACCGGTCGCTCGCCCGAGCACGGCGGCGCGGGCGACTCCGGGGACCTCACCGCGGTCGGCGTCCACCACGCGCTCCGCGCCGTGGCCGAGCACCTGTGGGGCGCGCCGTCGCTGGCCGGCCGCCGGGTGGGGATCGTGGGAGTCGGCAAGGTCGGCGGGCGGCTCGCCGGCCACGTGCTCGCCGAGGGCGGCCGGGTGCTCGCGGCCGACGTCGACCCCGCCGCAGTCGCACGGCTGCGTGCGGCGTACCCCGAGGTCGAGGTGGCCGGGTCGCCGGACGACGTCGTGGTCGCCGACGTCGACGTCCTCTCGCCCTGCGCCCTCGGCGGTCTGATCACCGCCGAGGGCGTGCCTGCGCTGCAGGCGGCAGCGATCTGCGGGGGCGCGAACAACCAGCTGGCCGACGAGTCCCTCGCGCGGGTGCTGGCCGACCGCGGCGTGGTGTACGCGCCCGACTTCCTGGTGAACGCCGGCGGGGTGATCGCGGTAGGCGCGGAGTACGCCGGTCGCGGCACCTCCGACGACGCCGGGGCGCGGGAGCGCGCCCGCGCCATCGGCGCGACCCTGCTCGAGGTCCTGCGCCGCGCGGACGCCGAGCAGGTCACCCCGCTGGCCGCCGCCGAGCGCCTCGCCGAGGACCGCATCGCGGCCGCCGAGCCCCGCCCCTCGTTCGCCCCACCCGTCGCCTGACCTGCTCCGACACCGGCCCCGCCGCGCTGGGAGCGGTCCGGGCCGCCGCGGACCGGAACCGCTCGGCCACCGCCGTCGTGCTGCGCGCCGCCGTCGACCGGCCGGGTCGGCTCCGGCGGCGACCCGTCGAGGGCCGACGCGGCGCGCCGATCGTCCGCTCGGGGCGAACCCGGCCCCCGGGCGTGTCGTGGGCCGATTATGATG
>JAKOQS010000156.1 GCA_029778235.1 Chloroflexota bacterium | reverse complement strand
GGCCACGTCCTGCAGCACGGGACGCTGCTCGCGAAGGTGTGGGGACGGGAGTACCTCGACGAGGTCGACTACCTGCGCGTGTACGTCCGGCGACTGCGCGACAAGCTCGGCGACGATCCCGAGCACCCCCGCTACATCGCGACCGAGCGTGGCCTCGGCTACCGGTTCATCGCGCCGCCCGGCTGACGCGGCGAGCCCGGGCACACGGCGGCGGCCGGCCGTGCCGCCCGGCGCGCCGGGGCCCGTCGCCGGATTCATCGGGTGTTCACGGTCGTACCCGCCGTTCGTCACGCGCGGGCGGGACGATCCTTTCGGCGCCTCCGCGCCGCCACCACGACCCCGGGAGGGCCCGATGGACCGCGTCCTCATCGCTCACGACGGATCCCCAGCCTCGGACGAGGCGTGCCGCCTCGTCGCGAGCCTTCCCCTGCCCGACGGCAGCGCCGTGCGGATCGTGACCGCCATCCCGTCGACGGCCGACCTGCGACGCGCATACGGCCCGCTCGCGACCGCCGGGCTCGACGTGGAGTCCGACCTGACGGGCTCCGTGGCCGCCTCGCTCGACGCCGCGCAGCGGATCGTCGAGTCGCCGGGCATCACATGTGACACGCATGTCGTGCGCGGCAGGGCGGCCGACGCGATCGCCGACGAAGCGGCGGCATGGGATGCCACCCTGGTCGTGGCGGGCTCGCGCGGCCGCGGGGCGCTTGCCGCGACCGTCCTCGGCTCGGTCTCCGAGGAGATCGCGGACACGGCGCCCGCCCCGGTGCTCGTCGCGAGGACCCATCCGATCAGGACGGTCGTGCTCGGCACCGACGGGTCGGCGTGCGCGACGCGCGCGGCGGCCGTGCTCGCGTCGCTGCCGCTCGATCCGGGTGTCGTCGTCCACGTCGTGACGGTGATCGACGTCGCGTGGCCGATCGCGGTGGGCATCACCCCGACCCTGTACGGCGAGGCGATGGCGTTCCACACCGAGCTGGAGGAGCAGACGCGTGAGGAGGCCGGGCGGACCAGCGGGGAGGTCGCCTCCCGGCTCCGCCTTGCGGGCTTCAAGGCAGAGTCGCACGTCGTCTCCGGCAACCCCGGATGGGAGCTGGTGGCTGCCGCGGAGAAGCTCGGAGCCGACCTGGTCGTCGTCGGCTCCCGCGGGCTCACCGGGGTCCGGCGTCTGGTCCTCGGCAGCGTCGCGCGCCGGGTCGTGCGGCACGCGCACTGCTCCGTCCTCGTGGTCCGCGACCGCGGGTGAGGGCGCCGGCGCGGCCGCGATCCCGTGCCGCGCCACCCCGCCGGCGGTCCACCGCGGTCGCCGCACACCGGCGCCGTCCCGCGATCTTCACCGGGTGACAGCACCGGGCCATCCGATCGTTCAGCCCGGCACCAGTCGTGCAGGATCCCTTCACCCCATGCAGAGATCCGGCCTCCTGCCGCGCGTCGAGCCCGCCGGACGGTCAGAGAGGGCGCGCGGCGGCGTCCGGGTCAGCCTCGATGATCGGCCGCCGGCTTCCATGGGGCTTGCGCGGCCTCGCAAGCGGCGGGAGGGACTCTCGAACGCCGCTTGCTTTCACCGCGTGAACGGGCGTGCTGGGACTCTTCACTGGGTGAACGGTATCGACCGCCTCTCGCCTCCGGCCGTTTCGGCCGTCTGGTCAAGTCCCAGCACGTCTTGTCACACCCCGCGCCTGATCAACTCGCCATGAGCAGCGGCCGGCTCGCCTCATCGCCGTCTGCGCACCGAGGGCATCCGCGCGATGATGTGCGCACCCCGCACTCAGCCCGCAGGAGCCGACACGTCATGAAGCGCCCGTCCACCCGCCCGCTGCTCGCCCTCCTTCTCGCGCTCGCGGTCGGCGCCATCGCCGTCGGGTGCAGCGGCTCCACCTCGGACAAGGCGGCCGGCGGCGTGCGGACGGTCGGCGCCGCGGAGGCGGTCAAGCTGATCGACTCGCGCACGGTCATCGATGTGCGGACGCCGTCCGAGTACGCGGCCGGGCACCTCGCCGGCGCACAGAACATCGACGTGGAAGCCGCCGATTTCGGGACGCGGATCGCCGCGCTCGACAAGAACGCGCCCTATCTCGTCTACTGCCGCTCGGGCCGCCGGAGTGCGATCGCCGCCGAGCAGATGAAGCAGGCGGGGTTCACCGATGTCGTCGATGCCGGCGGCATGACCGACCTCGTCGCGGCCGGCGCCCCGACGCAGTAGGCCCGGGGACGGCCGCGGTCTCGAGGACCCGGCCCCCGCCCGCCGCGCCCTACCGGCGCTTGAGGAAGGCCGCCCCCATCAGGCCGGGCCCCAGGTGGGGTCCAGTGGACGCGCCCACCAGGCACTCGGTGACACGACCCGCGTCGATCCCGCCGGGGAGCCGCGAGACGATCGCGTCGCGGAAGGCCGCGACCTCGTCCGGCGTGCTCGCGGGCGTGTGGAGGATCGCCAGCCGTTCGACCGGCGCGGCCGCCGCGAGCCCCACCACCCGCTCGCGTGCCTTCGAGCGCGTCCGGGGCGTCTCGGCCACCACGACCTCCCCGTCGCGGATGGTGATGATCGGCTTCACGGAGAGGACGGTCCCGATCGCCGCGCGCGCCGCCGAGAGCCGTCCGCCGCGGCGGAGGTAATCGAGGGTGTCCACCGCCACGTAGATGTCGATGTCCGCGAGCCGCTCCCGGACCTGGTCCGCGACCTCCGCGGGAGCCATCCCCGAGGCCGCCAGGTCCGCGGCATGGAGGCTCGCGACGCCCTGGGCCGCCGTCGTGGTGGCCGTGTCGATGACGTGGATCTCCTTCCCGGGCAGCGCCTGGGCGGCGATCGACGCGGACCCGAACGTCCCCGACAGCTTGGAGCTGATGTCCAGGCACACCACCCCGTCGGCCCCGTCGGCGAAGCACGCCGAGAACGTCTCCTGGAACGTCGCGGGCGACGGGGCGGAGGTCGTCGGGAGGGGCGCGCCCGGTGCGAGGAGGCGCTGCCAGAACTCCTCGGTGGACATGTCCACGCCGGCCTGCCACTCGTCGGAGCCGAACCGGACGAGCAGGGGCACGACCCGCACGCCCGCGGCCGCGGCCTGCCCCGGCGTGAGGTCCGCGGTGGTGTCGGTGACGATCGCGGTGCGCGTCATGGGTCCCTCCCTTCGTGGTCAGGATAGGGCGGGGGAGCGGGCCGCGGAGGCACTCTGCGACGCGCGCGTCGGGGCCACTCGCGCGTACGCGAGCACGCCCGGCACGTCCCGGTAGAGGCCCTTCCGCCAGCGGCCGTCCAGCATGTCGCCCATGGCCCGGCACAGGAGGTCGGCGAACTCCGGGTCGAGGATGTGCATGTCCGCGGCGATCAGGTCCAGGTGCGGGTTCGCCGCGTCGAAGCGCTCGGCCAGCACCCGGCGCATGAGCGTGGACCGGCGCGACCAGGTCGGGACCTCCGGGTCCGGCTCCCAGCACGGCCCGTCGCCGTTGCCCGCCGCCCACCCGCGCTCGCGCGACGCGGTCGCCTCCGGCTGGTCGTACGCGGACCATCCGCGCATCGGGATGACGAAGGCGGTCGGGCCGGTGGTCGCGTTCAGGGCGCCGGCGATCCCCGCGGAGAGCGCGGTCATCTCGTCCATGGTCGGCGCGAGGATCGTCACGCCCTCGTTGTGGCGGTAGGGAAGGCCCGTGCCGCGGAAGGACCGCCGACGGTCGGCCTTCGTGTCGTCGAGGTACTCCTGCGGGACGCTCGCGAGCGGCCCATGGGCGCACTGGTCCATCCCGCCCGGGACCACCACCTGCGGGATCCCCATGGCTCCGGCGGCGGTCAGTCGGCGCCCGTCCCAGCCCTTCGGGATCCCCCACGGGCTCCCGACGACGGTGTTCGTCAGCTCGCCGAGCGTGATGTCGAAGAGCGCCGTGATCATCCCCGATCGGATCAGGTCCTCCATCGTCGCTCCCGGTCCCACGGCGTGGAACCCCGCGGTGTCCCAGCCGCGGGCCTCCATGAACTCCGTGCACCGGATGACGCACGGGGTCGTGGAGCCGTACGACGTGAGGGCGCAGAGCGGCTTCGAGCCGGCCGGGACGTCCGGGACCTGCGCCATCGCCACGATGGCGGCCGCGGCGTTCGCCACGGCCTTGCGGGTGACGACGTTGACGCCGTGCTCGGCGGTCGGGTTGACGATGTAGATGTCCTTGGTGCCCAGCCAGACGCTGACGTCCCCCGAGGCCATGTCGCTGAGCATGATCTTGGGGACGCCGAAGGGGAGCGCCCGCATCACGGCGGTGACGGTGGTGGTGCCCGTGGCGCCCGCCCACGAGATCACACCGTCGCAGCGACCATCGGCGCGCAGCTCGAGGACCTTGGCGGCGCCGGCGGGGCCGACCATCTCGATCGCGGCGGCACGCGGTGCCGCGAACACGTCCTCCGGGCGCGTGCCGGTCGTCGCGAGGACCTCGCGCAGCGGGACGTCGGCCCAGTCCGCCTCGGCGCCCAGGCTCAGGTCCATCACGATCGGGTCGCCGCCCGCGTCCGCGACCGCCTGCGCGAGGTGGCGGAGCTCGGGGCCCTTGGTGTTCAGCATCCCCGCGACGACGATCTTCGGCCTGGACAACGGATCGGACCTCCCGAGCCCCCGGTGGCCCCGGGTCGTGGGCGGGGCGCGACGCCCCGACGATACCGCGTGCCGGTGGCCCCGCGCGGGGGAGCCGCGGGGGCGGCCGGCACGCCGCCCGCGGGAGCGGTCAGCCGTCCTGGCGGTCGAGCAGGTCGAGGAACGCGGCCGGCGACAGGACCGGGATCCTGTCCGCGAGCCGCAGGAGCCCGACATCGCCGGTCACCAGGATCGCCCTACGAGCAGCCGCGAGAGCAACGAGGTAGCCGTCCCCGGGATCGTCGGGTCGGACCGGCGGCGGTCCAGGAGGGTCGTCGGCGACCTCCGCGGCCCGCTCGACCACCGCGACGAACGCCTGGGCGTCCTCGTGGGGGATCCGCCGCGCGACCTTGGGATAGGCGAGGGCGCGTCGCAGCTCGACCAGCAGCATCGGCGAGGCGACGAGATCGAACCGCCCGTCGAGCCATGCACGAAGGACCTGTGACGGGCTTCCGCGGGGCGAGAGCAGGCCGGAGATGAGGACATTCGTGTCGAGGACAGCGCGCACCTGTCAGCGCGCCTGGGCGCGCGCCGCGCGGCGCGCCTCCTGCGCGAGCGCCATCGCCTCGTCCTCGGCGAGATCGTTCGACGTCCAGAGCCGCTCGAGAAGGTCGAGACCGAGGTCGCGGCGGAGCGCTTCCTCGATCACCTCGCTGTCGCCCTTGCCGGTGCGTGCCGCTCGCACCTTGACCGCGCGCAGCACCTCGGCGTCCACCGTCAGGGTCGTCCGCACCTTCGCCATCGATGCATCATAGCATCAAGATGCGTCCAGCCCGGCAGTCTCCCCGGATGCACGTCCGGATGCAGTCCGGCAGGGATCGGGCCGTGCCCGTCCTGCGCGTCCTCCCGAAGTGGTCGCCGTCAGGACGGCGCGCCGGGCGGTGCGGCCGTCGGCCAGGGGGCCGCGGCGCCGCCGGCGTCCCGGATCTGGATCGGAATCCCGGTCGGGACGACCTGGACGAACGTCCGGCCGGGGACCAGCGCGATCGGCGCGAGGGTGCCGTCCGGCCCGGGAGCGAGCAGCTCGGTCGGCGCGTCGAACGCGGTCTTGCGCCAGGTCCCCTTCACGAGCTCGCCTGCCCGGAAGACGAGGGCCGGACCCTCGCCGACGAGCCCGGCATCGAGCCGGCCATGTCCCGTGCCGTCCGCCGCCGGCCCGAACGGCATCGAGATGACGACGACGTTCATGGGCGCGACCTGCTTCCCGGCGGCGACGCCCGACGGCGTGCCCTCCGGTGCGTCGGTCGTCGGCAGGCCGTTCTCCGCACGCGGGTACGTGCGGGTCGTCGGGTCGAACCCGTACGTCACCTCGGTGCTGCCGTACGAGAAGGCGAGCCGGAACTTCTCGCCGTGCGCGGGAGGACCGACCGGGGGCGCGAACGTGAAGGCCGGCCGGGCGGACGCAGGCGCGTAGCCCAAGTCCTTCGCGAGGCCGGACAGCGCGGCGCTCGACGTGTCGAGGTTGTGCGGCGCCCATCGGGCCCCCACGCGCCAGAACGGTCCGCCGACGTACGCGAGCCCCTCGACGTTCCAGACGGTCGCACCGTTACCGGACCGTGCGAGCTCGCCCAGGGCGCCCGGCGATCCCCCGGCGTGCACGTAGACGGCGCCCTGCTCCGCGGCCCAGGCGATGAAGTAGAGGCGCGCGGAGCGGACGGGCCCGATCGCCTGCGGCGCCTTCGAGGAGAAGAGCGCCATGAACCGCGGGATCCCGCCCTCCGCGGGCGCCTGCCACACGACGTCGGCGGACGCGAGCCCCGACTGCGGGCGGGCGTCGGCGTGGTCGTCGAGCATGACCGCGACCACGGGCCGGGCCGCGACGGCCGGGGGCACGAGCAGGCCGGTCAGCGGCGCCGGGACCGGGGGAGGGGAGGGCGTCGGGGTCGGCTCGGGGGTGGGCGTGGGGACCGGCGTCGGGGTGGGCTCGAGCGAACGGGTGGGGGGCGGCGAGGTGGGCGCCGGGTCGGTCGCGCCCGCGGCCGACGGCGCCCGGGAGGCTTCCGCGATCGGCGGGCCCGTCGTGCCCGGGGCCGGCGCGGGGCTCCCGGCCGGCGCGGGCGTCAGGCCCTGCGCGGGGGCGCAGCCACCGGCGGCCACGGCCAGGATCCCGGCGAGGAGTGCGAAGGGCAGGCGCGACCGCATGCCGGGAATGATGCCGGGAGTCTCGGCCGGGCGCGTCGCCCGGGGTGGGCGACCGGGTCCGGAAGCGCCGCGGCCTGCGCGGCGGGCGGCAGGGTGCGCCTCCGGCCTCAGCTCCCCGCGGCGGCCTCCGGAACGTGCGGGCCGTGGGCGCGCGCGGCGTCCGCGCGCCGCTCCTGCACGCGGGCGTGGACCGCGACCGCGGCCGAGACGCCGACGAACACCAGCATGGAGACCACGCCCAGCACGCCTCCCACCTGCCATGCGACGAACGAGCCGAGCAGGTCGCCGACGACGATCCGCAGCGCCAGGCCGGCGTGCAGGATCGCGACGTGGAGGTAGAAGACCGGTCGGTACGGGAGCGGCGTCCGGAGCACGGACGGCAGGATCACCGGCGCGTGCCCGTAGACCATCGAGATCACGAAGCCCAGGAAGAGTGCGTGGAGCATCGCGTCGTAGCCGGGCCCGGCCGATGCCGCGCCCACGACCGCCCACGTGACGCCCGCCACGGCGAGCCAGACGTACCCCGCGAGGAGCGCGATCGCCACGAAGCGCGTCACGCCCGGGATGCGCACCGTGCGCAGGGCGATGTCGTTGCGCGCGAGCCACGCCGCCAGTGCGATCAGCCCGAGGCCGGCGATGCGCGTCCCGAGGTCCGGCAGCGCGGTCGTGGTCGCGACCCCGGCCACGAAGATCGCACCCGCGCCGAGGAACAGGCGTCGCGCCGTCGCGGACGGACGGCGGAGCCGCGACAGCTCCAGCCGCTCGCCCACGACCGTCAGCACGAGGAACGCGGCGAGCCATACCACGACCCCGCCCACCGGGCGGCCGGCGACGAGCAGCAGAGCGGCCCCGACCCACCCGAGGGCGCCGACCGCCTGGACGCCGGTGTGCAGCGTGCGGTCCACCCGCGCGAACTCGGCGTACATCTCGGCATAGACCGTGCCGCCGACGCCGATCAGCACGAGGCCCACGGCCGGCGGCAGGCCGACGATGAGCGTCGCCGCCCCCAGCCCGGCGGCGAGCGGGGCGAGGTAGCCCCACGGGCGCCCGAGCGCCACCGCGCGCTCCAGCGCGATGAGCGTGCCGAGGAAGCCCAGGGGCATGAGAACGCCGTGCGCGCCGGCCAGGCGCGTGGCGCCGGCCGGCATCGAGATCCCCAGCAGGACGAGCGCACCGGTCAGCCCGGCGAGGAGCGCGATGCCCGCCAGCGCGAGCAGGCCGGATCGGCGCCGTGGGAGCGGCTTGAGCGCGGTCACTGCGCCCACCCCAGGAGGGCCTTCGCGCGGTCGCTCATGAGCATCGGCGACCAGGGCGGGTCGAACGTCAGCTCCACCCGGACGTCGACCACGCCGTTGACCCGGTACAGCTCCCGCCGGATCTGGTCCTCCAGGAAGGCCCCGATGGGGCAGGCGGGCGTCGTGGTCGTCATGCGCACGTGGGCCACGCCGTCCACCACGTACGCTTCGTAGACGAGCCCCAGGTCCACGATCCCCACGCCCAGCTCCGGGTCGATGACGTTCGCGAGGTGCGCCATCAGCTCGGCCTCGTCGGGCGGGGCGGGGAGGAAGCGGGCGAGGCCGATGGGGGCGGCATCAGTCACGGGTCGTCTCTCCAAGGTGCGCGAGGCACAGGTCGGGCGCCGCGAACGGCTCGAGCCCCAGCACGTCGAGGGGGGCGCCACGCGCGCGGAGCGCGCCGCGCATGAGGCCCAGGTGGATGCCGCACACCACCTCGACCCGCTCTCTCGCCAGGTCGGCGTACGGGCAGCTCCGGAGGCGGATCGGTGCGCGGGGGTCGTCCTGCGGCTCGGGGGCGAAGCCGGTCCGGTCGAGGATCGTGACCAGCGCACGGAGGTCGTCGCCTCCCGCCGGGCCGTCCGTCGCGAGGGCACGGCCCCAGCGCTCGCCCGCCGCCACGGCGGCGGTCCCCGCATCCGGTCGCGCGGCCACCTCCTCGACGAGGAGCCGCGCCAGGTCGCGGTAGTGGGGGGCGTCGGCCTCGCCAGAGCCCGGCCGCGCACGGTACAGAAGGCTCGGGCGCCCGCGTCCCGCAGGGCGCGCCGTCTCGACCGCCACCATGCCGGCCCGCGCGAGCAGGTCGAGCTGCTCCCGGACCGAGTTGGGGTGCAGGCCCATCTCGTCGGCCAGGGATCGCACCCCGCGCGGAGCGGGAGACCGGCGGAGCGATTCGAGGATCCGGGCGCGCGTCGCGCCCGCGAGGATCCGGTGGCGGTCGGGGTGGGTCATCATGGCGCTCGCAGTTTACACGGCATCTGCCGTATAAATCAACCCGCAGGACCGAGGCGCCCGGAGGGGCGGCCCGCGCGCCGCCGAGCGGGCGGGCTCCTTCACGTGGGACTACCTCGAGTCCGGGCCGGCCGTCTGGCGCGTGCGGATCGGGCGCGTGGCCGGCACCCCGGGCACCGCCGGGTAGCGCGCGGCGGCCTCGGATCCCCGCCCGGTCGGGTGACTACGGCTTCGCGGTGATCGTCACCCGCCACGTGTCGCCGACCGCCTCGCGCGTGACCGTCATCTCGAGCGGCTCGACCGGCCCGTCTGTCGCCGCGTCGTCGTCGTAGTCCGCGATGAACGGCGCACGCACGATCTCCGTCGCCGGGGCGTCGGCCGTCACCGAGACGCCGAAGTACCCCTTCGGTGCGATCGCCGGGATCCACACCCCAAGGTCCAGCCGCTCCGGCGGGCGCCCGTCGCCGATCATCCGCGTCACGGTCGTGGAGACGATCCCCCGGTAGGGCTCCGTCTCGGTGGTCGTCCCCGCGGACTTCGCCGCGTACTCCGACGAGCCGCCCATGAGGGTGTCGAACACGCCGACCTGGATCGCCCCGGGCGACACCACGCCCGACGAGCGGTCCACCGAGACGAGGACCTCGTTGGCTACAGCCTTGGTCCCGCAGCCAGCGAGCAGGAACGCTGAGGCTCCCAGGAGGACGGCCGCCACCGCGAGACGCACGTTGAGGCCCCGGGGAGTGCGCGGATGCTGGACGCGCGTGACGCTCATGGGTGCGGAGGATACCCGGCCCCCGCGGCCGTGCCGTCCCGGGCGCCCTTCGGCTCTTGCCCACGCCCGTGCGCTGGGCCAAGGTCGATCCGATGGCGGGTCGCAGCCCCGGGTCCTCGCGCCATCGGAGGCACCCGGAACGCACGGAGCCCGCACCGTCGCAGGGAGGTCTCTGGCCGTGCGTCGTCGGGTCGGGATCCTGCTCGTCCTCGCGGTCGTCCTCTCGATCAGCGTACCAGCCCCGGCTCTCGCCACGGCATCGCCCGTGGTCGCGCAGGGGAGCCTCGTCGGGATGGTGCGTGAGGCCGACGGCTCGCCGGCGGCCGGGGTGGAGGTCTGGCTGGTCCGGACCTGGGAGGAGGGAGCGACACCCAAGGTGACGACCGGCCCGGACGGCCGCTACCGCATCGACGCGCCCGCGGGCGACTATATCGAGGCGATGTTCAACGCCTATCTGCCCACACGCGGGCCCACCGGGTACGCGCATGCGGTCCGCCGCATGGTGTACGCCTTCAACCCCGTGATCCCGGCAGGAGGCACCGCGACGATCGACATGGTCATGCCCGATGCGTCCGCGGACGGGACCTGCTCCATGACCGGATGCACCATCGACGTGGCGGCGGCCGGCTTCGGCCCCGGCGAGATCCTGAGCGTCACGCTCGTCGCCGGTCTCATCGTGGACGGCCATTCGTTCTCCCAGCGCCTCGCGACGCTGGTCGCCAGCGTCGACGGGTCCGCTCGCGGCACGTTCGTCGTCGATGGCCTCGCGCGCGCCGACTACGGCATCGCGGTCGGGAGCATGCCGCCGATCCCGTACGCGGGATGGGTCAGGACCGCCGAGACCGCGAGGACGCTCTCCGTGGGCCCGCCGCCGTGCACCGACCCGCCGTGCGCCTGGTGGGCGTTCTCCGGCAGGCTGTCGGCACGCGCCTCGCTCACCCTGCCCGCGGCAGGCCGAGCCATCGCGTCGCTCACCGTCACGGCTCCGACATCGGGCGTGAAGGTCGGCGGCAGGATCACCGCCGGGCCCGGCTGCGGCGCCGATGCCGAGCTCATCGCGGCCTTCCCGGGATGGACCGCTCGCGCGGCCACGGAGCGCACGCAGCGGGTGGCGATCCGCGGTGCAGCTTTGGATCGGCTGCGTGCGATCGAGCGCGACGGGACGTCGCTGTGGTTCAGGCTCAGCGTCGGGAAGCGCTGGAGCTGCGTGCGCCTGTGGAGACGCGACTGACCGTCAGCCGGCGAGGCGCTTGTACCGGATCCGGTGCGGCTGGTCGGCCGCCGCCCCCAGCTCACGGTGCCGGAACGCCTCGTAGTCGCTGACGTTGCCCTCGAACCAGCGCACCTGGCTGTCACCCTCGAAGGCGAGCGTGTGCGTCGCGAT
>JAKOQS010000155.1 GCA_029778235.1 Chloroflexota bacterium | reverse complement strand
GGGCACGCCACCGCCGCGCAACTCCGCGGCCTGGTTGCTGCGGCGTCCGCGTTCGGCGACGGGCGCATCCGCCCCACGACCCGCGCCAACCTGCAACTGCGGGCGTTCCCCGGCACCGACGGCGTCCTGGACGCCGACGCGCTCGCCGCCATCGAAGCCTCCGGGCTGCTGCCCGCACCCACCCACGACCGGGTGCGCAACATCACCGTCTCCCCCCAAACCGGGATCGCGGGCGGTCGCGCCGACCTGCGCGGCGTCGCGGCCGAGCTGGACGCCCTCATCGTCGCCAGCTCCGTCCTGCCGAGCCTGCCGGGCAAGTTCGCGTTCGTCCTCGACGACGGACGCGGTGACCTGATCGACCGGATCTGCGATCTCGGGCTGGTCGCCCTCGACGCCGACACCGTCCAACTCCGCGTCGGTGAGCACTACGGCGCCCTCGTGCCGCTCGCCGAGGCCGCCCGCGCGCTGGCCGAACTCGCCGAGCGTTTCTGCAGCGCCCGCGGAGCCGGCCCCACCGCCCCCTGGCACGTCTACGAGATGACCGGCGCCCTGGTCGATCCGGTGCCCGCCGACCCGCGCGTGCCCGCGGCGTCCGGCCCGCTGCCGTTCGGAGACGTCCCCGGCGGACGCCACCTCGAGGTCGGCGACGACGGCCTGGACGCCGCCGGCGTGGAGGCGCTCTTCACCGACGTCGACGAGGTCGTGTTCACGCCCTGGAAGGGCGTCTTCATTCCCGCGGCGGCGCAGGCATGACGGAGCTCCGCCGGCCGACCCGCCGCTACTCCTACGTGGATTCCGGGCCGGCGATCTACGTCGACTCCTTCGCCACGATCCGGCGCGAAGCGGATCTGTCCCGCGTCCCTGCCGACGCGGAGAAGGTGGCCGTGCGCATGATCCACGGATCCGGGCAGGTCGACCTGACCCGCGACCTGGTCATCCACCCGCGCCTGGCGGGCGCGGCCCGGGCGGCGCTGGCCGGCGGAGCCCCCATCCTGTGTGACGCGACCATGGTCGCCACCGGCGTCACCTCCGCCCGGCTGCCCGCCGACAACGAGGTGGTGTGCCTGCTGAAGGACGCCCGCGTCCCCGACCTGGCACGCGCCTTCGGCACCACCCGCGCCGCGGCCGCCGTGTCGCTGTGGGAACCCTGGCTGGAAGGGTCCGTCGTCGCCATCGGCAACGCCCCCACCGCGCTGTTCCACCTGCTCGAACTGATCCTCGACGGCGGGCCGCGTCCGGCGGCCATCGTGGGGTGCCCGGTCGGGTTCATCGGCGCCGCCGAGTCCAAGCAGGCTCTCATCGACCTGGCCGCCGACCACGGCATCGACATTCCGTATGTGACCGTCACCGGGCGCCGCGGCGGCTCCGCCATGACCTCCTCGGCCCTCAACGCCCTGGCCCAGGAGGAAGAATGAGCGCACCCCAAGAACCCGTCGGGGCCGCAGAAGCCACGGCGACCGGGACCTCTGTACTGGTCGGGGGAGGCGGGGGAGCGGCGTCGGGCGTTCGCTTCGCCGTCGTCGGCGTCGGGCCCGGCGACCCCGAACTGGTCACCCTCAAAGCGGCCCGGCTCATCGCCGCCGCCGACGTCATCGCCTTCCACGCGGGCCCCGGCAAGGCGTCGAACGCCCGCCGGATCGCCGCGGACCTGTTCCCGGCAGGTGTGATCGAGGACCAGCTCACCTACCCCGTGACCACCGGCGACACCGCCCACCCGGGTGGTTACGCCGGAGCCATGGGAGCGTTCTACGAGGACGCCGCCGCCCGGCTGGAGGCCCACCTGGACGCCGGACGCCTCGTCGTCCTGCTCGCCGAGGGCGACCCGCTGTTCTACGGGTCGGCCATGTACCTGCACGACCGGCTGGCCGCCCGCTACGCCACCCAGATCGTCCCCGGAGTGCCCGCCTTCGCGGCGGCGACCGCAGCGGCGGCGTCCCCGCTGGTCCGCCAGACCGACGTGCTCACCGTCCTGCCCGGCACGCTGCCCGAACCAGAACTGGCGCGCCGCCTGGCCGACACCGATGGCGCCATCATCATGAAGCTCGGCCGCACCTTCCCGGCGGTGCGTCGCGCCCTGACCGCCGCCGGACGCCTCGACGGCGCGATCTACGTCGAACGAGCCTCGACGCCCCAGCAGCGCGTCGCCCCGGTCGCCGAGGTGGACGCCGACACGGTGCCGTACTTCTCCCTCATCATCGTGCCGGGCGACGCCCGCAACGGACGCCGCACCCGCGACGCCGCCGACCCGGCTCTGCATGCGCCGAGGACTGGGGTCCAGCACGCCGAGGACTCGGCCTCAGCGCGCCGAGGACTGCCGGTCAACGCGCCGAGGACTTCGCCTCAGTCCATCGAGGACTCGGCCGTGGCGCTCGGAGGACTCACCTCCGGCGCCATCGCCGCCCCGCCGCCCGCAGCACTGCTCGTCGTGGGCCTGGGACCGGGTCCGGACCGCTGGATCACCCCCGAGGTCACTGCGGCCCTGGCCGATGTCGACCACGTGTTCGGGTACGGCCCCTACGTCAACCGGGTGCCGCAACGGGCGGGGCTGACGCGGCACGCGTCCGGCAACACTGTCGAGCGCGACCGGGCGCGCGAAGCCCTCGACCTCGCGCTGGCCGGGGAGCGGGTCGCCGTCGTCTCCGGCGGGGACGCGGGCATCTTCGGCATGGCCTCGGCCGTGTTCGAGGTGGCCGAGGATCCGGCGTTCGCGGGCGTCCCCATCCGGGTGCTCCCCGGGCTGAGCGCCGTCCAGGCCGTCGCCGCCCGCGCGGGCGCCCCCATCGGCGGCGACTTCGCGGTCGTCTCGCTGTCGGACCGGCTCAAGCCGTGGTCGGTCATCGAGAACCGGCTCGTCCACATCGCGCAGGCCGACCTGGTGCTGGCCCTCTACAACCCGGCGTCCCGCTCGCG